>JBJXGQ010000222.1:0-2516 GCA_046160525.1 Burkholderiales bacterium
AAGTAGGCATCCGCGCCGGGATGTGCGGCCTTGAAGAAATCTCCCTCGGCAAACTCGCAACGATTCTCCAACCCTTGGCGGGCGATGTAGGCGGCCGCCGATGCACGCACGTGAGGAAGGTCGAATACGATCCCGCGTGTGGCCGGATTCGCCTTCAAGATAGAGCACAGCATGGTTCCATTGCCGCCTCCCACATCCACAAGCAATCCAATATCGGAGAAATCATAGGCTCGCACAATTGCGCCGCTGGCCAAGGACGTGACGGCGGACATGGCTTCATCGAAGATGCGCGACTGTTGGGGGTCTCTCGCCAGATGCTCGAAGAGGCTGGTGCCGTACAAATGCTCGAAAGCCGGCGCGCCCGTGCGCACGCTGTAGGCGAACTCACCCCATGAGCGCCAGGACGCTTCATCGCCATACATCAGTACCCACGGCCGCATGGAATCAGGGCAGTCCGCGCGTAGGGTTTCGGAGAGGCTGGTGTTAACGAACTGGCCGCCACTGGTCTCCTTGAAGACACCTGCACTGGCCAGCGCCCGCAGGACCCGGTGCAGGGTAGGTCCGTGCGCCCCGGCTTCCAGGGCCAGATCGCTTGCCGTTCGCCCGCCTTCAGAGAGGCGCGTGGCGATGTCCAACTGCGCCACGACATGCAGGCAACGCGGGATGTGATAGCCCAGCGCCATCAAACGAATCTGCCAGGCTGGGGAGGGGTGGCTGTAAGCCTTTGGGGGGTCCGCGAGATTCATCGTCGTCTCCTAGAACCCGGTGGCGGGATTGCCGCCGGGCATGGAGACATCATCGCGGTAGCGCTATTACACGCGGCTTACATACCCGAAATGGTTTTGATGAGTCCCTGGACTGGGTGGCCAGGCGATGCCCAGCCCGCGTGTTTACGGGGCAAGGCGTTCAGAGGGCATCTACTAGTAAATTCCGCGCTGGCGCGCCTTAGAACCCGGCCTCTAGTTCGTCGATGGCATCGGGTTCGGCTTGCGCCGCCCCGGCCCACTCCTTCATGTCCGGCAGGGCGAGTATCCGGGCGCAATAAGCAGCGCACGTCTTGTCCACCTTCACATCGTAGGTTTGGAAGCGCGTGACGACCGGCGCGTACATCGCATCGGCCATGCAGATCTCGCCGAACAGGAAGGGCCCGCCGTAGCGCGACAGGCATTCACGCCAGACCGAGGTGATGCGCTCGATATCCCCCTGCGCCCGGTCCTTCGGCAGCAGCCCTGCTTTCGGGCGCACTTCGTTCAGATACTCCCCAATGGCCAGCGTATCCCAGACGTGGATGCCATTGTGCTCCAGGCGGGGAACGAGAATCGACGAGGACAGCAGCAGAATCTCCGCGCGCGCCGCGACATCGCCGGGCGGAACCACGATTTCGTCGAACGCCAATCCAGACAGGCGTGCCATCAGCCATCCGCGCAAAGACCATGACGAGTAGTTCTTACTGCTGATGGTGAGGGTGGCGCGTGCCATGGGAGCGATCCTTTCGAGCCTGACGAGCGGTGGTGTTGCACGCTGCTTCGCAAAGGTCGCGCCACCGGCTAGCCGGTGGCATGGATACTGCCGTGCAGCACTACCGATCCTCACCGGAGTAAACGTTGCTCTACCAGGCATATAGGCGCTTGGTGCGCGGTCATGGCGCTGGGGGGGTTGACCCACACGCGGCCCAGTTTCGGCATCGATTCGGTGATGACAAGCAAAGGTGCGCTGCGCGTTTCCGAGGAAGTTACGCACCGCACCGCGCTGCTAACAGTCGAGGGCGAGAAGGATGACATTTGCGCCGTTGGGCAAACGCTCGCCGCCCACGATCTTTGCACAAGCCTGCGGCCTTACATGAAGCGGCACCACGTGCAAACCGGCGCGGGGCACTATGGCGTTTTCAGCGGCCAGCGCTGGCAAAACGGCATCTACCCCCTGTTGCGGGATTTCATTCACGCGAGCAGCACGGGCCCCTAATTTTCCCGGGGCAACGCGGCGCGTACGAACGATGAGAGGCGGCCTTGCCCCGCCGCGCCCGCCGCGAAGTCTTACTGTTTGGGCTGCTCTTTCTGCTCGGAACTCTTCTCTTCTTTCTGCTCTTCCGCCGCGGGTTTACTGGGCGGGGCGATCTTGGCACCGGATGCCGACATCTTGTTCCCACCCAAAGCGGGGGCGACGCCGGCTTGTGCAGCCATGGCCACAAGGGCAAATGCCACGGCGGCTAGGGCCGCCAATGTTCTTCTCATGGAAATTCTCCAGATTGGGGATTGGGTAACTTTAGCAACTGCGCGCGAGGATAATGACGAAGGCTAGCTGCGTCAATCGCGCTGTCGTGAGCGTGCGAATCCGCTACACTCCGCGCACTCCATTACCCTATCTCCGAATGCCCGGTACCCCACCCCAAACGATATACCTGAAGGACTACGTTCAACCTGAGTTCGCGATCTCCACGGTGGATCTGGATATCGCTCTCTACAGCGATCATTCCCAAGTAAGAGCACGGCTCGCGGTTACGCGTAAGAGCGCGCACG
>JBJXGQ010000223.1:0-4738 GCA_046160525.1 Burkholderiales bacterium
GGCGCGCCCATACGCTGCGCCGTCCAGGCTTCGAAGCGTTCCACGTAATCCTTGTCGCGCAAGCGCAGGTTCTCATGGGAGATGCGTTGCGAGCGCGTGAGCAGCGAATAGGCAAACTGCTCGGCTTCCATGGAGGTGTAGCGCTTGACGTTCTCGAACCACTCCGTGCTATTGCGCGCCGCGCTCTGTATCTTGAGCACTTCCACGGTGCGCGCGCGTCCGTAGCGTTCCAGAGCTTGCAGAATATCCGACTTCCCCTCGCCCGGCATGCTGCGCGCCAGCTCGATGGCGTCCTCAAGCGCTAGCTTGGTTCCCGAGCCTATGGAGAAATGCGCCGTGTGCGCGGCATCGCCCACCAACACCACGGGAACATAACGTCCCTGAATAAGATTGATGTGCACCCAGGAATGGCACACCACGCGGGGAAACTTGATCCAGATGGCCGCACCGCGAAGATGAGAGGCATTGCTCATCAAGGCATGGCCATCGAGGTACTTCTCGAACAAGCGCTCGCAGTACGCGATCCCCTCCTCCTGGCTCGTGCGGTCCAACCCGGCCTTCAACCAAACTTCCTCGGGCGTTTCCACGATGAAGGTGGACATCTCGCCATCGTATTGATAGGCATGGGCCTGAAACCAACCGTGCTCGGTCTCCTCGAAGGCAAAGGTAAAGGCCGGGAATTTCTTCTTCGTACCTAGCCACACGAAACGGCAACGCCGCGTCTCCACGTCCGGCATGAAAGTTTCGGCATAGCGCGCCCGGATGCGGCTGTTGATACCGTCGCTCGCGACCACAAGATCGGCTTGGTACTCCTCCGCGGCTTTTTGGTCGTCCGCCACGTCACGCTCGAACACCAGGCGCACACCCAGCTCGCGGCAGCGTTCTTGAAGTATGTTGAGCAAGCGCCGCCGGCCGATCCCGCAAAAGCCATGGCCACCGGAAGTGATCAGGCGCCCCTTGAAGTGGACGTCGATGTCGTCCCAGTGATTGAAGCTTTCTAGAATTGTGCGGGCGCTGGCCTCGTCCGCTTGCGCAAGATTGCCCAGGGTCTGGTCCGAAAACACCACGCCCCAGCCAAAAGTGTCGTTGGGGCGGTTGCGCTCGATGACGGTGATTTCGTGGGCGGGATCACGCTGTTTCATCAGGAGTGCGAAATACAACCCCGCCGGCCCGCCGCCGAGACATACGATGCGCATTCAACTTCCTGGGAAAGAAGACGGCGGCACATTATTCCCCGGCAATTTTGATGTCAATCGAACTTCGCAGCCGGGCTAAGCCCGCATCGTTCACTCAAGTGGTCAATCCAGAACTCAGGGCGGCCATGTGACAAATGCGGGCTGGTGTTAAGCGAAGAGCATTTTCTTGAGTTCAATGTACAGCGTGGGGACGATGAATATCGTAATGACGATCGCCGCCAGCCACAGCAAGGTCATCATGCGACTGGACATGCGCATCTCCCGTGGCAGATGCCGGTACATCAGGTATATGGTCGCGAACGAGGCAATCGGCAGCAGCGCCGCCTGGCCCATCCCTGTCCAAACCACCAGTTTGACGGGTGCCTGGCCGTAGATCAAATAACATCCCACCGCCAGCATGCTGATGATCAGGATGTAGCGGTCGCGGTACCAGGTGCGCCGGGCGTAGTCGTCCTTCTTGTAGCCGTTCAGCAGTTGCGAAAAATCCGCCAGCATGCGGGCGTTGCCCGCGGTGACGGCGAACACCGTGCCGTAGAGAATCATGATGGCCCCGAAGTAGAACAACCACAGCGACCAGGGGCCCAGCGTTTTCGTATAGACATTCGAGAGCGCGGGGATCATGTTGGTACCGGCTGGAATCTGGTCCATGCCATGCAAGACGCCGGCCCCAAGGAGGTAAAACGCCACCGTGGCGAGTGTGTACACGATCATCGACACCACGACATCCACGTGCATGACCCGTATCCAGCCATTGGCCCGGTTGCGCCAGGCATCACTGTCCTCGCGCGGTCCGGTATATCGCGCGTAACCCTTTTCAATGCACCAGTACGGATAGATACACAGCTCTCCAGAGGCAACACCGGTGATCCCGAATACCGCGATGGCGATCGCCAGGCCGTTGCCCGGCGGCAGACTGGGAATCAGACCGCCGGAAAATTTCTCCCACGAAAAATACTCCGGAACGGTCATCATCAGAATGGCGGAGAGGACCGTGATGGCCGTGAATACCGCGACCTTGAACATGGCGATCTTTTCCACCCGCCCATAGGCCCCGCCCAGCAGCAGCGCCAGGGTGATGGCGAAAATAATCAATATCCACCAGGTGACTTCCACAGCGGGTACCAGCGCGAACATGACCTGCGCGACACCGATGTACATGCCGGCCAGCGCGAACAGTACCAGCACTGTGGCAATGAACCAGGCCCACACTACCCAGTTGACCAGAAACTTCGGGCCGGGCACCTTGGAGAAAAACGTCAGGGTCGTTTCCCCGGTGGTGATGACATAGCGGCCCATGGCGGCCTGCACGATCGTCTTGATCAAGCAGCTCACGATGATCAGCCACATCATCGTGTAGCCAAGTTTGGCGCCCAAGGTCGTGGTGGCGATCAGTTCACCGGAGCCGACAATCGATGCCGACAACACCAGGCCCGGACCGATGCGGCCCAGAATCTTGCGCATCTCACGAGGAGGTTCCTCGATGTTGGCGGGATTGAGATGGTAAGGATCGAATTGGGCAACGCTAGCTGATGCAGTGTTCATTGTTTTCTCCCTTGCCGGAACGCACCCTCGATGCCGCGCGGCGCGCGCGGTACCGGGGAACTTGTGATTTTGCTGCCGTCTCGCGGATTTCCACCCTGTAGGCGGGCTTGCCGGCGATTCTACTCTCGGCGGCCTGGCGGCCACGCCCTGTATTGACTTCCGGCATCAAACCATCACGCGCCACGCTCCGGCAATTGAGTATATGAAAACCGAAGCGCAATCCTATCTAGGCTAAATTGCGAGCACAACGAACTCGCTATACTAATTGGACCGAAATGCCTGATGGAGCGGACATAGCCATGGAAATCCCGGGAGTTGAATTTCTCGTCGACAGCGCTGGACGGAAGAAGTCGGTCCTCATTGACCTAAAACGCCATGGGCTCCTTTGGGAAGATCTATATGATGCCTACATTGCCCATAAGCGCCGCAAAGAACCAAGAGAGTCTCTGTCTTCGGTGAAGCAGCGACTCGAGACAAGGACCAAGCGGAAGCTTCGTGCTTGAGTATTCCATTACATTTGCGCGGTCCGCGAGAAAGGAAATGGAGGCTATCGATCCGGCAATCGCATTGCGTATCCTGAGGAAGATAGAGGCGCTTGCTCGTAGCCCGCGCCCTGACGGTGTTCGTAAGCTGGAGGGTTCCGATGATCTGTGGCGCGTGCGAGTGGGCGATTGGCGAGTGATTTATCACATCCTCGACGGAGAGCACGTGGTCGATGTAGTTGCTATACGCCATCGCAGCGCTGCATATCGCTAGAGAAGAGTGCCGGCCGGTCCTCTTCAAACCTTACCGCATCATCTAGGGAATTGCCGATTAGGTCGTCCGTTCGTGGTGAGCTTGTCGAACCATGGACGGACGACCTCGTAACATCAACGCATTGCCTGGATCACCCTTCGATAGTTCGACAGGCTCACGATCAGGCCGAACGGACTTAATCAGCGTTCTCCTAACCCAGGATTTGCGCGCCTTGACGTGGCGAACGCTCTTGGCATCGACCAACCAAACATCGAAGCCGCGCGCTTGCAAAAGCTCATACAGCGCGATCCAGTACACCCCCGTGGATTCGAGCGCCACGGTGTCGATGCGGCAAGCACCCAGCCAATCGGCAATGGCGCCCAAGTCCTCGGTGTGCGGCCCGAATTCGCGCACGAACGATTCGCCCTTGCCTACCCGCCCAGGGGGTACCGCCACGTAGTGGCTCGCCCCGCCGATGTCAATGCCCGCGGCGTTGGGATGCTTGATGCTCAGCGGCTCCACCGGGGTGCCGTCCGCCTTGTGCCGCGTCGTGTCTACTCGTTGTGCCATGCGTTCTCCTTGAGTGAATGCCACTCTCGGACGCGGGCATGTCGATATGCTCAATCTCTCAATCGGGATGCCGGACCGGCACGCCGGTGGCAAGCACCCGCGTGCAAGGCGGCTCACCATTTTCGCCGACGATGCCTCAACCATACTCAGAGGACGGGCTCTCAAGCACCAGTGCCTAGCCGGTCTTTGTCCGAAAGCAACGCCCCGAAAGCTAACACAACCCCAGCCCTGTTTCTTGCCAACGCCTTTCGGCCCGCGGACGAATATTCTACTCAGGGCGAACGGCTCTTCGCATCCTTCACCGTTTGGATAAACATCCGAAATTTCGTTCGCCCTGAGCTTGTAGAAGGGTGAGCGGATTTTCCCCAGCCCGGCTGCGGAATACAGGATGAAGGCATTTCACCGCGAAGGACGCCAAGGACGCGAGGGAAGGCAAAACCACCGATGCTGATACACCGCGTGCCAAAGGAGCGAGTACAGCTCTTCTTATTCCCACTTGCCGGTACTTGGCAATCTGCCTATACTTCCTCGGCAAATGCCTGACAAGGAATTTCCATGACCCAGCCACAACGGGCGGCCCCGCTTTCCCATATCCCACACCGCTCGCCTTACCTTGGGCGTCTTTCCGCGCTGCTCAATTTGGACCGGCCCCTGCGCTCCGAGAAAGATCTGGCCAGCATCGTGGAAGCTTGCGT
>JBJXGQ010000224.1:0-9488 GCA_046160525.1 Burkholderiales bacterium
CCTATGGCAAACCGCTCTCGCGCATGCGCGAGTACGTCTCCATCATCCGCGCCATTCTCGCGCGCGAGGCGCCGCTCACGCACCAGGGCGAGCATTACCAGATTCCCTATACCGGCCCTGGCTCCACCGGCTTGGGCAAGCCGCTGAAGAGCATTCTTCACGGCCGGCGCGATTTACCTATCTTCACCGCCGCCATCACGCCGAGCGGAATTGCCTTGGCGGGAGAAATCGCCGACGGTGTGCTGCCCCTGATGATGGACCCCGAGCGCACGGATCTGATCGAGCCGCACGTTTTAGAAGGCATGAGCCGCGCGGGGCGGCCACAGGATCTGTCAAAGTTCGACATCGCGCCCTACGTTCCGGTGCGCATGGGAGACGATCTCGCGCAATGCCGGCGGCCCATCAAGGAATGGCTGGCGCTGTACATCGGCGGCATGGGAGCGCGCGGGAAGAACTTCTACAACGATTACGCCCGGCGCCTGGGCTATGAAGCCGAGGCGGCCACCATCCAAGACTTGTTCCTGAGCGGGCGTAAAGCGGAAGCCGCCGCAGCCGTGCCCGATTCCCTGATCGACGCTGTAGCGCTCATCGGGCCCGCCGCGCGCATCCGCGACCGGATGGGCGCGTGGAAGCAAGCCGCGAAGCGCGGGAGCGTGGGTACGATGATCCTGATGATGGGCGGCAAGGAAGAGTTACGCGTGGTTTCGGAGTGTGTTGCCGCGTAACTCCGGCGCTATACTGGTTCCCACGCAATTAATTTCTTGGCGAACATGCGCAGCCACCACGACATGGGC
Organism: Burkholderiales bacterium; assembly: GCA_046160525.1. Taxonomy (GTDB): domain Bacteria; phylum Pseudomonadota; class Gammaproteobacteria; order Burkholderiales; family SHXO01; genus SHXO01. The sequence continues at coordinate 795 of JBJXGQ010000224.1, forward strand.
GGATTACCCGCCGGCCACATCGATCCTGCCGAACACGATTACGCCCTATGGGAAAAGCGCGTGGATGCCCTCATGGTGCTGCTGTCCAAGAAAGGCATGCTGACCGTGGACGAGCTGCGTAAGAACATCGAAGGCCTGGGCCCCAAGGCCTACGACGACATGACGTACTACGAGCGCTGGATCTACTCCATCGGCCAAACCTTGCTACAGCGCGGCACCATCACCATCGACGAGCTAGGCCGCAAGATCGAAGAGGCGAAGGCGAGGGGCCATGGCTAAAGCGCACGCACCGCGCTTCAAGACGGGTGACGCCGTGTCTGTGCGCGCGGCCTTTCCCATTGGACATGTGCGCACGCCTTACTACATTCGCGGCAAGCGCGGCGTGATCGAGCGCTTGTGCGGCGCTTACGCAAACCCGGAAGAGCTTGCCTACGCACGCCCAGGCACGCCTAAACAACCCTTGTACCGGGTGCGCTTCCTACAAGAGGAAGTGTGGCCGGCCTACCGGGGGAATGACCGGGACAGCATCGACATCGAGATCTACCAGCACTGGCTGGAACCGGGAGATTGACCCATGGCACACGAACACCACGATCACCATGATCACGAGCACGACCACGCACCCCACAATCCCCCGCGGCCGGACCTGGACGATAGCATCACTTATTGGCGTGCGATGGAAATCGCGATCCGCGAATTGCTGATCGAAAAAGGCCATCTCGGCGCGGAAGAAATTCGCAAGCAGGTGGAGGACATGGATAGCCGCTCGCCGGTGCTGGGTGCTCGTGTCGTCGCCCGCGCATGGACGGATCCCGCTTTCAAGCAGCGCCTAATCAGCGAAGGCAACGACTCTGTCGAGTCCCTCGGAATCGACAAGGGTGTTTACAAGCTGGTGGTGGTGGAGAACACCGATGCCGTTCACAACGTCGTCGTGTGCACGCTATGCTCCTGTTACCCGAGATGGTTGTTGGGGCTTCCGCCCGATTGGTACAAGAGCCGTAACTACCGCTCGCGCACCGTGAACGAGCCGCGCGAGGTGTTGAAAGAGTTTGGCACCACGGTTCCCGATGACGTGGTGATCCGCGTGCACGACTCCACCGCGGACATGCGCTACCTGGTGCTGCCAAAGCGCCCCGCGGGGACGGAAGGTTATAGCGAGGAGCAACTGGCACAACTCGTCACCCGCGATTCGATGATCGGCGTGGCCCAACCACGCTCTCCCAAGCCCCCAGATCCTAGCCCCTAGCTTTTTGGCATGCTCCCCCTTCAAGGCATCACCGTCGTATCGCTGGAACAAGCCGTCGCCGCGCCCTTCACCACCCGCCAACTGGCTGACCTGGGTGCCCGCGTCATCAAGATTGAGCGTCCGGGCGCGGGCGATTTCGCGCGCAGTTACGACAAGACGGTGCTGGGCCAGTCTTCCCATTTCGTCTGGCTAAACCGCTCCAAGGAAAGTTTCACGCTCGACGTCAAGCACCCGGATGCGCCGGAGATCTTGCACCGCTTGCTCTCGAAGGCCGATGTATTCGTGCAGAACCTCATCCCTGGCGCGGCGGCGCGCTTGGGACTCGGGTCCGGCGCGCTGCTGGAGAAGTATCCGAGTATTATCGCGTGCAACATCTCGGGCTACGGTCCCGACGGGCCCTACAGCGACAAGAAAGCCTACGATTTGCTGATCCAGTGCGAATCGGGTTTGGTTTCCATTTCCGGTACGCCGGATACTCCCAGCAAGGCTGGTATCTCCATCGCCGATATCGCAGCCGGCATGTATGGTTACACGGGTATCTTGACCGGGCTCTTTCAGCGCGGACGCACGGGTAAGGGCACGAGCTTCGATGTCTCCATGTTTGAAGCGCTGGGAGAGTGGATGGGCTTCCCCGCCTACTTCACGAACTACGGGGGCAGTGCCCCGAAGCGGACGGGTGCTACCCATGCCACCATCTACCCCTACGGACCTTTCGCGGCAGGCGATGGAAAGACAGTGTTCTTCGGCATCCAGAACGAGCGCGAATGGGCCAGCTTTTGCGCCACGGTTCTGAATCAGGCGCAACTCGCCACCGATCCGAGGTTCGATTCCAATGCCCACCGCGACGCCAACCGCAAACCCCTGAGCGAGATCATCGGCGCTGAGTTTTCCAAGCTCACCGTTGGGCAATTGGTGGAGCGCTTGGACCAAGCCCAAATCGCCAGCGCCCGGCTCAACACCATGCAAGAGTTCTGGGAGCACGGGCAGTTCAAGGCGCGTAGCCGCTGGCGCAACGTGGATACTCCCAACGGGCCGGTGCAAGCGTTGATCCCCGCCGTAACCATGAAGGACGTGGAAGCTCGCATGGATCCTGTGCCTGGGGTGGGACAACATACCCAAGCGATTTTGGGCGAGCTGGGATTCGGCAACGATTTTTTCGAGCGTCTGCGCCTGGACTCGGCGGTCTAGCCGCTGTTGCACCCTTCAGGCGCGCTTCGCAGCGCCGTTACGCATGGGGCCTCAATTCACCTGGGATCTCCCGTGCGCTACTTCTACGTCCTTGCTTTAATTATCTTCGCCACAACTTCCGCGGCGGGAGAAAAACTCTATAAATGCGTCGATAGCGAGGGCAAAGTCGAGTACTCCAACCGCGCCTGCAAGGGGAAGCCGCAAGAATTCGACCCATCCAAGTCACGGGGGTCGGTAACGAACATGAAACTCCCCGGCACCGAAACGGGCGGCAAGAAGAACTAAGCTGCCGCGGTAGGCTTCAACACGCAGCCCCCCTCGGATGAGCGTGATCGAATTACTTCCGGCCAGTACCAAGCGCTAACCTTGAAGACCGGGAATAAATCCCAATCTCTTGCCCTTGCGGGACCTCTGGCGTGAACGGACAATAGCCAGTTGCGTCATAGAGGGTGCGCCAGAACCATCCATTTCGATCCGGGTGGGTCAAAGCGCTACAGGGAACGAGGAGATTTCGTGGGATTACTGGCCAGCTCAATGGCCAACCCGGCCGCTGCCTATCAGGTGGCGGGGGTTGATATTTTCGATGCGAGGCCAAAACGGCGAGGCACGTGGTTTTCCATCGCCGTGGTCATGATCCTGCACGTGGCAGGTCTCTACGCCATTGCTACCTGGACACCGCGTTCCGAGTGGCTCAGGTTGTGGAAGCCGGTGGAGGTTAAGCTGATTCAAGAGGAGACACCGAAGCCTCCGGAAGTCGTGCCTGCCGAAGAGCCGCCGCCTCCCCCTCCTCCAAAACCTCAAATCGTGGAGCGAAAGCTAGAGTCCCCGCCCCCGGTCCACCAGCCTAGGGTGGAGGAAAAACCTGTAGTGCCAGAGCCGCCCGCGCCGGTGATGACGGCAGCACCCAGCGCTCCGGTGGTGGTGGAAGCTCCCACCTATGTTGTTCCCCCGCAATCCGAGGCGCCCCCAGCGCCCCCCCCGGCTCCCAAGGTACAGGCCGCCGCGCCGCCAGGGCCCAGGACCGTAGCCAAGGTGGAGTTCATTCGCGCACCCGACCCGGCTTACCCGATGATGTCACGCCGTCTGGGCGAGCAGGGTAAGGTCATGGTGCGCGCTTTGGTGGATGAGCAGGGACACGCCGTGGATGTGGCGATCCAGCTCTCCAGCGGCAAGCCGCGCCTGGACGAAGCCGCCAAGAAAGCCGTAATGGGGGCCTTGTTCAAACCCTATCGCGAGGAAGGCAGAGCCGAGCAGGTCTATGTCATCGTGCCCGTGATTTTCAAAATGGAAAGCTAAGGAATTCTCATGCAACAGCAGTTCACCCCCCTCGCGTTTTGGACCCATGGCGATGCCATCATACAAAGCGTTGCCATCATCTTGTTGTTGTTGTCCGTGGCGAGTTGGTATCTTATCGTTGTGAAGGTTGTCGCTCAATTTCGCTTGAGACGCGCGGCGGAGAAAGCCGTGGACGCCTTCTGGAATGCGCAAACGGTTCCCGAAGCGCTCGAGGCCGCGCGCAAGGCGGACAGCAGCGGAATCTTTTCCGCGCTTGCAGCCACCGCGACCCAGGCAGCGCAGATACACCTTCAGCGCGCCACGAAAAGCGTGGGCGCTGGCGTGTCCGCGAGTGAATTCATTACGCGCGCGTTGCGCCAGCGGCTCACGCGTTCCAAGGCACGCATCGATCGCGGGCTAGTGTTCCTCGCATCCGTGGGTGCGACGGCGCCCTTCATCGGCTTGTTTGGCACGGTGTGGGGCATTTATCACGCGCTGATCGGACTTACGGGGCAAAGCCAGGTGGTGCTGGATAAAGTAGCAGGCCCCGTGGGCGAAGCCCTCATCATGACGGCGGCGGGCCTTTTCGTGGCGATCCCCGCCGTGCTCGCCTACAACGCCTTCACGCGCAGTATCGGACTTATCCTGGCGGAGATGGATGGTTTCGCGCATGATCTGCACGCCTACTTCACCACCGGCGAGACTGTGCGCATGGGGCAAGTGCGCGCGCTCAAGCCCGTGCAAGCGGCATAGCGGCCATGGCTTTCGGATCCTTCGACGAAGACATCGGCGGCAAGCCCATGGCGGAAATCAACACCACGCCCTTGGTGGACGTGATGTTGGTGCTGCTGGTGATCTTCATAATCACCGCCCCTTTGTTTCACCAAGCCGTGCCCATCGAATTACCGCGCGTGCAAAGCACCAAACTCGACCAGGAACCCACGGTCATCAATCTGGCCCTGGACCAAGCCGGGCAGTTATTCTGGAATGGCGAGCTAGTAGCATTCGAGGCAGTCGAAGCGCGCTTTAGCGCGGCGCTAGCCGGGAGCCCGCAAAACCCTCCGGAACTGCATCTGCGCGCCGACCGCAAGACCGAATACGAAAAAGTCGCGCAAGTCATGGCAGCGGCGCAACGCACAGGGCTCACCCGTATTGCCTTCGTAACACAACCAACCGAAGCAGGCGCGCCCGCCTCGGTAGTGGAAACATCTCCGGCACCCAAATAGGAGGGGTTAGAAATGAATCGTTTGATCATGCTGGTTGTAAGCGGGTTGTGCGCTGTATCCGCCGCCGCGCAAGATCTGTCCGTGCAAGTCGATGAGCGCGTGCGCGCGCTGGAGGCAAAGGCCATCGCTTGGCGGCGCGATATTCACCAGAATCCTGAACTCTCCAACCGCGAAGTACGCACGGCGAAACTGGTCGCCAGTCATCTCAAGGCCTTGGGCCTGGAAGTGCAGGAAGGAGTCGCGCGCACCGGCGTGGTGGCCCTTCTCAAGGGCGGAAAACCTGGGCCGGTTGTCGCGTTGCGTGCGGACATGGATGCGCTACCAGTGACCGAGGAAGTGGATGTCCCCTTCAAGTCGCGCGCGAAGGCGCAGTACCTGGGCAACGAAGTAGGTGTCATGCACGCCTGCGGGCATGATGCGCACGTGGCGATTCTCATGGGCGTGGCCGAGGCCTTGGCCAGCGTGAAGAAAGATCTTCCCGGCACCGTCAAGTTCATCTTCCAACCCGCGGAGGAAGGCCCGCCGCCCGGAGAAGAAGGTGGCGCGCCCTTGATGGTGAAGGAAGGCGTACTGAGTAACCCGAAGCCCGAGGCGATCTTTGGATTGCACGTCATCTCGGGCATTCCGGCAGGCGTGGTGGCTTACCGGGCAGGACCACTGATGGCAAGTGCCGATTGGCTCTACATCACCGTGAAGGGCCGCCAAACCCACGGCGCATGGCCGTGGAAGGGTATCGACCCCGTGGTGACCTCCGCGCAGATCATCACGGGCTTGCAGAACATCGTTGCGCGCCAGCTCGATGTATCCAAGGAGCCCGCGGTGGTTACCGTCGCCACCATTCACGGCGGTGCGCGCAAGAACATCATTCCCGACCAAGTGGAAATGTCGGGCACCATCCGCACCTTCGACGAAGAAATGCGAAACGAAGTACACGCACGCATCAAGCAAATCGCCGAGGCCATCGCACAGGCCAACGGCGCACAGGCCGAAGTCAAGATCGAGAAGGCCGCGCCCGTCACTAACAATGACGTGGCATTGACCGAGCGGATGATCCCTACGCTCAAGCGAGTGGCCACGCAATCGGGCCTGCGAGTCCAACAGCGCACCATGGTGGCGGAGGATTTTTCCTACTTTCAGCAGCAAATTCCAGGGATGTTCTACTTCGTTGGCGTGACGCCCCGGAATGAGAACATGGAAAACGCGGCACCCAACCATTCACCGCGCTTTTTCATAGACGAATCGGCGCTGCTTCCCGGGATGCGTTCGCTGGCGGCGTTGGCGGTAGACTTCTTGCTGCAACGGTAGTCCTGGATGCCGGATCTCGTACCCATCGTTGTTTCCTGGAGACAAAATGCGCATGCTGAAGATCGTGATCGCCTTTCTTCTTTGTATTACCGCACATTCGCAAGCCGTTGCCGCTGACACCACCGAACCCGGCGGCCCCTTGGATTTTTGTATCGCCTCGGTCCTGAGCGCCCATCCGGGCATCATCACGGGGTGGCGCCAATCCGGTGGCGGGCCGCAGCCCCCTTATGCCATTTTTCTGTTGACGAAGGACGGGAAAATCGGAGAGACCTATTGCGACGCGTCCAAGCCGCAGAAATTCGAGTTCAAGAGTAAGTCCGGGTTACACCGTTACGAGATGTACGAGCGCGCGGTATTTCCCGAGGACAAAGCGCGTGCGGCGGCGCCGCTAATTTTCGTTGGCCCCGCCAGGATTTTGGCCATGGAATTGACAGTGAGCTTCTCCGGCAAGCCCCAATACACGTACCAGATGCTGTTGCCCGGCGGTTACACCGCGACGGTAGAGATCGATGCCGCTGCTGGCCGCTTTCTCAAGGCGGCGGTGAACTAGCGTCCCGGGAAAAGGCCACCCACAGCGCCGCTAACAGCAATAGGACGAACCAGACCAACGCCCACTCGGGAATCGAAAGACCGAGGAACTGCCACACCACTTTGGCGCAATCGCCTTCGCCCTTGAACAACATGGGTAACACTTGCGATAGCGGAAAAGACTCGAGCATGTATTCCAAACCCGGCCCGCATTCGGCCGAGACTTGCGGGTTATGCTGCAACCAAACTTGCCTCCCCGCAACGCCCGCGCCCGCGCCGGAGAAGACTAAGACGAGCAGTGCGTAGAAGCGCCGCCCCCACTTCTTCGGATTATGCAGGGCCGCGATGAGCGCAGCGATACCGGCGGCGATGAACGCATAGCGTTGCAGAATGCACAGCGGGCAAGGCTCCAACTTCAATACGTGCTGCAAATAAAGCCCGAAGCCCATCAGCCCGGCGCAGGCCAGGAACATGAGTGCGAAGACTCCGCGCGGCGCACTGAGCGTTCTCATCCAGTCCATGCGTTATCTATCCAGGGTGATGAGCAGCGTGATGACCGAATTCGCGCTGCCTGTGATTTGGAGCCAATAGTCGGTCTCGCTCTCCAACGGAAATATCACGGTTTTCACCAGGCGTTCACAGCCACCGAGCATCGCGGTCTTGGTGGCCGGAACCAGTCCCGCTGGGCCCGCCACATCGATCCAAACAGCCTCGCGGGTAGAGATTCTGTACTTCTTGCCATAGGGAAGCCTGATGAGCCCCATCCCCGCGAAGGTGGTGGCCGCAGGAGTTTTCCGTGGCGTGACGGCGAGTTTGACCTTGGCCGAGGGGTGCAGCGCGAATTGCACGCGCCGGTCCAGCGGAACATAGCGAGATTCCACATCCATTGCCACGACGGATTGCATGGGAAACGGATCGGTGATCATCAGCGACCACTCGCGGTTCATGTCCCAGGGGTATTGGTCGCACCCGGCGGTCCCATGGTGGTCGTGCCCCTCAGCGCGAGCGGGCATGACCGAAAGGGCCAGTATTAGTAACACGACAAGGCGCATGAATCTATCGAGGGTATGATGGGTAAGAGTGCAATGTTAGCCGTCTTTGAGGCGTGGAGTGGTTACTGAAGGCATTATTCGCCGGTTTAAGGATTCGCCCACGCCTTGATCTCACTGTGGAAGGCGGTAATTACCGGCGCGGTTGAACTTGGCGTTGGGTACGTCGAAACCGGCCCCTGGCGTTTTGCGCCAAGCGGCCAATAGCGTAGGATTGGCGCTACGCAATCCCTAGCTGGCCTCGAGAACCCATGGAAGGAAACCCGGAATCGCCGCTGCCGGAAGCCGAACGACCCTTCGTGGTGCCTTGCGCGCGCCTCGCACCCGGGGCTCCCTTGCGATGGCTGCGGCTCGGCTGGCAGGATCTCAAGCGCACGCCGCGACTTTCGATGATCTTCGGAATTGTCATCATGCTGGCCAGCGTGGCGGTGTCGGCACTGGCGTGGTCGCTCGGCAGATTCGCCTTGCTGGCGGCCCTGCTGTCCGGTTTCGTGTTCGTGGCGCCGCTGATCGCCGTCGGTTTGTATTGCGTGAGCCGCGAACTCGGCGCGGGGCGTACACCGACGTTACGGCAATCTTTTGTGCTCGCGCGCCGGGTCACGGGACAAGCCGGCCTATTCGCGCTGGCGCAACTGGTGATTCTGTTGCTGTGGTCGCGCGCGGGCATGATGATCAACGCGTTCTTTCCAGTGGAAGCGAACGACACAGGTATGCTGGCCGAGTTCCTCGCGATCGGCACGGCGGTCGGGTCCGTGTTTGCCGCATTAACGTTCGCCACTGCCGCGTTTTCTCTACCGATGATCGCAGACCGTGAAGTGGACATGATCACCGCCTGCGTTTCCAGCATTCATGCGGTACTGCGCAACAAGCCCGCGAT
>JBJXGQ010000225.1:0-10778 GCA_046160525.1 Burkholderiales bacterium
CCCCCCCCCCCCGCCCCTTGAATTGCGGCGTAGTGTTTAGGCGGCTTTCAGCGCTTCGAGAATTTCCTCGGTCTTGAAAGGCTTTGAGATTAAACCCTTCCCGCCTTGCATCTGTGCCCAGACCTTGTCGGCCTGCTGGCCCTTGCTGGTGACAAAGATCACCGGAATGCTCTTGGTTTCCGGGGTATTGGCCAGCATGCGGCAGGCTTCGTAACCATCCATGTTGGGCATGATGATGTCCATGAAGATCAGGTCGGGCATTTCGGACTTGGCCTTTTCCAGGGCTTCCTTCCCGTTCGAGGCGGTAATCGCCACGCAACCTGCGCCGGTTACCACTTGCTCTACGTTTTTGCGGTCCGCCGCGCTGTCATCGCATACGAGTACTTTCTTGATAGCCATTTGAATGCTCCTTCAAGTTAATAAGAGGTAATGCCCGAATCCCTTCCAATCGCCTGCGGTCTGGGCACCTAAGAGTCCGCGCTGCCATGCCCCTCATGTTGCAATTGAGGGGCCACAAAGTTATATGGAATCAGTACCTTAAGAAATTTCCGCGAAGGCCGCGGAAATTTCTCCTGGAGGGATGGAGAATTTTCTTAAGGACCCCTGGAGTTTTTCGCCGCGCCTCCGTTGATGCTTGATGCGCAAGGGATTGACCTTGCATTGACGCGGCGGATGGGTGCCATGCGAGCGGTGGGTTTTTCTGTGTAATGGCGTAGGCCAGTGAGGGCCGCGATGGACGCATAGGGGCAGTGTTGCACTGTGGTGAAGGAACTTTGTATTCAAACGATAAGCGTGCGTCTCAATATTTCCACCAAGCTCGTGATTGGCGCCGCTGCACTGATGGCGGTATTGGTCGCGGGCGCGATTTACGTGATGCAGGAACACGCTCTGATACTGCGTACCCGCGCCACCGATGAAGGCCTGGCGCACGCTGTCGGCGGTGCTGGCCGGGCATTGGCTGCCTCAATCTCGGCCGCGGCTCTATGCGTGGTTGCTTTGAGCGTGCTGCTTTACCGTTCCATCATCCAGCCTATTCGTGCCCTCACCGATGTAGCCGATACCATCATGGCGGTAGGCGATTTATCGAAGCGCGCACCGGTTACTTCCAAGGATGAGATCGGGCGCTTGGCGAAGTCCTTCAACTCCATGACCGACGTGCTAGGCCGCAGCATGGTGTCGCGATTGCATGTCACGGATGTGTTGTCGAGCTTGTCCGAGTCGCTCATCGTGGTGGGGCCGGACGGGGAAATCCTGAAGATCAACCAGGCCGCCGCCGCCATGCTCGGCTACAGCGAAAGGGAACTCGCTGGCCGGCCATTCGCTAGCACCCTAATTCGCAAGCAGGACCTCGCGCGGTTGGGCGAGCTGGTCCGTGGCGAGTCGGCGGGGGCCATCGAATCCGCGTTGGTTCGCAAGGACGGTCATGCAGTTCCAGTGCTCATTACGCAGTCCAAGGTCGTCGGACTCCCGGAGGACTTTGGTGTGGTATTCGCCGCCATGGATTTGAGCGAGCGCAAGGCCGATGAAGACAGGCTGCGATCCTTCAGCAAGCGCGTGGAGGAACTCGCCCAGCACTTGCAAGCCGCACAGGAAACGGAGCGGCACCGCATCGCGCGCGAGATCCACGACGATCTGGGGTCCTTGCTGACCGCGATGCGCTTGCACTTGCAGCCGTTGCGCGCGGACAAGATGGCCGAGGCAGCTCGGGTAAAGCACTTGGCGGACGAAGTGGATGCCTTGGTCCGGGCCGCGCAAACGTCCTTGGATCGCATCGTCGAGGGGCTCAGGCCGCAGGCGCTCGAACACCTGGGACTGGGTCCCGCCCTGGAGATGCTGGCGGAGAATTTCTCGGCGAGCACGGGCATGAGCGTGACGCCCAATGTGGCACCCATTGGCAAGCGCGTCGAGGCGGGCATCGCCCTCGCGCTTTTTCGCGTGGCCCAGGAATGCCTCAACAACGTGGTGAAGCATGCGCGGGCGCGGCATGCCCGTCTGACGCTGGCGGTGCGTGGCGATTCCCTGGTGCTGGAGGTGGGCGACGACGGCGCGGGCATCGAACGCCCGCCACCCGGTAGCCGCGAGGGCCATGGCATCACGGGCATGCGCCAGCGCATCGTGGACTTGGGCGGGGTGTTCGAGATCAAGCGCGCCGATCCGGGCACGTTGGTCTCGGCATCTTTCCCTCGCACGGCGGCCTTCGTTGGGGAGGCTCGCACGTGACTCTAGATTTCGCAATGGTGTGGCTTGAGCCTTATTTTCCAAGATGCCAAAGGCTATTAACGCAAAGACGCAAAGGACGCAAAGAAAATCTCCACGGGGTTCCTTTGCGTCCTTTGCGTCTTTGCGTTGAGGACGTTTGGGGAATTCAAGATGATTAAGGTCATATTGACGGACGACCATCCCATGGTACGGCGCGGCGTGCGCATGACACTGGAAGGCGATGCCGGCTTGCGGATCGTGGCCGAGGCGGGCAGCGGCGCGCAACTCATGGACGTGCTGGCAATAACGGAGGCTGACGTGTTGGTGCTCGACGTGAGCCTGCCGGACCGCAGCGGCATGGATTTACTGAAAGACGTTAAAGCCCGCTGGCCGGATCTGGGCGTGTTGATCTACACCCGCTTTCCGGAAAATCAATACGCCGTGCGCGCGCTGAAGGCCGGCGCACCGGGCTTTCTCAACAAGTCTTGCGATCCCGCCGATCTGATCGTGGCGATCCGCAAGATCGCCGAAGGCGGTACCTACGTGAGCGCGCAGGTGGGCGAGGTGCTGAGCGCGGAACTGCGCCGCCAAAATCCGCAACGTACGCACGCGGACCTCTCGGACCGGGAACTCCAGATCTTTGGCTTGCTGGTGGCGGGAAAATCTCCCACCGAAATCGCGGAGCAACTAAGCTTGAGCGTGAAGACCGTGAGCGCCCACCGGGGGCGCATCGTGGATAAGCTGGGAGTGGAAAGCTTGGCGGGGCTGGTGCGCTATGCGCTGGAGAACAAGCTGGAGTTCGACTGAGAGGCGTTCAAAGGCGTTAACCACACGGACGCAGAGGAACGAAGAAATGCCAGGTTTATTGGGATAGTCCTGCATACGGATTTAGTTCTTTTCTGTGCTCCGTGGCGAAGATTTTGGGTGTTGATTCTCTCTGGTGGCCGCTTTGGAGCTACCCTGGACGATTGACGCGGATTAGGTTACCGGCCAGTGAGGTCATGGATTCGAGAGCCGAATGGATCCGTCCCCCCAAGCCGGCGAAGTCGGTGTCGAAGGTACAAACGACGATTCCTGCATGGTTTGAGTTGTCGCCATGCAGGCGAATGAAATGCCTGCGATTGAAGGTCAATAGAACACGCAATTCCTTAGCGGCAAACGCTAGCATCTCTGCGTCAGGAATGGCCAACCCGGCCTTGCCGCTTTCAAGAGTTGTGAGCACATCATGGCCGAGCCTGCGCAACTCCTCCACTACGGGGAGAGGAAAATTTTCGTTGGTGTAGAGCCGAACCATTCACGCAGATTCATTCAGAAGGATTTGCTGCTCGATTTCCTCGTGGTGCGCGCGAGCGTAGGCCCAGGCATTCGCGAGGTCTTCCGCCCGGAGCGCCGGATAGCTTTTCAAAAGATCGGATTCGCTCAGCCCTAGATCTTTTGCGCGGACTAGAATCCACACAGGAATGCGAGTCCGAACAATGCGCGGTTCGCCTCCGCAGATCGCGGGATCGCTGTCGATGCCCGGAAAGGCATCGCCGAGATCACGGGCTACCCATTGCAGCACCTGGGCCTTGTCGGCACGGGTCATCCTTGACAGAAGTTGCTCGATTTCCTGAAGCGTATCCACGTTCGGCCCTGGCTGTAATCAGAATCGCCATCCCATCCTATCATAGGTGTTCGGTAGCCTGGCGGACCGTGAATTGGAAATTTGCGGCTTGCTGGTGGCGGGAAAATCTCCCACCCAAATTGCCGGGCAACTGGGCTTGAGCGTGAAGACCGTCAGCGCCCACAGGGGGCGCATCGTGGATAAGCTGGGAGTGGAAAGTCTGGCGGGACTGGTGCGCTATGCGTTGGAGAATAAGCTGGAGTTTGACTGAAAGGCTTTGGCCAGAGACTTTGCAAGTGCTGCTGGCAAGGGCTGGCCGTGTGGCCACGGTAAGGATAAAATCCTTTCAACGCAAAGACGCAAAGGGCGCCGATTCGAACATCCTTGCGCCGCGTGTATCATCAGGCAGTCTTAAGTAGTTTGGCCAGCGGAGTGAAGGAGGTATCCATGCCATCGAATTACACCCTGGATGAGCATTGCGAGGAGTTTATCAAGAATCAGGTTGCCGGCGGACGCTATGCGAGCGCAAGCGAGGTAGTGAGGGATGCTCTACGCCTTCTGGAGGAGGAGGAACGGGAGCGCTTGCGGGAATCCGAAGAGATCAAACAAGCCATCGCCGAGAGCCGGCACGACACTCGCCCATCGGTTCCCGCCGATGAAGTCCTGGACCGGCTTCAAGCTAAGTATCGCAACATGATCCCTTCCGCTCCGGTGGAGAGGTAATGCGTTGTGAGTTTTCCGAGCGGGCGATTCTGGATCTGGAGGAAATAGGTGACTTCATCGCACGAGACAACCCTGTCCGTGCGGTGAGTTTTATTGAAGACCTACGAAGGCGTTGCGAAACCATCGCCTTTCAGCCCTTTGCGGCGCCGCTAAAGCCAGTATACGGTGAAGGGGTACGACAGGTTCCATTCGGACGCTATCTGATTTTTTACAGGGCCGCTACTAACGCGGTGATCATTGAGCACATTCGCCACAGCGGGCGAAAGTCCGAGCGCCTGGGCTGACGGGCTTAATTTTGGCCAAAGTTTTTGCCATTGCTGACCGTGCGATCGCGGTGTCGTAATCGGCCTGCAAGCGCAACCACCAACCATCGGAGAGCCCGAAAAACCGGCAAAGCCGCAGGTCGGTATCGGCGGTAACGGCGCGCCGGCTGGCGACAATTTCGCCGATGCGCTGCGCGGATACACCGATCTCCTTCGCCAAGCGCTAATTGCTCATTCCCAGGGGCTTCAGGAACTCTTCCGCTAGCATTTCTTCAGGCGAAACCGGTTTCAATTTTCTAGTCATGGTTGTTTCTCTCAGTGATAATCCACGATCTCCGCGTCCTGCGCGCCATCGCTTGCCCAGATCGAGTTGTTTGAGCTTTCGCAGTGCCTAGCGTTCGATGTTAGCGAAACGGGGAACTCCATGGTGTCTAAAGAGTGCCTCGGTGTCTGGACACTTGAACGGAACGCAACTCAATCTCCCTCATCCCCAGCCCTACCCACGAACCTCCCTCACCCCCGCCCCTCTTCCGGAGGGCGAAGGGAGAAAAACGGTTCGTGGGCTCGATACACGGCGGGGGACACGACATGGGGTCTTCTAATTCGTGCCAAGGCTTGATCTTGGCCTACACCGAGATGATCTGGTCTGTGTAACTCGCGAGAGTATCGTCGGCGGTGACTAAACGCAGGGGTTCCGTGATCGCCTGGGCGAGGAGTAGCCGGTCGAATGGATCTCGATGCCGGTCTCGCAGGTTCGCAACCGCAGCGGCGTGGGCGGCGCTCACTGGCAACTCCTTGAAACCGCTCTCGGCAATCCCCGCCACGAGGTCGTTCACCGAACCGCTTAACTTGCCTGTACCGATTTTGATCGCCGCCTCCCAGACGCTCGCGGCGCTTACATAAATTTCGTCGGCCCGTGCCAGGACCAAGCGGGCCGCCTTGGATAGTTTTTTGGAATCCGCCAGAAACCATAGATAGATTTGCGTGTCGAGCAACAGTCTCATTAGCGTCCCTCGAATGCCTTGAGGATATCCTCCGGAAGGGGGGCATTGAAGTCGTCCGAGATGCGAAGTTTTCCCTTCAGGAATCCCGGTTTTCTGGGCGCTTTCTTCTCGGTGAGCGGAACCAGTTTGGCAACGGGCTTACCGGCCTTGGCGATGATGAATTCTTTTCCCATGCCCACGTCGTCTATAAGCCTGGAAAAGTGTGTCTTGGCTTCGTGAATATTGATTGGGCCGGACATGAGCGATCGCTCCTAAATGTGGACTAACTCTAGTCTACAACGTTTAGATTTGAAAATCCAAGGCATTCACCACAGGCGCAGAGGCACAGAGAAAAGCTAAATTCCATAAGGGAAACTTCCCTGTCTCGACGAGTCTTAGGTTTCCTCTGTGTCTCTGTGCCTCTGTGGTGAAAATTCTTTCCTCACGCCGCGAGTTTGAACTTGCTGACCACGCCCAGCAATTGCGTGGAGAGCCCCTCCAACGTGCGTGCCGCGTTCGAGGTCTCGCTCACTGCGGCGTTGTTCTCCTCGGCCATCCGCGCGATCTTCTCCACGTTCTTGGCGATGTCGTTGGAGGCGGTGGTCTGTTCCTTCACGCTGTTGGCGATGTCCGCGATGCCACGCGTGGCGCTCAATACCGACTCCTGGGCGGCTCCTAGCACTTTGACCACCACGCCCACGTGACCGCGCGAGGATTTGAGGGATTCCAGGCCTTGGCCGATGGCCTTTTCCACCTGCACCGATTGTGTGCCCAAGGTTTGGGTCACGGCGTCGATCTCGGAGGCCGATTGCGCGCTCTTCTCGGCTAATTTCCTCACTTCGTCGGCCACCACGGCGAAGCCGCGGCCTTGCTCGCCGGCGCGCGCGGCTTCGATGGCGGCGTTCAGCGCGAGGAGGTTGGTCTGCTCGGCGATATCCTTCACCTGCTTGGTCATCTGGGTGATGGTGTTGGCGCTCTTGATGAAGGCGCTCACCGATTCGGCGATCGCGGAAACAGCGTCTTCCACCTTCTCGATCTCGCCCGATAGTTCTCCCATGTTAGCGTTGCCTTGCTCGGTCTGCGTCAAACTGTTGTTGGCTAGGGTTCTAACTTCCTCGGCGTTTTGTGCCATGGAGCCGATGGATACCGTCACTTCTTCCACCGAGGCCGCCGTGCCGCTGGTCGCCTCGGATTGAGCCTGGGTGGCTTGGCTCACCTGAGCGGCGCTGGCGGAGAGTTGGGTCGCGGCTGAAGATACCTGTTCGGAACTATTCCGTACCGAGCTTACCGTGGCGCGGAGGTTATCGCTCATCTTTCGCATCGAGCGCTGCAAGTCGCCGATCTCGTCCTTAGAGGTGGCCTCGATGCGGGCGGTGAGATCGCCCTGCGCGAGCCGTTCCATGGCTCCGAGCACGGTCTTCAGGCGTCTTAGCAAAGGCCCCGTCACCGCGAAGAATAGGCCCATCCCTAAAACAATGGCGGCCACGAAGATCGATATTTCCCCTACATGCGCGAATTTCCGCGCGCCAAAGACGGATTTTTCGGTCTCCGCGTTTTGGGCATTGGCTAGGGCTAGGACCGCATCGATGGCTTTGCGATGCGCTTCGTATTCCGCTTTCAGGGCGCGCATGGCCGCGTCGATTGCAATGGCGTCAGCGCGGCCGATGGCCGGAATAAGGCGTTTTTCGGCGATTTCGAAAAAACGCGGCACCGGCGCGTGCGCTTCCTCCAGGAACTTGACTGCCAGCGCCTGCGGCAGCGCTTGGCTTTTCCAGTATGCGTGGCGCGTTTCATAATCTTTGCGCAGAGTACGCAGGCGTTCGGTTTGTACGGGGAATTCCTTCTCGGTACCGGGTTGCACCATTTCCAGGGCGACTAGGTAGGATTCGATGATGTAATTGGGCGGCGGAAGCACATCGGCGATCAAGTCCTTGCCGCGCACGATTCGGTCATATTCGGGCCCGCCCACGCCTAATTCCTCAAAAGTATAAAACGACGCGACGCCGAAGGCGGAGAAGCCCAGGACGACGCTCCCCATCACCAGGAGCAGTTGGGTTCTTAATCGAAGGTTTTGCAGCATGGACATGGATGTTCTTCCTAGGTTAATTCATGTGTTGGTCAATCGGCGCTAAAGGCTTACTGCAAGGATGCTCAGCCCGATAGATAGGGGCGCAGGGTGTCGGCCAGCACCAGGGGTTCGAATTTCTCCACGTAGCCGTCGGCCCCCGCGCTGCTCGCCATGGCGCGGTTGGTTTGCGTGGAGAGGGAGGAGTGCATCACCACGGGAATGTCCTTGAAGCGCGCATCTGCCTTGATCTGGCGGGTGAGGGCGTAGCCATCCATCTCGGGCATTTCCACATCCGTGAGAATCAGGCTCAGGTAATCGCGCAAAGGCCCGCCCTCGGCGGCACAGCGCTGGGCCAGGGCATCGAGCCTTTCCCAGGCCTCGCGCCCGTTGGCGGCTTGCTGGTAGTTCACGGATATTTTTTCCAGCACCTGAATGATCTTCTTGCGCGCTACTGAAGAGTCATCGACCAGCAATACCGTGGCCTTGGGGCCGGCCCCAAGGGGCGCGATGTCCGGTATTTCTTTCTCTCCGAAGGCCTCCACCAGGACTTGCTCCACGTCCAGCATGGATACCAGGGTTCCGTTTTCCAGCTCGGTGATGCCCGTTACAAACGATCCGTTGCCCGCCGGCACCACATGCTCGGGAGCCTTGATCTTGTTCCACTCGATGTGCACGATGTGATCCACCGAATGCACCAGAAACCCCTGGGTGCCGTGGTGGAATTGCGTCACCATCAGCGTCGAGCGCGAATTGTGGGATTCGCCCTTGAGACCGGTAAAAGCGCCCAGGTCCAGTACCGGGATGATGTGCCCGCGCATGCTGATGACGCCCAGGACTCCGGGCTTGAAGTTGGGCGTGGGAGTAATCTTGGGCGCTCGCATGACTTCGCGCACCTTGAATACATTGATGCCGAATACCTCCTGAGTCCCCAGCGAAAACAGCAGGACGTCCATGGTGTTGGAGGCGCCCTTGCCCGGGGCGCCGGATGCCCGGGATTCGCCCTCTTGCGCGGGGGTGCTCATGGGATGCCTTGCGTTACGCGTTCGCGGTGATCAACCGGGAGATGGTGGCGGCAAGCTTTTGAGGCTCGAACTTAGGCACGTATTCGTCTACGCCCACCGACTTCCCCAGCCCTTGGTTTTGTCCGCTGGAAAGGGAAGAATGCATGATGATGGGAATACCGTTGAAGCGTGCGTCGGCCTTGATGCGCTTGGTGAGCATGTAGCCATCCATCTCCGGCATTTCCACGTCGGTGATGACCGCGTGCAAGAAGCGCTTGAGCGGCGCCTGAATGGACTGTGCGTAATCGGCCAGGCGAACCAGTTCCTCCCAAGCCTTGGCGCCATTGACCGCCGCCGTACCCTTGATGTTCATCGCCTCCAAGGTGCGTTGAATCTGCTTACGCGCCACGTGGGAATCGTCGGCGTAGACCACCGCGCAGTCCTCGACCCCGATCTGGGGTAAGCTCTTGAAAATGACTTCGTGATCGTAGCTCGTGGTCTCCGACAAGATCTTCTCCACGTCCATAAGCATGACCAGGCGCCCGTCCTTGAGTTCCGTGACCGCTGTCACGAGCCCGCCTAAATTGGCGGTTAGCATGTCCGGCGGCACTTTCATTGACGACCAGTCGAGCCGCAAAATCGTATCCACGGATTCCACCAGGAAACCCTGGGTGTGGTTGTTGTATTCGGTGATGATCATCACCTGCGACACCGACTTGGTTTCCAGGCCTGTGTATTTGGCCAGATCGATGACGGGCACCAGGGCCCCGCGCAGGCTCACCATGCCTTGCACGGCGGCGGGCATATCGGGTGCCGCGGTGATGGGCGGAGTGCGCATGACTTCGCGCACCTTGAACACGTTGATGCCGAAGACTTCCCTGCGACCGCTGCGCTCGTCCTGCCCAAGACTGAAGAGTAGGATCTCCAGCTTGTTGGTGCCGGCCAGGTTGGTGCGCGCATCGATTTCCCTAAGAAGGTTTGCCATGGGTACTACTCCGGTTAGGCCGCGGCGATCTTGAACTTACTCACCACAGCCAGTAATTCCGCCGAGAGTCCCTCGAGAGTCTGGGCGGCGTTGGATGTTTCGTGGACCGCCGCCTGATTCGCCTCTGCCATCTGTGCGATTTTTTCCACGTTCCTTGCGATGTCGTTGGAGACGGTGGTCTGCTCCTTCACGCTGTTGGCGATGTCCTCGATGCCGCGGGTGGAGGCGGACACCGATTCCTTGGCCGCTTCCAGCACTTTAACCACGAGACCCACGTGCCCGCGCGAGGATTTGAGCGATTCCATGCCCTGGCCGATGGACTTTTCCACTCGAACCGATTGTTCGCCCAAGGTCTGTGTCACGGCGTCGATCTCGGAGGCCGATTGCGCGCTCTTCTCGGCTAATTTTCTCACTTCGTCGGCCACCACGGCGAAGCCGCGGCCCTGCTCGCCCGCGCGCGCGGCTTCGATGGCCGCATTCAACGCAAGGAGGTTGGTCTGCTCGGCGATGTCTTTCACCTGCTTGGTCATCTCGGTGATGGTGTTGGCGCTCTTGACGAAGGCGTTCACCGATTCGGCGATGGCGTTGACGGCGACTTCCACCTTCCCGATCTCGCCCGCGAGTTCTTGCATGTTGGCGTTGCCCTGCTCGGTTTGCGCCAAACTGCTCTTGGCCAGGACCTTGACCTGCTCGGCATTTTGCGACACCGAACTAATGGACACCGTCACTTCCTCCACGGAGGCGGCGGTGCCGTTGGCGGCTTCGGATTGGGCTTGCGTAGCTCTGTTCACCTCGGCGGCGCTTGCCGAGAGTTGGGCGGCGGAGGAGGCGACTTGTTCGGATCCCTTCCTCACCGCGCCCACCGTGGCCGATAGGTTGTCGCTCATCTGCTGCATGGCGCGTTGCAGGTCTCCGAGCTCGTCCTTGGAGGTGGCTTCGGCGCGGGGGGGGTG
>JBJXGQ010000226.1:0-6129 GCA_046160525.1 Burkholderiales bacterium
CTTCGCCGTAGAGACTAAATACGGGGATGCCGAGCGCCGGATCGGAAAAGTCCGGCGATTCCACCATGTTGTCCTGCTTGTCGCCGCGCAATCCGTGCTGCGGCCCAAAGGCCGCGGATAAGCGCACGTCACCCAACGCCGCGATGGCGTCCAATGCGTGGGTAAGCCCGGCCGTCACCGAGGCTGGGTGCGCGAGCAATGCCACGCGTTTGCCTGCGAGCGGCTTGCGCAACGCTGGCTCCTCTAAAAACCGGTCCAGGCCAAATTTCATTCGGCGTTTCCTTCCAAATGCAGAACAAATCCATCACGGTGGTGAAAATCGGGTTTCCCCGGCGGATGCGCCAGGGCCCAGTAGCTCAAGTACCCGTCGTGATCCTCGATCACCGCGCAGACAGCGAGTTGATATTCCGCAGCGCGAGCGAGATCCCGGCATTGCGCAAGACCGGCGCTACATTCGAGCGCAAGGACGCGCTCGCTCTGGCTCAGCGCAATGCGCGGAGGCTGGTCAAAATTCTCCGGCGGCATGCCCTCCCGGTAGCGGTCAAAACGATACATTGCCCAGCGCGTGGAGGGCGAGAAGTTGAACTCATAGTAGTTCTCCTCTCCTGGGCTCTTGATGAATACCTCGAAACAAGTGTGCAGCCAAAGCTTATCGGTTCGCACCGGAGTGTCTAACGGCGGCACGCGCAGCCGAGCAATTTCACCTTCAAGGCGGTAGCGCAATTCGAGCCGGGAATCCCTGATGCATGCGTACGCACTAAGAGTCCGCGCGAACTTGGAAGGCGTGGAAGGATGGCAAGCCAGCGAGCGCTCAGACATCTAATCCGGTCCTCCAACTCTCCGGCGAGATATCTTGGCCAATACTCCAGAGTTCTCCCTCCGTAAGCTGAAGGTGCCGGGTCACCGATAGATCTGGCCATGGATACGGCACAAATGCATCCTGCTTGACAGTTCCATCCTGCCGCATGTGACTACGCTGGAGAATAAATCGTGCGAGCAACTCGCCGGAGGTGACGGGCTTGCAAGTCTCCGCGTCCATTAAGCGGACGTGACCCGGTGAATCAGCTCCATAATCTCCTTGGGTACCTCACCGAAGAACGGCTCGGTTCCATAAGCTTTGCTGGCGCCTATTAGCGCTGCATAGTGAAGATCACTTTCCGGGCTGACGCTGATGGACAGGGTGCGCCGGGGCGATTGATGCCACTCCAATGTGATATGTCCATCCGGTTCGGCACCAACAGACGGGGCAGGCGCGCCCAGCGGCAATGCCTCAAGGAATTCATATGCGCATTGGAACGCACGTTCGGACACTGGTGCAGCCTCGTAACCGTCCCAGTTTGCTTGCCGGCATTCCTCGAATACCTGATAAAGCTCGTTGAGCGACCTTTTGACGTACTGACCCAGACTGTAGGAACCCTGCAACTGCCAGCGCCATTGCTTAATCTGGTTCCCGACATATTTCGCCGCCTCGCTCGCCCCGCCCGAGGTGGCGCCAGTGAATTGACGAAGAGCCATTGCGGTCATTTCTTTGGGCTCCGGAATTTATTGAAACAGTTTCAGCATCTTTGGTGTGCCACTGCCATAGAACACTTTGTTCTTCAACCAACGCATTTCCAGCAAGCGCTGCACCAACAACCCCTCATCCAGCTCGAATCCTTGCGTAGTGAATGCATCGATATCGAGGATCAGCCCGGGGCCTTGCATGCCCGGCGTCCCTGCCGGTTGTATCGTCCTGGTGACATTGATCGCATAGGCGTGCCCCGGAACCGCGAGGGTGTCCTGATGCAGGAAACCATGAAACGGCACATCCAAACCTTTCGGCGTCACCGGAGCCGGCTCCAGGTAGTCCTCGAGGCGCAGATCATCAGAGGGTAATTGGATGCGGTTGATATACCGTAGCCCGATGCGATGTATCTCGATGGGATGCGCCAGCTCAACATATAAAGACCAAAGCCGCATGCTTTCTTTGTAAAGCTGTTCCCAACTCTCGTAAGGTTCCAGGCGGCTAAAAACAAATCCGTCACGATTGAATTGTGCGATTTGCTTCTTGTCGGCGGATTGGAAGCGCAACCCTGTCCAACTCCCTTCCGGGACGATCTGACTAACGGGTGCGTCGGCTTGTAGTCTCGCCTCGTGGTGAATCTGAAAATGCTGTATCGAATCCAAAAACAGGTAACCGGCGAGTTTCGTTTCCAATTGCGGTCTTAACACTGCTTCTTCGAGAACCACTAATGAACGAGCCCGAATGTCGATTACCGCCTCCACGATGGGCGCATGTGGAAGATGCGAAAATGCCTCGGAAGTATCGATCACCAGTTTTGGATTTGCGATCATAGTGCCGATTATGGCGCAATTCACCGGTGCCAGTGTACCGCCGCCAGCGGCGAACCAGTATCATTCACGCAGTCATAACGAGGAGACGGCCATGGAAACCATTCTATCGAGCGGCGAATACAAGTACCGCGTGGACAATAGCTGGGGCAAGCTGCCCGATGGCTGGGCCTACCGCGACGTGGTGGGGGTGGCGGTGGACAGCAAGGATCTGGTGTACGTGTTCAACCGCGGCCTGCACCCGGTCATCGTCTATGACCGTCATGGCAATTTCGTGCGCTCTTGGGGCGAAGGGCAATTCTGGCGGCCCCACGGAATTCATATCGGACCGGACGATTCCGTCTACTGCACCGACGATCACCACCAAACCATCCGCAAGTTCACCACCGAGGGCAAGCTGCTGCTGTCCATCGGCACGCCGGGGGAACGCGCGCCGTACATGAGCGGCCTGCCCTTCCACATGTGTACACATACGGCGCTTTCTCCAGAAGGCGACATTTACGTGAGCGATGGTTATGGCAACGCGCGCGTGCACAAGTACTCGGCCGGCGGAAAACTCCTGTTCTCCTGGGGTGAGCCTGGTTGTGCTCCTGGCGAGTTCAACATCGTGCACAACATCTGCTGCGATGACGATGGCTGGGTTTACGTGGCCGACCGGGAAAATCACCGCGTGCAAGTGTTCGACAAAAAGGGCAGGTACGAAACGCAGTGGAACAACTTGCACCGCCCTTGCGGGCTCTACATGCCGCGCGGCAAACAGCCGCTGTGCTTCATCGGCGAGCTGGGGCCGCAGATGGACGTGAACAAGAACATCCCCAATCTTGGGCCGCGCATCAGCGTATGCAACCACGAAGGCAAGGTGCTCGCGCGCCTGGGTGCCAAGCACGGCGGCGAAGGCCCGGACCAGTTCATCGCCCCGCACGGGCTCGCCATGGATTCCCATGGGGATCTATATATCGGCGAGGTATCCAACACCTTCTGGGGGTCGCAAGGCCACTTGATTCAGAATCCGCGCGAGTTGCGAGCCTTGCGCAAGATGAGCCGGGTTCTCTGACCCAGCACTCGGATCAGGCCAGCGAGCCTCGAATCAGCGTCATCAACTCGCCATATTCGTTGACCGCGTCGAACTGCGGGAACTGCGCGATGACGTTCGCGGGCGCGTGAAATAGAAAACCCGCGTCCGCCTCGATGAGCATGGCGGTGTCGTTGAAGGAATCCCCGGCGGCGATCACGTGGTAATTGAGGCGCTTGAAGGCCAACACAGCCTCGCGCTTTTGGTCGGGCATGCGCAGTTGGTAACCCACGATGCGGTCGTTTTGCACCACCAAGCGGTGGCACAGCAAGGTGGGCATGCCGAGCTGGCGTATCAGGGGCGCGGCGAATTGCTCGAAGGTATCGGACAAAATCACGACTGGCACGAACGAGCGCAACTCGTCGAGAAACTCACGGCCTCCGGGTAATGGGTTGAGCGTGCCGATCACACTCTGTATTTCGGAAAGTTTCAGTCCGTGGCG
Organism: Burkholderiales bacterium; assembly: GCA_046160525.1. Taxonomy (GTDB): domain Bacteria; phylum Pseudomonadota; class Gammaproteobacteria; order Burkholderiales; family SHXO01; genus SHXO01. The sequence goes on from JBJXGQ010000226.1 coordinate 3,846, forward strand.
GTCGAGAATGGCGAGCCGGCCGCGCATGAGTTTGTCGTAATCGGGTTCGTCGCGAGTGGTGCGGCGCAGATCCTCGATGCCGGTCTTCTCGGCGACGGCGATCCAGATCTCGGGCGTGAGCACGCCCTCCATGTCCAGCGTAACGATGGATTGCTTCACGAGTTAAGAGTTGCCAGTATCAGGAGCGCAGCACTTGCCCCGGTTTGAATTCCGTCAAGCTTCCGCCAGCGTATACGCACTGGCCATTGACGATGGTGTAGAGAACACCCCGCGATGGCATGACCATGCGCTTGGCGCCTCCGGGTAGATCGAAGCGGCGCTCGCCGCGGTTGCCAGACCCCACGGTGTGCGGATCGAAGATGGCGATATCGGCGGCGAGCCCAGGTTTGATACGGCCGCGATCCTTGATGCCAAAGAAATCCGCGGGGTCCGAGGTCAATCGCTGCACCGCGTGCTCCAAGGTCAATGCTTGCTTCTCGCGCACCCACGTCCCCAGCAAATAGGTTGGGTAACCCGAATCGCACAGCATGTCCACGTGAGCGCCGCCGTCACCCAGTCCGATGAGGATATCGCGGTTGTTCAGAATTTCCGTCACGCGGTCCACGCGGTGGTTGAAGGTGGAGAGCGTGAACTCGATGTCCAGATCATCCTCCACCGTCAAATCGAGGAAGGTATCCATCGGATCCTTGCCGCGCGAGCGCGCGATGTCCCCCACGGTTTTGCCCTCCAACGGCTTCATTGCCGCCGAATTCACCTCGTGTATGGTCACCCGTTCCCAATTGCCAAAAGTGAGGGGCTTCTTCAGCTCCTCGCGGAATTCATCGCGAAACACTTGGTCTTTGTACACCGCCCTTTGCGCATCCTTGGAGAGATCGGCGAATACCCGGCGCCATGAGGGAAAGGCCGCGAAGGAAAAGGGATTGCGCATGTTGACTTCGCGCGTGAGTGGCAAGGGCGAAGTCTGCGGACGCGCCCCGCGCTTGATGAGAGGAGCCACTTTGCGCAGGGTATCGCGCACCGCTTCAGGGATGTCGTCGCGGTCGAACATGGCGATGAAAGTAACGGGGCGGCGGCTGTGCTCCAGAAGATGCTCCAGCAAATCGTATTGCTCGTCTTCCAGGACGGCGACGGTGCGAGTGAGCGCGATTTCGATGGCGCCTTTATTTTTTTCCTTGAGGACGTTGGAGTAGGCCTTGTACTCGTCGAGACTGGCGTTGCGGCAGGCGAGCGGGCGGCCGCCATAGCCCATATGTTGATTGAGCACGGTGCTGGAAAACCCAAAGGCACCGGCATCCATGGCCTCGCCCAGCAACGCCTTGATGCTTTGCGTCTCGGCGGGCGTCGCGGAGCGCTCCATGGATTCCTCGCCCATCACGTAATGGCGGAAGGGCGTAAGGGGCGCCAGGAAGGCCAGATTGAGACTGGAACCGCGCTGCTCGGCGGCATTCAGGAACTGGGGAAAGGTTTCCCAATCCCATGTAATGCCCTTGTCCAGCACTTCGAAGGGAATGGCTTCGACGTTGACCAAATCGCGCATGGCGATTTCACGACCGCCGGGCCGGCAAGGTGCGAGCCCCACGCCGCAGTTGCCCATGACTACGCTCGTCACTCCATGCCAAGGAGAAGGCGTGACCGCCCCGTCCCAGCAGATTTGCGCGTCGTAGTGCGTATGAGGATCGATGAACCCAGGCGCCACCACGCAATCGGAGGCATCGATGATCTGGGTGGCGCTAGCGCTGATCTTGCCGATTTCGGCGATTTTCCCGCCTTGCACCGCCACGTCCGCCCGGCGGCCCGGCGCACCGGTACCGTCAACGACATTCCCGTTCTTGATCAGCAGATCGTAGGCCATGGAGGTTTCCTTGAATAAATGTTCTGGGCAAGGATAACCCATTGTGGTGAGGCGGGAGGCGATAGGCGTGAGGCGTGCCCCCATCCCAGCCTTCCCCCGCAAGCGGGGGAAGGAGCGAGTGAGCGCATCATCCACTCGCACGCCTCACGCCTCACCTACTTAAACTCATGCAACGCCACCCGGTTCCTGGCGATGAAATCCCAGTCGTAGGTGACTCCCAGGCCGGGGCCCTTGGGAACTGGGAAACAACCGTCCTTGCCCACTGCCTCCAAGTTGTCGCTATAGCCGCACGTGTACACGGGCGGCACTGCGTTAGGTGTTCTGGGGCCCACTAGGGCGACCTCGTAGTAATTGGAATTGCGCATGGCGGACATGCATATCCGGTGGGCAGGGCCGCAGGCGTGAACTTCGCAATCCACTCCGAAACCCTCG
>JBJXGQ010000227.1:0-3119 GCA_046160525.1 Burkholderiales bacterium
ATTGCTGGAAAGCGAGATGTGCATCAATCTCGCGTTGATGGGTTTGTCATCCATCGGCCAACTCACCCCTGAGTGCGTCATGCCCGCCGAGCCGGTGGGCAATCCCCACGTGTTCAGCGGGTTTCCGCTGCTTGGTGAGGATTACTGACGAGCTGCGGCTGCGCTTTCGATACCTATGGCCCTGCACGTGGTTTAGCACCAGGTGCCTCGTTCAGCACGCACACGCGGTCGAAAATTACAGTCGCGATGCGCGCGGATACTTCTTTAACGGTAGCCCAATCGTGCCATCGCGAGGTAAGGTTCTTGTATTCTGCAAGATCCGGCGAAACGTCGTTCAAATCGTAAGGAATTGGGTTCGCTAACTGCACTTGCAGTTGTTGCAACGCCGATTCCCCGCTCTTTTGCGGATAAAGTTTATCGAAGGATTGCAGCGCCTGTGCGACGGACTCCTCGCCCAAGTGGTCCGCAACGGCAACAAAATCCAGATAGTCCCGCGTTGCATTGCGCCTGAGGATCAGAACCGCCTTGATGCGCAGCATCTCTGCCTCGGTGGGAACGGTCAGCGGCGTGCCTTTGTAGTCGAGAACCGTGGTCTCCAAGGGCTGATCCCGGATGAGTTGCCGTACCCCGGTCTCTATTCCATCGAGGCTTCCCAGAATTTGCACCGGCCGTTGTACCCGGGCCGTCTTCCATCCCGCGACGGACTCCAACTCGGCAAGCACGTTATCGAATCGCGTGCGTAGATCAGTTAATACATGATCCGCATCGCGGGAGAACCGATGCCCGGCATGCACTGCGGCGGCAGTACCGCCAACAAGCACGGCCTCCGGCAATATGCGTTGAAGGCGGGCAGCAGACGACAAGACGAGGTCCCAATCAGGAAGCGGCGCGGTGTTCTTCGGCATAACGCATCCAGAAATGATAACGCTGAGCGTAAGGATCGGAAATACGGGATGCGCAAACTTTCTGTACTTTCTCTAGCACGGACGAATCCTCAAGTGCAGCTCGCCGTAGTTCGGCCCAGTCCTGCCAGCGACCACGAGCGATGACATCGTCGATGGCGGCCAAGGTGAAGCGCTGATGGTTAAGGTGACGATGATCCATGGAAATCTACCGAAGTTTGCGCATTACGACACGAGAACCATTGTAGCCCTTGAAACCCGACCAGACAGCCTTGACATGGCATGCGACGCAAGAGATCAAGCGCTGTGGCCTGCACATCGCGGAAAATTTCGATTTACAGATCAATTCGTCATTCGGGGCAACGGTGTTACCTCTCCAACACGCAAACAACATCTGTCCCTGCCCCTTAAATTCGTATGTACAAGTTCAATACGGTACGGTAAAGTAGGGGTGTGAACGAGCGATTCATTTACCGCGGAATCAACTTCGTCTGGGACCGGCGAAAGGCGGCAGCCAATTGGAAAAACCACCACATTAGCTTCGAACGGGCATGCCAGGTGTTTTTGGACCCGTTCGTTCGCGTAGTGGACGCATCTAGGCGTGGCGAAACAAGAGACAAGGCGGTTGGATATACCGAGGACGGCGAGAGCGTTTTGTGCGTGGTACATGTAGTACTTGAAGCGGACGCCATCCGAATTGTCTCGGCGTGGCCGGCAACACGAGAGGAAAGACTCATCTATGAAAACCACTGAACTTATTGCGAAGCGATTACGCAAGGACCGGCCAATGACCTCGATCACGATGAGGATGCCAGAGGATGTTGTAAAGGATTTAAAGCGAATCGCGCCGCTCCTTGGATTCTCGGGTTATCAAGCACTGCTTAAGTCCTACGTCGGCTTGGGGCTGCGCAAGGATCTCGCAAAATTGGAAGCGGAGCGGCTTCCTCAAATAGTTAGCGCCTTAAGGAAACGTGGTGTAAGTTCCAAAGCGATTGCCGACGCGATTTCCGAGGCTAATAGCTGAAGCAAGTTAAGACCTCGTCCCCTGAATTCGTGCTATAGGCAACGGGCAACCATGAGTCGAAGCGATGTCGTTAGGACGAATTACCTTCCATCCCGGCGCCAGGACGTAGGCCACGGGTTCGCCGAATCCCATTCCAGGATCTTGACATCGTTTCTGGCGAGCACTTCGGACAGCCTTTGAACCCGGTCCATGTGCCCGCCTAGCTGTTCGTAATCCCGCAATCGCATGGTGAACTCGATAGGTGCGACGATGGCAGGCGTGGGCACCCAGCCGAAGGAGTTTTCGGGCATGCGCGTGACGTCCGCCATCACCATAATGCCACCGCCCGGCCAGATGTAAGCCGGTGCGCCGCCGCAAGTCACGTTCACGAGCAAGTCTTTGATGGAGCGTGTTAGCGCGATGGGATTTTCGGTGACGCCGGCACGTAAACTCCCGCCTGCCCCGCCCAGAAACAATACCGTGCACAGTGCCGGTTCGCAGTTCTCGCCGATACGTTCAACCACCTTTCTCACGGAAGCCGGCATTTCCGCTGGAACCATGCGTAACTGTTCGTCGAGAACGAAATAGGCGGAATCCTCTCCGGTGGTGGAGACCATCAGGATGCGCTCGCCAGGCCAGGCGGTTTTCGGGTCGATGTTCTTGACGATCTTCAGGGGATCGGTAATGTCCGTCCCGCCCCAGCCCGAGCCGGGATTGGCCACTTGGAAGTAGCGCCCTGGGGTGGACTTTCTGCCAACTACTTTGATTCCGCCGGGGCGCATGTTCAAACACGCGCCGGCTTGGTGTTCGGATAGCACGCCCGTAATGTGATCGTCCACGACGATGACTTCGTCCACGTGCCCGTGCCATTGCTGCGCGAAGATGCCGATGGTGGCCGATCCGCAGCCCACGCGCATGCGTTGCTCTTCCGTACCGTTGATGACGGGTGCTTTACCGGCTTGCACGATGAGGTTGGCGCCGCCCTCGATGTCTAGCTCCACCGCCTGCTTATTACCCAACGCCATCATCGCATCGCAAGCCACGCGGCCCTCTTTCTTGCTGCCGCCCGTGAGGTGATGCACACCGCCGAGGGACAACATCTGCGAGCCGTACTCCATGGTGGTGACGTGTCCGATGACTTCTCCCTTGTTGCGCACGGGTGCGCATTCGGGGCCGATGTAGCGATCGGTGTCGATCTTCACCTTGAAGCTGCA
>JBJXGQ010000228.1:0-3051 GCA_046160525.1 Burkholderiales bacterium
TGATCAATATTTAGCCCGTACCAGTGGAAAAAAGAAGCCACTGCCAGTATGGGGGTCGGCACTCGTGTTTCTGGCAGTCTTCTCCATGCTACAGATCGGTTATGGTGCCTGTCGGGGAAGCTGGGTCGAGCATCTGGTCATCGGAGATCTAACTGTTGCACCCACGGCAGCCTTGATCAGAACTCTTACGCCCGAAGTGGGTGTAAAGGCATTGGGCAATCAACTCATCGCTCCGGGCGGCGGGATCGTGGTCAAGAAGGGCTGCGAAGGGACTGAAGTAATGTTTATGCTCATCGCCGCCTTCGCATCGGTTGTTATGCCCTGGAAGCGGCGTTTGGTTGGCCTCGGATTGGGCATCCTGTTGGTGTTTTGCCTGAATCAGGTACGTTTGGTGAGCTTGTTTTATGCCTACCGCAGCGATCCCTCGCTGTTCAATTTGCTGCATGGCACCCTGGCGCCCATCGCGCTCGTGGTTGCCGTCACGGTCTATGCACTCTACTGGTTCCAATCGGTCCGTGATCCGGCATGGCCCGAACCCATTCGCGCTGCGTAATTTTGTGCTTCGGCTGGTATTCTTCGCCGCGATCCTGCTCGCACTCGGCCGCGTTTTCGCGATTCCGCTGGTGACGCCCCTGCTGCCTGCCTTTGGCTGGCTTATCGAAGCGTACGACAACCGCTTTCGTGTGGACAGCCTTAGCATCGCCACTCGCAAAGCGGGCACGATGATAGAGTCAAAGATACGCTCGGTTGGCGTAATCATCGTCGATCGTCAGCGGGCCCTGTATCCAGACGCCAAACTCGTCTTTACGCCCAGCGCATTGGTCGGTAGCGTGCTTCAACCGATCATTCTTCTGTTATCGATCGTTCTTGCGTGGCCACTCGCGTCCGGTTGGGCGCTGACATTGCGTCTCCTGTTGTCAGCGCCCATGATCCTGTTTCTCCTTGGGATCAATTTTCCACTGGGACTGATCGGCGCCATGTTGGATTTTCGCGAAATACTACCTTCCGCGCCCATCCACCCGATGGTGTACTGGAACGACTTTCTGCAAACGGGAGGGCCCTTGGCGCTGGCGGCAGCAGGTGGCGTGTTAGTCGTATCGAGCGCGGATGCCATGGCGCGGCAGTGGTTCAGATTGCAGCCTGAGAGCAAGTCCTGAAGGGGATACCTACCGTTTGTCGACGCCGCTCTTGCAGCTTCCGCGCCTCTGCTCACGAGGCTTCCTTGCGGCACGAACTCGACGGCTCAACTCTTGCCCAAGCCACTCAAGCGATGACGATCCGCCGGCGGGATGGCCTTGAGCATTTCATCCACAAATTGATCATGCACCCGGTAGGCGCCAGAAGGATCAGGATCAATCGACGAAACCCGGAAAAGCAATCCATCGGGAATCTGCCCGCTCAATGCGTACCGCATTTGCACCATGCGTTTGTAAACACCAGCGGCGGTACCGCCGACCGCCTTATCGCCGAAGGTAAACCAATACGTCACAGGCTCTTGCCTCGACCCCAAAAAAGTGTCCAATCGGCGCACGGGAATGCCACCAAAGTTGGTAGCTAATGTGCCCGGCTCGTTCGATTTCAATGTAAAGCCCTGCGCCGGATAACAAATCTCGGGCTTGTGCGCCTGCAAGTCACCACGCTGGTCGCTGCCGTAGGCCAGCGATAACATGATCCGATAACCACGATCGTTGACATAGGTGCGAGTGAGTATCTGGCTGTAAAGTTTATCCAGCAACTCCTTGGTCTCCGGATTGACCATCTGCGCCACGGATAGCGTTTGCTCGCGCCACTCGCCGAATTGCTTGGGCACCATCTGATCCAGCACGGTGACCGGCCCGGCATCAGCCGCCTTGGCACCGGGCCGCAATGCAACAGCCCCCAAGCTCGCGGCGAACATCAGGGCTGCAATTCCCACTGCAATTTTGTTCGAGGGCATTATTGAGCTAATTTCACCAGTTAACATCATCTTCGAATCAGTGAAATAGAGTTTAACGCCGCCTCCTTACGTGTTCGTGACAGTCTGGGGTAGGTGACAAGTCCGGACCGCCAATAGACATATCCCCGTCATTTTGATGGGCGAGAATAGTCCCCTGCTGTATTGGCTCCAGAGACAGTACCCGGCATGTTTCTGTGGCCCTTCTATATCCAAAGCCCTGTGATGCCCCATCTTGCGCCAACCCTCAGCCCTCCGCTATCCCACTCACAGCAGCCCACCGGGCAAAGACCAGAAAGCCTGTGGCTGACTACACGGAAAACACGATGAACGTAGTAACCGCAGTAAAGTCCCACATCCGAAACACGCTACGCAAGATGGGATACAACGTTTATCGGCTTTCCGATGAAGAACGCCTGCAATACGATGCTCTTGAAGGGCGGCTATCCAATCGATCCGATCCGGTCAATTCCGGGTACGGGCTTTCCAGGCTCCGCGAGCTGAAGAGTCGATATGCCAAGATGGACTTGCCGATTACCCGGCATTCGCTGTGGGGCGCCAAGGGCAATTCCGAGGCAAACGCCGATATCGGCTGGGGCGGCGTGGACTTGCGAAGCTTCAGGGAGGGTGCGTACGTAGGGTCCTACGCCGGAGCGAACCCATTAACGACCCGCTTAAAGTTCTTCATTTACGCGGACGCAGTGCGCCGCAAAGATGCCATGCAACTCCTTGGAAAACTCGAAGAGGATGACGCCTTCGGTGCAACCACCTTCGATTACCCCAGCTTGGGTCGCGTAAGTCGCGACCTTTTGGACTCGGTCTTCGAGATCAACTTCCTCCACAAGCGCCTGAATATCCTAGATCAGAAAGAATTCAGCGTGCTGGACGTCGGCGCCGGGTACGGGCGCATGGCCCATCGCCTGCTGGAGGCGAATCCCCATATCAAATCCTATACCTGTGTAGACGTCGTTCCCGAGTCTACCTTCCTTTGCGAGTTCTATCTCGAACATCGTGGCATGTTGGATCGGGTGCAGGTCGTGCCATTGTACGAACTGGAGGATGCGCTAGGCGCCCGCAATTACAATTTGGCGCTCAACATCCACACTTTTTCCGAATGC
>JBJXGQ010000229.1:0-5260 GCA_046160525.1 Burkholderiales bacterium
AGCGGGTCGCATCATGCAAAATTCGGGTGGGTAGGGTCTTTGCCAACCAAGCGATACGTGCTGTGCACGCCGGCATTGCCAATGGTGTTTTCCAGACGGAGCAAACGGTCATATTCCCGTTTGACAACCCCGTAGCACTCGCATACATGTGCCTCCAACTTGGATCGGTCGAGTACGGTAATGTGACCGCGGAAATACTGGATCGCTCCCGCCTCTTGCAATGCTGTCGCAGCCTGCGTCACACCCTCGCGGCGCACGCCCAGAATATGGGCGAGAAAGTCGTGGGTCATAGCCAGCTTGTTCGAAGGCACGCGGTCCAGGTATTGCAATATCCAGCAGCACAGTCGTTGTTTCAGTGCGTGGTGCCGATTGCATACCACGCTCTGTCCGATTTGCGCGATCATCGCCCCCGTGTAGCTCAGGAGTAGCCGGCGCAGCGGCGCGTTGTGCTCGAGCTCGCTTTTCAGCCGGTCCGCGCCCAGGCGATACGCATAGCCAACGCTTACCACCACCGCCTGGCTCGGCGTGCTATCGCCACCCAGAAACGCTGCGAGGCCGATCACCCCTTCGCTCCCCGTGAGCGCGAATTCCGCCGCTTTCCCGTTCTCCATTACGTAATACTCGCAAACTATGCCTTGCGTAACGAAATACAGGTAGCTTTGCCGCTCGCCAGCTCCGTGCATGATCCAACCCAGCGGCAAAGCAACGGGCGCTAAATCGGGCAGCAGACGTTCATAATCCTCTGGCGGTAGCGCTGCAAGAAGATGGTTTTGCACGGGCGAGTGCCGTGCGGATACCCTTCCCATCCTGTCCGAGGACGCGAAGCGCGTCTCCGGATACGGCCGATATAATTGCTCCCCTAACATTAAGATACCCCCCAAAACGGCCTAACGAACAATCCCCCTTAATTCGAATCTACCGAGATCATTCATCCCGTCAATTGACTTGAATCAAAGAAGAAGTCGCTGGCCGCCCTCGCAACCGCGAACTATCTCCGCGGGGGGGCACCCAGCGGCCGAAGTTCTCCGCCGAGACAGCCCCAGACGCCAGCGCCGCCTCGCGCAAATGATGCCGCTTTTCTGCTCAAGTGAGCCAGAATGAAACCCATACATGCCTGTGAGTGACTCAAGCACCTGGCGCCGCATCCCCGCCGAAATCTGGGTCCTTGGGTTTGTCAGCCTACTGATGGACATCGCATCCGAGATGGTGCACAGCCTGCTGCCGGTTTTCTTGGTGAGCGTCATCGGTACCAGCGTTTGGGTGGCCGTCGTTCCGGGCTTCCTGGCCGCTGCCTTGCTGGTGCTGGGCGTGCGCGAGCCGGCGAGTAGTGGCACGGCCAAGCGGACCAACCCCATAACCAAACAAAATTTGAAGCGGTTGCATGCACCGTATTGGTGGGTGGTGGGAATTGGTGCCGTGTTCACCTTGGCGCGATTCAGCGAGGCGTTCTTGGTGCTGCGCGCTCAACAAGGCGGATTGGCGCTCGCCTACGCACCCTTGGTCCTGGTCGCAATGAACGTGGTGTACGCGGCGTTCGCGTATCCGCTGGGTAAGCTGTCCGACTCGGCCAGCCACACCAAATTGCTGGCATGGAGCCTCGTGATCCTCATCGCGGCGGATGCCATGCTCGCATGGAGCAACGATTGGGCATGGGTGTGGGGCGGGATCTCCCTTTGGGGATTGCACATGGCCATGTCGCAGGGTTTGCTCGCGTCGATGGTCGCCGGCGCCGTGCCCAGCGAGTTGCGGGGCACGGCCTACGGATTCTTCAATTTGGCGAGCGGCGCCGCGATGCTATTAGCCAGCGTGATCGCAGGCCTGCTCTGGGACCAGTTCGGTGCCACGTTCACGTTCGTGGTAGGTGGCGCCTTTGCGAGTATGTCGTTGATATTGATTTTGGTCTATGGCCGGGTACGGCACGCAATGCGTACCGCCTGACGCGATCGTGCCCAAAGTACCCTCAATGACTACGCGGTTGCTCTAGCCTATGCAGGCACGCGGGCAATCGACAAGGTATCACGGCACAGTGGGCGCAGATGGCATAATCTTCGCCATCAGGATACCGGTTCTCGTCCTTAATCTCCCTAAGGGTCAAGACCTAACCTGCGTGCCTTATAAAGACAGTCGCTATGAAACCCTCGCAAGCCTTGGCAATTCACCGCGATTCCGTTCGAGAAATTGTTGCGCGCCATCGTGCTCGGAATCCCCGGATCTTTGGATCGGCTCTCAAAGGCAGCGACACCGAGGGTAGCGATCTGGACTTGCTTGTCGACACGCAAGATGACACCAGCCTTTTTGATCTTGGCGCTATTCAATATGAAGTGCAGAAACTTCTCGGTGTGCCCGTGGATGTATTGACACCCAAGGACCTTCCGGAGAGCTACCGTGAGCATGTCATCGCCGAAGCAGCGCCGCTGTGAAGAGAGATAAGGCGCTCCGGGTCGCGGACTATGCCGGGCACATGATCGATGCGGCCCGGAGAATTGTGACTTACACCGCGGGGCTTACCCGCGATGAATTCCTCGCGGCCTCGCTTATTCAAGACGCGGTAATCAGAAATTTCGAAATCATCGGGGAAGCGGCGCGCAATATCGAACTTATAGACCCGGGTTTTCCCAACCAGCACCCACACATCGAATGGTCAGCCGCGCAAGGCATGCGCCACCGGCTTGCCCATGGATACTTCAAGGTGAACCTCGATGTCGTGTGGATTGCTATCGAGAGAGATATCCCTGAGTTACTGCGGAAACTGGAGGCCCTACTTCCAACCCTGCGCGGTTTGAACTCATCCGGATAGATACTCCCCATTGGTTACGCCGCCCGGCCTCCATACCAGCAGAGCCAAGAACCCAGCCACACAAAGCCAGGCGAACCAGTCCCCGAAGCGCGCGTAGATCGTGCGCGCGCCGCTCACCGGAACCTGCGCCACCATGTTCTGGTTGGGGGCTGAAAAGGCATCCAGTTGTCCGAGCAGCCGGCCGTAGGGATCCACCGCGGCGGAGAGGCCCCACCTTGTGGCGCGTACCAGCGTCACGCCATTTTCTATGGCTCGGAATGTAGCCGAGACGTGGTGTGCGAGCTTGATCGCTTCCCAATCGCTAGCGGGCACCAGCAACAGATCCGCGTTCGCGGTGCCCACTTGGCGAATGAAGGATGGAAAATCTAGATCGAAGCAGATGGCCGCCGCGATCTTTCCGAACGGCGAATTCTGTGTCTGTATGACCGGCTTTCCGCACCGGCTGATACCTGCTTCGAAACCAGGAACCGGTATGGCCTTGGCGTAACTGAGCACGAGGGCGCCTGCTGGATCGATCAACACCGCTTTGTTCTCGAAGGGGCGTTCGGTGTCCGGAAACACCGTCCCCACTCCGATCAATAGATACACGTTTTCCTCCCGGGCCACATCGCGGGCGCGGCCAAGCAATGCCGGCTCGTCTTTATCGAACACCATGGCAGTCGCTTCGGGCCAGACGACAATTTGCGCGCCCGCACGCGCTTCTATCCTTGTGGCCTCGACGAAGCGGTCGTGAATGCGTGCGAATGCGGTACTTAACTCGTCACGTTCATCGTTGGAAAGATTGGGTTCGAGGGCGCGCAAGAATTCAGGCTGCCCCATAATTCCTTCGGGCCAAGCAATGGTGGCGGTACGGACACTCGTCTGCGGTGCGGGGCTGAACACCAAGCGCGCACCGCCTAGCATCATGGCCAAGCTCCACACCGCCGCATAGACAACCAGCCCCGTTCGCACTTTCCTCCATTCGAACTTCCTGTCCCATGCCCAATTCAGTACCGAAGCAAACCAGGCGATTAGAAACGCGATCCCGGGCGTGCCTGTGACCGATGCCCATTGCATGAGCGGAAGATTGCCGTACTGCGTGTAAGCGGCGGAGCCCCAGGTGCCGTAGGGGCTAAGGCGTGCGGCCGCGAAATCCGCGACCGCCCAAGTGAGCGGAAAGACGATGGTGGATAGGAATCCCGGTAGCCTGGGAAAAAGAAGCCTGTCCGCCAAGTACGGGATCAGGGCAGCGAGCGCAATGAGCGCGCAAATCGCCGCCGTCGCGAGAGCCGGCGCGGGGATGAGCCCCCGGTAGGATATGTAGATTGTGGCCAGCAGTGCAAAGCCGAGCCAGATCATGCCCCGCACGGGTTTCTGGCGACGGGAGAAATGCAGAAGGAACACCGGCGCAAGCCACGCGGCAGCCGCAATCGTCCACCTGCCGCCGTTGAAGATCTGCAAGAGCGCGCCCAAAGCTAACCACAGAAAAGGCACGAGAGCGGGCATGAGAGTCTCCTGCGCATTGTTCGCGTCATCGCTACTGCGCGTTGCGGTTCAGGATATCCGGGCCAAGGGGGCGGGAGTTGATTTGGATCAGACGGTTCGCCATCGCACGCCACTAAAATGTTAAAGAGCGCCGCTTTTAGCGGGGACGCGTGGCATCCTATTCGCTGCCGGTTCATCGAGCGAGCACCTATGTCCGAGCAACGCCGTAGAGGTATTTCCCGCACTTTGAAGCTGGCCGCCATCGCCGCTGGCCTAATCCTCATCGCAGGCCTGGCAATTGTCACGGCCGTCGTCGAAGCCGAGGCTGACTACAAGCACGAGCCTCTTGGTGGCGAGGGAAAGTTAAGGGCGCTGGTATTGTTTCATCCGAGCCGGGATGCCCATTTCAGCGAAGATCTTTCCGTGGCGCTGGCGGAGGGCCTGAAGGCCGCTGGCTTCGCCGTGGACCGCTCGACCATGACGCGGCAAACGCCAGACAAGCCCGCGGACTACGCGCTGATCGCCGTCGTGACCAATACCTTTTGGTGGACACCGGATCTCCCCACGCTACGCTACCTTGAGCGCGCGCGGTTCGGCGGCGTTTATGCGATCGGATTGATCGGTGGGGGCGGATCCACGGGCAGATCGCAGAGGATGCTGGACGAGGCCCTTCGCAAGACCGGCGCCAACGTCATCCGTACGCGCTCTTTCTGGCTCTCGCGGCCCAACGACGAGACCCGGATGGAAGAGGATAACCGGGTGGTCGCCTTGGAGATGGCCAGGAAATTCGGTGAGGATAGCGGGCGCGCTGTTCTGGCATCGAGCGCGAAGCCACGTCCATAACGCCAACCCCGCCTCGCGTGACGCGCAGCCCATGCCGCGCGCCATCGCGTTCAGCGCCGTGCAACCTCATCGTATAGACGCGTGATTCGGTCGGCGGCAACGAGGATGGTTTCGGACGCCTCCGCGACGATGAGCCGGTCGGTTGCGGCGCCTTCG
>JBJXGQ010000230.1:0-18238 GCA_046160525.1 Burkholderiales bacterium
GAGTAGTATCTCCGCTCCAATTAGTCGCCGAGGTAACCCGATGACCCAAACAATCCGCCCGCTTGCCGAGATTAACCGCCAGGCCACTGACGTCCTGGTTCGCGAAATGGGGATTGCCGACGCTCTACGCTTTCTTAATCAATTCGGCAGCGGGTCGGGTGACTATACAAAAGAGCGTGGGCAGTGGATCGATGACATGTCGCTGAAACAGATTACCGGCGAAATCAAAGCCAAAAGGACAAGCCGAACATGAATCGCCGGGCGTCAACTCAACTCGGCCAATAACGCCTTCGCTGCTTTCAGATCTTTCGTATCGAAACCCTCGGTAAACCAGCGGTAGACCGGGGCGAGTAGATCATAGGCTTCCTTGCGTTTGCCTTGGGATCGCCAGAGGCGGGCGAGACTTTGAGTTGCGCGCAACTCAAACAGCTTCGCGTCCTGATGGCGAGCGACGTTAATCGCCCTCTCGAAAGCCTGGGTAGCCGCGGTTACGTTCAGCGACTTGGGCAGCAGCAGTTCGCCTTGCACTCGGAGTAACTCCGATTCGGAGGTTCGTTCGCCCGACGACTCCACATGCGCCAATCCTTCGGCTATCAACGCCAGCCCGGTATCAAACTCTCCTGCCCTCCCGTGACATTCCGCAAGGACGGCGTAAAAACTGGAGTGCACCAGCGCCGCCCCTGCAGCGCGCCTGATACCGATGCCTTCATGTACGCGTCTAATTCCATCATTCACCTTCCCATCCTGAATCATGACCCAGCCGTCTACAAGATAGCCGCTCGCCTCCCAGAACATCAGGCGCTGTTCTCGGCAATACTCGATGGTGCGGGCAGCCAACTGCCGCGCCTCGCCAATGTCGCGCTTAAACACGGCCAGCCATCCAGCAAGCCCTAAGCAGTGCCCGCTTGTTTGAGCATTCCCAAGTATCTCAGCGTCTCGGAGAGATTCGGCCATTGCCACCTCGCTACGGCCGGGATAACCCATCGCGAACTCGTTATGGGCCACGTATGCCAGCCCTATGCAGTGCGCGTCAAGGCCGGTGCGCTCAGTTAACGGCTTTGCTTTCGAAAGATCCCAGGGGATAAGTGCTTCCTTCAGGTACCCCATTGACGCTCCGAACTGTCCTTCCCAGTAGCACACATCTCCTATCATCAAGTTCATCAGCGCAACAAGCTGCTGGTCGTTGATTCTTAGCGCCAGTCTCAGCCCAGCGTCTGCCTCATCTCGTGCTTGCCGGAACTCGGAGCGCACTAGGTGAACCACAAACTTTGCGAGGAGCGCCAGGGCGGCTCCCTCGGCCTCACCAAGCTGCTCACACAACTCGCGTGCGCGGAGCGCTGCCTGCTCGACTTCGGAGGTACTGAAGCCTCGCGTTGCCATGTAGGCCGGCCAGAGGCCAAGCCACAGGCCGAGTTCCCGTCTGGCATTCGCTTCGGAAGGAGAAATCAGCGCCAAGAGATCACGCCCTTTAGTAAAGTAAGTGATTGCCTCCACATTCGCCGATCGCTGCAGGGCAAGTTGCCCGGCCCGCGTCCAGTGCTGTAGTGCTTCCTCCGGCAACCCTGCTTCCGTGTAGTGGTGGGCGACGAATGCCGGGCGCACCGCCACTTCTTCATCGAATTTTTCGATGAGGGTTTTCGCGATCTGGGCATGCAATTCCTTCCGTCTGCTTTTCAGTAGTGTGTCGTAGGCCGCATCCTGTACAAGGGCATGCTTAAAGGTGTAGGTGGCCTCAGGGGGCGTGCCTCGTCTGAAGGCCAGTCCCGAGTCGGTGAGTCGTTGGAGGGCTTCGTCTAGTTGCGTCTGGGTCTTGGGCGTAACGGCTTGAATGAGTTCGTAACTGAACTCCCGTCCGATGGCGGCGCCTATTTGCGCGATCTCCTTCACCGCTTGGTTCCGGTCCAGCCGCGCCATGAGCGAATCTCTTAGCGTCGCCGGAATGGTGATCGTGCTCGGGTCTCCCGTGTATTCGTAGCGGTCTTCTTTCTCTTCGATGTCCTTCGATTCCAGGATCGCCTTGGTCAGTTCCTCCACAAATAGTGGCACCCCGTCGGTCTTGGTGAGGATTTGTTCGAGTAGGTTGCCCGGTAGTGTTTTGTTCTTGGCGAGTTCGCTGACGATCGCGCTGCTTTGCGCTTTGGTGAGCTTCGATAGGTTTAGGGCCGCGACGTGCCCGTGGCTCCCCCAGCGGTTGTGAAACTCCGGCCGGTGGATCATGACGATCAGGAGCGGGAAACTCTTGACCCGGTCGATGAGTAGGTCGAGGACTTCCAGGCTGGTGGGGTCCGCCCAGTGCGCATCCTCGAAGAGCATCACGCTAGGGTGTTTTCTCGCCGCCGCTTCGGTGAGATCCACCAGGGCGCGCAGGGTCTCGTCCTTGAAGCGCTGCGGGGTCATGGTAATGGTGCCGTATCTTTCCTCCGCCGGAATCGAGAGCATGGCGGCGAGGAAGCGCACATCGGCTTTCGGTCTGCCGTAGTGGGTGACCACCAGGGCTTCGAGTTTGCCGAGTTTGGATTGCGGTGTCTCGTCGCGCGCGAATTTCAGCGCCCGCTCCAGATTATCGATGCTGGGGTAGAAGGCGCTGTTGCCGTGGTAGGGCGAGCACTGGAAGCGCAGGGCTTGGGCACCCTCGGCTTCCAAGCGCTCGCGCAGCGCGCTCAAGATGCGGCTCTTGCCAATGCCCGGCTCGCCGGACAAGAGCACCGCTTGGCCTTCGCCCTCTCGCGCTTGGTTCCATTTGTCCATCAGCAATCCGATTTCTTGTTCCCGGCCCACCATGGGGGTCAAGCCTTCCTGGGTGGCGGCCTCGAAGCGGCTGGCGATCTCGCTCGCGCCCAGCACGCGATAAGCGCTGGTGGGGCGCGCGATGCCCTTTAAGCTTTGCTCGCCCAAGTTCTCGTAGAGGAAGCGGCCACCGGCCAATTGGCGAACCCGCTCGCTCACCACGATGCCGCCCACCGGGGCGATGCCTTGCAGGCGCGAGGCCAGGTTCATGGTCTCCCCCACCGCGCCTTTCTCGGCACTGGAGACCACGACCAAGCCGGTGGCGATGCCGATGCGCACTTGCAGGTGCCCCACTTCGGGGACATCGAGGCAAGACAAGGAATCGATGATGGAAAGACCGGCGTGAATGGCACGCTCGGCTTCGCCCTCATGGGCCAACGGGAAACCAAAGAAGGCCACGATGCCATCGCCTAGCCTCTGGAAGACGTACCCTTCGTAGCGCGTGATGCACACCGCGCAGGCGTCCTCGTAGGTGCGGATGATTCCTTGCAATACCTCAGGATCGACCCGGTTGGCCAACTCGGTGAAGCCCACCATGTCGCAGAACATGACGGTGAGTTGGCGGCGCTCG
Organism: Burkholderiales bacterium; assembly: GCA_046160525.1. GTDB lineage: Bacteria > Pseudomonadota > Gammaproteobacteria > Burkholderiales > SHXO01 > SHXO01. The sequence continues at coordinate 3,359 of JBJXGQ010000230.1, forward strand.
CCTTCGGTGGCGCTGGACGGTATTGCCTTTGGTGCCGATAAGGGCGCTTCGTGGTCATTGCGATGATGGCTGGCCGCTATGAGCAGCGTCTTGCGATGGCCCAGAGAATTGACGCCTAGCTCGCGCAAATCCTGATCGGTAAGGCTGGAGAGAAGACCGACCCTGATGTCGTGGCGCTCAAAACTCTCCGCATATTGCGAAAGGCCAAGCGCCGAAAGCCACTGGTCTATGGTCTGCATAAGAATCTAATCCGTGCCTGTATATCGCCTGGCAAAGATTACCATCCGTCAGGTACGCGTACAGCCCGCCTGCTCCGGCAGCAAGCGCCAACTTCGTTTAAGCACAATCGATCCGTACTGCTACTAGGCAGGTTCGGCTCAGCCGAACCTGCCTGTGATGTAGTCTTCCGTCGCCTTCTGCTTGGGCTTGATGAAGATGGTGTCGGTACGGTCGAATTCGATGAGTTCGCCCAGGTACATGTAGGCGGTGAAGTCAGACACGCGCGCGGCTTGTTGCATGTTGTGGGTGACGATAAGAATGGTGAGCTTGCTCTTCAAGTCGGTGATCAGTTCTTCGATGCTGGCGGTGGCGATGGGGTCCAGCGCGGAAGTGGGTTCGTCGAAGAGCAGGATTTCCGGATCGGTCGCCAAGGCGCGCGCGATACACAAGCGCTGTTGCTGGCCGCCGGAAAGGTTGAAGGCCAAGTCTTTCAAGCGGTGCTTGACCTCCTCCCACAAAGCCGCTCCACGCAGCGCTTGCTCCACCTTGTCATCCAAGGTCGTGACGCGTTTTTCTCCGCGCACCCGCAAGCCATAGGCGACGTTTTCGTAGATGGATTTGGGGAAGGGGTTGGGCTTTTGAAACACCATGCTGATGCGCATGCGCACTTCGATGGGATCCACCTGTGCGTGCAGCAAGTTGGTGTTGTCGGGATAGAGCCGGATCTCGCCGCCGTATTTGTTGCCGGAGTAAAGATCGTGCATGCGATTGAAGCAACGCAGATAGGTGGATTTCCCGCAACCCGAGGGCCCGATCAAGGCCGTGACTTTGTTCTCGTACAAGGGCATGGAGATTCCCTTGAGCGCATGAAAGGTGCCGTAGTGAAACTCCAAGGACTTCGCTTCGGCCTTGAGTGTGAGCGTTTCGTTCGAAACTTCAGTCGTTTTTGGCATGGCTTACCACTTGATATTTTTTCTGAGGCGGTAGCGAATGTAGATCGCCAGTCCGTTCATCGAGAGTGTCATGACGAGCAAAACCAATCCCGCCGCCGCGGCGTTTTGATGAAAGGCGGGATCGGGGCGCGAGGTCCAGTTGAACATCTGTATGGGCATCACGGTGAAGGGCGCGTAGAGCCACTCGAAGGATAGAAACGGAAATTCCTGCGTTACCGGTGCGGGCGGCAAGAACGCAATGAAGGTCAGCGCGCCGATGGTGATGATGGGTGCGGTTTCGCCGATGGCTCTGGCCATGCCGATGATCACGCCGGTGAGCACGCCCGGTGTGGAGTAGCGCAACACGTGGTCCCAGGTGGTTTGCCACTTGGTGGCACCCACGGCGTAGGCCGCCTCGCGAATGGCGGAGGGAATGGAGCGGATGGCCTCGCGCGTAGCCACGATAACGATAGGCAGGATGAGAAGCGCCAAGGTCAATCCCGCCGACAGGATACTTTGGCCGAATCCGAGCGCATAAACGAATAGCCCCAAGGCAAGCAATCCGTAGACGATGGAAGGCACGCCGGCCAGGTTCGTGATGTTGATTTCGATGAGTCCCGTGATCCAGTGCTTGCGTGCGTACTCTTCCAAGTACACGGCGGCGGCAACCCCCACTGGCACGGCGGCGAACGCCGTGACGATCATGACCAGGGTCGTCCCCACCCACGCCGAGAGAATGCCCGCTTGTCCTGCCCGGCGCGAAGGAAAATGAGTGAAGAAGTCCAAACTCAATCTCGACGCGCCCACCGACGCCATCTCGATAGCGAGGGCAAGAAACGTCGCGACCGCGATGGCCAGGCACAGCAGCCCGACGGCGGCGAAGATGATGTCCCAGCGCTTATGGCGCGTGATGAGATCGCGAATCTCTTGCAGGTTTCTTTGCGGCTGCATGGTGTCTAGTAAACCTGGCGGTAGCGCTTGCGCAACCAGTGGCCCAGCATGTTGAACAAGAGCGTGATCAACAGCAGCGTCAATCCGGCGGCGAATATGGTTTGATATCCAATGCTACCGTGGGGCAGGTCGCCGAGCGCCACCTGCACGATGTAGGAAGTGATGGTGGCCGCGGGCTCCGTGGGATTCCAGGTCAAGTTTGGTTGCATGCCCGCCGCGATGGCCAGGATCATGGTTTCCCCCACCGCCCGCGATATTCCAAGGATGTATGCGGCCGTGATCCCCGACAAGGCCGCGGGCGCAACCACTCTTACCGCCGTTTGGAAACGCGTCGCGCCCATGGCGTAGGAGCCCTCGCGCATGCTCATGGGTACGGCGCGCATCGCATCTTCACTCACCGAACTGACATAGGGAATGATCATGATCCCCATAACCAGCCCAGCCGAGAGCAAGTTGAAGCCCGGCAACCCCGGAAAAATTTGTTGCAGCAAGGGGGTGACGAAAATCAGCGCGAAGTAGCCATACACTACCGTGGGCACGCCGCTCAGCAATTCCAATAAAGGCTTCGCCACCTCGCGCAAGGTAAAGGGGGCAAACTCCGAGAGGTATATGGCTATGATGGTCCCAATAGGGATGGCCACCAACAACGCCACCGCCGAACTCACCAACGTGCCGGAGAGCAAGACCATGATGCCGTAGTGCGCATCGTCGAATAGAGGTGTCCATTGCGTATCGGTCAGAAAGTCCCACAAGGAAACTTTCTGGAAAAACCCCACGGACTCGGATATCAGAATGTAGACGATGCCGGTGGTGACGAGAACCGAAAAGGCAGCGCAGAGGAACAGCAATAGCTCAATGCCCGTCTCGCGCATGTGACGGCTCTTGCGCTTGGCCAGGCGGTGGCTGATGGAATGCGCGGAGGAAACGGCAGGCAAGGGGATAACCGGCGCGAGGGTGTCGTTATGGGTAATGGTACGCACGGTTAGTTTAGCGGACGCCCGCCGCGTTGGGATAGAACTCTGAAAATATTGAAGGGGCTAGGGTCTATTGACCACTGGCCCCTTCCACTTGCCCAGCTTGCATCAAGAACTTATAGCTTGGCCTCTAACTTCATGAGGTCTTCGATGGTGAGGCCGACTTTGTTCTCGCCACCGAACTTCGTCCCCACCTTCTTGCCGTTCAGATGCTCCAAATTGTAATCGTAAGCCTTCTTGGGAAGGGCCACGTATTTCACTTCGGATACCAAGGCAGGGGCGTTCGTCATGTAGTACTCGATGAACTGCTTGACCTCGGGCCGCTCGAAGGCCTTGGCGTTGATGTAGATAAATATGGGCCTGGATAAGGGCTGGTAGCTGCCGTTCACCACGCTCTCGACGGAGGGCTCCACGCCTGGTTTGCCGGGCGTGCCCGCGACCGCCACGGCCTTGAGTTTGTCCTGGTTCTCGGCGTAGTAGGCGTAACCGAAGTAACCCAGCGCGTTGATGTCCCTGGAGACCCCTTGCACCAGCACGTTGTCATCCTCGCTGGCGGTGAAATCGCCCCGGCTGGATTTGGCTTTGCCCACGATGGCCTCGGTGAAGTAATCGAAGGTCCCGGAGTCCGCACCGGCGCCGAAGAGCTTGATGGGCTGGTCCGGCCAGGCGGGATTGATCTGCTTCCACTTCATGATCTTGCCTTGGGCCGCGGGCTCCCAGAGCTTCTTGAGCTCGGCCACCGTCATGGTCTTCAAGAATGCGTTCTGCGGATTCATGACCACCGTGAGGGCATCATAGGCCACGGGCAATTCGTAATAGGTGATTCCGGCGGCCTTGCAGATCTCCATCTCGGACTTGAGGATGGGGCGCGAAGCGTTGGAGATATCGGTCTCACCCCGGCAGAATTTCTTGAATCCCCCGCCAGTACCGGAAATACCCACGGTCACGCGCATCTTGCCCTTGGTGGCGCGCTGGAAGTCTTCAGCAACCGCCTCCGTGATGGGGAACACGGTGCTGGAACCGTCCACCTTGACCAACTGTGCATGGGCACCGGCGGCGTTTAGCGCCAGCACGCATGCGGCGCTCATCCCTCGTAGCAAGCCTTTCATGAAGTATCCATCCCTTGGAGTATCGAACCGGGCGGATTCTAGAAGTCTAATGTGACACTTTCATGTCATCCATGACGCGAAAGGACTAGGGGCCCTCAACGTAAGGGCTAGGCGGCCTCGGATACCTCCTTGACCGTAGCGGCAATGCCTTCGGCCAGCGTGCGAACCAGAGGGCCTGGCTCGCCTTCCACCATCACGCGTATGACAGGCTCCGTTCCCGAGGGCCGCAATAGAACCCGGCCCTTGCCGTTGAGCTGGGTCTCCGCGTCCTTGACCGCTGCCTGCACCTTGGGATGGGTGCGCAACTCGGAGCGCACGGCCATACGCACGTTGAGTAGCACCTGGGGATACATGGTCAGGCCTGCCGCCAGCTCGGGCAAGGCCGTTCCCGTTGCCCGCACGGCGAACAACACCTGCAAGGCCGCCACGATACCGTCCCCCGTCGTGTGTTTATCCAGGCATATGATGTGGCCGGAATTCTCCCCGCCCACTTCCCAGCCAGATTCGTGGAGCTTCTCAAGCACGTAGCGGTCTCCCACCGAGGCCCGCTTGAAGGGCACTCCCAGGCGCCCCAAGGCATGCTCGAAACCCAGGTTGGTCATCAGCGTCCCCACGACACCCCCCTTCAAGGTTCCGGTGGCTTTGCGATGACGGGCAATGATGTAGAGCAGTTCGTCGCCATCGTAGAGTCTGCCCTGCTGGTCGGCAAAAATTAGGCGGTCGCCATCGCCATCCAGCGCGAGCCCTAGATCGGCACCATGGGTGCGAACGGCCTCCGCCATGGCTTGGGGATGCACGGCGCCGCAATTCTGGTTGATGTTCATCCCATCGGGCTGCGTGCCAATTTCGATGACTTCGGCTCCCAACTCATGCAAAACATGGGGCGCGATGTGGTAGCAGGCCCCGTGAGCGCAATCCACCACGATCTTCAGGCCGCGCAGGTTTTGGTTGGAGGGGAAGGTGCTCTTGCAGAATTCAATGTATCGGCCAGCGGCATCGCGCAGGCGCCAAGCCTTGCCCAGTTGCGCGGAGGGAGACACCGTGAGGGGCAGGCAAAGCCCGTCCTCAATTTCCGCTTCCACGGCGTCGGGAAGCTTGTCGCCGCTGGCGGAGAAAAACTTGATGCCGTTGTCTTCAAAGGGATTGTGCGAGGCACTGATGACGATGCCCGCCGATAAACGAAGCGCTCGCGTCAAATAGGCCACGGCCGGCGTGGGCATGGGGCCCGCCAAGTGCACATCGACACCGGCCGCGGAAAGCCCGGCCTCTAGCGCCGCTTCGAGCATGTAGCCCGAGATCCGCGTGTCCTTGCCTATGACCACGGCGGAGTGCTGCCCCGCTGGGCGGCTCTCCTTTTTCGACAGCACCTTGCCCGCGGCGTAGCCCAAGCGCATCACGAAGTCAGGGGTGATGGGCGATTCACCTACGCGCCCGCGCACGCCATCCGTACCGAAGTATTTTCTAGTTGAGGTAATTTTCTGGGTCCTCCAAGACCTTGATCATCAACAGGGCGTCGCGTGTTTCCGCGACATCATGAACTCTCACAATGGATGCTCCACGCTGTACCGCCAGCACCGCCGCCGCCAAGCTTGCCGCCAATCGCCCCGGCTGTGGCCTGCCAGTGATGGTTCCCAACAACGATTTGCGCGACAACCCCACCAGCACCGGATAATCCAGGCGAGCGATCACGCCTAGATCGCGCAACAGCGTAAGGTTGTGCCGCGAGCGCTTGCCAAATCCAAACCCAGGGTCGAGCACGATCCGGTCGCGCCCAATCCCCGCATTCTCCGCTTCCCTGGCGCGCTCCGTCAGAAAACCTGCTACCTCACCCACAACGTCGTCGTAGCGCGGCGCAAGCTGCATCGTTTGCGGATTGCCCTGCATATGCATAAGGCATACCGCCACGCATGTGTCTTTGACTACCTCCATGGCACTGGGATCTTGCAGGGCATTTATATCGTTGATCATGGACGCGCCTTCGGTGATCGCGCGGCGCATGACCTCCGCTTTGACGGTATCCACGCAGATGGGTACCTTAATGTCCCGCAACCCCTTGAGCACGGGAAGCAAGCGCGTCCATTCCTCTTCCAGGGACACCGGCCCGGCACCAGGGCGCGAAGATTCGGCACCGAGGTCAACGATGGCCGCACCTTGGCTCACCAACTCCTGCGCGTGAGCGATGGCCAGGCCTGGGTCGAGAAAGTTGCCGCCATCGGAAAAGGAATCGGGCGTGATGTTCACGATCCCCATGATGAGGGGCTGAGCCAGCGAAAGGTTGAAGCGCCCGCAGCGTAGCGTTCTGGCACCGCCAGAAACGACAAGGGGCGGCTGCGCCGCCCCTTCTCTTGCCATCCCCACGGAATCTATTTCGCTTCGGCCGCCGGGCTGGCGACAGGCGCGCTGGCACTAGGAGTGGAATCCGGTGGCGGTGAAGGCGGCGTCACGGGCTTGGGCGCTCGCGGCGGACGTCCCGCCATGATGTCGTTGATTTGGTCGGCATCGATGGTTTCCCACTCCAGCAACGCAGCCGTCATGGCTTCGATTTTGTCGCGGTTGTCTTCGATCAGCCGCCGCGCTTGGGCATACTGCTCGTCGATGACACGGCGAATCTCCGAATCCACCTTCTGCAAGGTGGCCTCGGAGACGTTCTTGTGGGTGGTGATGGAACGGCCCAGGAAAACCTCGCCTTCATTCTCGCCATAGACCATAGTGCCCAGGGCGGGCGACATGCCCCACTCGGTGACCATGCGGCGCGCCAAGTCGGTGGCCCGGCGGAAATCGTCCGAGGCGCCGTTGGTCATCTGATTCATGAACAACTCTTCCGCGATGCGGCCCGCCAGCATCATGGAGATGCGCTGGAGCAAATAATCCCGGTCATAGCTGTAGCGGTCGCGCTCTGGCAGCGACATGGTCACTCCCAGGGCACGCCCTCGCGGAATGATGGTGACCTTGTGCACCGGATCGCACTTCGGCAGAAGCTTGCCCACCAAGGCATGGCCAGACTCGTGATAGGCGGTGTTCTTCTTCTCCTCGTCGTCCATCACCATGGTACGGCGCTCCGCACCCATGATGATCTTGTCCTTGGCGCGCTCAAAGTCCTCCATGTCCACCAGCCGCTTATTGCCACGGGCGGCGAAGAGTGCGGCTTCGTTCACCAAGTTAGCGAGGTCGGCGCCGGAGAAGCCGGGCGTGCCGCGCGCGAGCAAATCCGCCCGCACGTCAGGGGCGACAGGTACCTTGCGCATATGCACATTGAGAATTTGTTCGCGGCCACGAATATCGGGAAGCGGCACCACCACCTGGCGGTCGAAGCGGCCGGGGCGTAGCAATGCCGGGTCAAGCACATCGGGCCGGTTGGTGGCGGCGATCACGATGACGCCCGAAGTACCTTCAAAGCCATCCATCTCCACCAGCAACTGGTTAAGCGTCTGCTCGCGCTCGTCGTTTCCACCGCCCAGCCCGGCGCCGCGCTGGCGGCCCACGGCGTCGATTTCATCGATGAACACGATGCAAGGCGCTTGCTTCTTGGCCTGCTCGAACATGTCTCGCACACGCGCCGCGCCCACGCCGACGAACATCTCAACGAAATCGGAACCCGATATGCTGAAGAAGGGAACCTTGGCTTCGCCCGCGATGGCGCGCGCCAGCAACGTCTTACCGGTACCGGGCGAGCCCACCATGAGCACGCCGCGGGGGATACGGCCGCCCAGCTTCTGAAACTTGCTGGGTTCCTTGAGGAAATCGACCAGTTCCTTGACTTCCTCCTTGGCCTCTTCGCACCCTGCCACGTCGGCGAAAGTAACGGTGTTATTGGATTCATCCAATATGCGCGCCCGGCTCTTGCCGAAGGAGAACGCGCCGCCGCGCCCGCCGCCTTGCATCTGGCGCATGAAGAATATCCACACACCGATCAGCAACAGCATGGGGAACCAGGATACGAAGATTTGCAGCAGGAGCGATTGCTCTTCCTCGGGTTTGGCCTCGATCTTGACGCCTGCCTTGAGCAGGTCGCTCACCATCCACAGATCCGGGGCGGCATAGGTGACGAACTTTTCGCCGTTCGTCGTCTGGAATTTGAGGATCTTGCCCTCGATAGTGACGCGGTCCACATGGCCTTGCTTCACCTCGTCGATGAACTGCGAGTAGGTGATTTGCTTGTGGCTGGGTGCACGGCCGCTGAACTGGTTGAACACAGTCATGAGCACCAAGGCGATGACCAACCAGATGGCGATATTCTTGACGAGATTATTCAAAACGGCCTCTCCATGTCGTGCCCAGGGACGAACCTGATCGCTCGCGACTCAACTATTGACCATTTGGCGAAGGCTTGCGCACATCGCCGCGCTGGTTTTGGGGATATACAAGGGGCTGGCCCCTTGTTCGTTCCCGGGGGATAAACAAGGGGAAACTCCCCTTGTTCGTAACATGCATTTTGGCGGCACAACATTTATCCCCATGGTTGCAGCTCCGCCTATTTAGGGCAGATTCATTGTAATCGGATTCAAACGCACTGGCCTTCAAGAAATTTTCGTTGCTTCCTCTTGGCGTAACCCACGGCCGACAAGATAGGTTTCCTTGCTCTCCGAGCGCGAAGCTTTGGGCTTGCGCACGCCAGCGGTCTTGAAGGTTGCCAGCATTTGTCTACGTACGGCCTCGAAATGTTCCCCCTGAAAAACCTTGACCAGGAAAGCTCCTCCGGGTTTTAGGTGCGCCTTCGCGAACTCGATGGCCAATTCCGCCAGATGCGCGCAACGCGCTTGGTCCACCGATTCCACGCCGCTTATGTTGGGTGCCATATCGGAAAGCACAAGGTCCGCACGCGCCCCTTTCAGTAATTGTTGGAGGGATTGCAGGCCTTCGTCGCTGGTGAAATCGCCTTGGATGAACTCCGCCTGGACGATTGGCTTCATGGGTAAACAGTCGATGGCGATCACCCGGCCGCCCGTACCCACTTGTTTAACCAGCCATTGGGACCATCCTCCGGGCGCCGCGCCCAAGTCCACCACCACCAAGCCAGGCTTGACCAAACGGTCCTTTTCGGCGATTTCGGCAAGCTTGTAGACAGCACGCGAGCGGTACCCGTCCTTCTGCGCTTGGCGCACGAAGGGGTCGGTCACATGCATGTGCATCCAAGCTTTGCTAGTTTTGTTGCGGCCCATCTTCTAGAATTGCCTCATGAAAGCACTCACACCTGCGGAACGCCAGCACCTCAAGGGCGAGGCCCACCAGATCAATCCCGTGGTACTGATCGGTAGCGACGGATTAACTCCCGCCGTCCTGAAGGAAATCGACCTTTCCCTGAAAGCCCATGAATTGCTGAAAATCAAGGCTGCGAGCGGGGAACGCGAAGACCGGGAACGCTGGCTCGCGCAAATCTGCTCGGATCTTGCCGCCCAGGCGGTGCAGCACATCGGCAAGACCTTGGTCATTTACAGAGAAAACCCCGCCAAGAAGCTACCGGCCCCCAAAGCCGAGCCCAAGAAGGCCGCCAAGCCCAAGCGTGCAAAGGCCAAGGCCAAGGTTCCCGGCAAGCCCACGGGCAAACCTGCCGCCAGGCGGCGTTCGCCCAAATCCTAGATTACACGCCGCTGCAGCAAAACCAAGCCTAGCCCAAAGAGGCTTTGCAGTAGGAACAAGATGCTGGCCACGCCGTGCCACATGACAAAGCGGTCGCGAAACAGGCTTTCCATCACTTGCCGCGGCATCGCCTGCTGCCGTAATGCCGACAGCAGAGGTTGAACGCCAAATTGCCCGGCCAAGGTCAGTACCAGCATCAGGACCACGATCCAGAAAAATCCTTGGCGCAATGCGCCCAAGCCCACCGCGGCCAAACGATAAACGATGAGATAGAGCCCGCAGGCGAGTCCTGCATAAGCAAGATAGGCGAACAGATGTCCCGCCAGCGTCCCCGCCAAGGCCCGGTCCGGAAGGTGATGAAACAACGCGGGCGCCACCAAGTACCCGACAGCCCATAGGCCGCCCACCCAGGCGGTTACGCAGACCCAATGCAGGCTGGCGGCAAATCTACTCATGCGTCATTGTTGGGTCTCTTGACGTCGGGTTTCGCTTTGACGTGGGGTTTCTTGACGTCGGGTTACGCTGCGCTCCACCCAACCTACATTTCCTTCGCCTCACGCCTCCCGCCTCACGCCTCACAAATACTTCACATCCAATATCTCATAAGACCGTATGCCCCCAGGCGCGACCACTTCGGCCACTTCGCCTGGAGATTTTCCGATGACCGCGCGCGCCAGTGGAGAGGTGATGGAAATCTTGCTCTGCTTGATGTCCGCCTCGTCCTCGCCCACGATCTGGTAGGTGACGATGTCTTCGCTGTCCTGGTCCTGCAACTCCACCGTGGAACCGAACACGCAGCGGCCGTCGGCATCCAAATGCGCGGGATCGATGATCTGCGCGTTGGCGAGTTTGCTCTCGATTTCCGCGATACGGCCTTCGATGAAACTTTGCTTCTCCTTGGCGGCGTCGTACTCGGCGTTTTCCGACAAATCGCCTTGGGCGCGTGCTTCTTGTATGGCTTGAATCACCTTGGGCCGCTCCACGCTCTTGAGCTGCTGAAGCTCTTTGCGCAGCAGGCTGGCGCCGTGAGACGTGAGTGGAATCTTGCGCATCTTGTCCTCCGTGATTAATTTGCCGCCAGCCGTTGGTGCAAGGCCTGCAATGAATAGGGCGTGAGTTCTTGCATATGGCGCATGCCCTGGCAAGCCGCACGGGCGCCGGCCACCGTGGTGAAGTAGGTCACGCGCGCTTGTAATGCCGAACGGCGGATGGAGTATGAGGCCTCCACGGCGGATTTTCGTTCCTCCACCGTGTTCACGATCATGGCGATGCCGCCGTTCTTGATCATATCCACGATGTGCGGGCGGCCCTCGGCCACTTTGTTCACCATGACAACCGTGAGGCCGGCACCGGCGAACACCGCGCCGGTACCGCGCGTCGCCACCAATTCAAAACCTAATTCCACCAAGGCTCGCGCCACTTCCAGCGTCTTGATCTTGTCGGAATCGCGCACACTCAGAAACACCTTGCCGGAAGTAGGCAACTTCACGCCGGCGGCCAGTTGCGATTTGTAGAAAGCTTCCGCGAAGCTTTGCCCCACGCCCATCACCTCGCCGGTGGATTTCATTTCGGGCCCGAGGATGGTATCCACGCCGGGGAATTTGATGAAGGGGAACACCGCCTCCTTCACGCAGTAATAAGGCGGAATCACCTCGCGCGTGGTGCCTTGCTGCGCCAGGGTCTTGCCCACCATGCAACGCGCGGCGATTTTCGCCAGCGCGAGACCGGTGGCCTTGGAAACGAAGGGCACGGTACGCGAGGCACGAGGATTGACTTCCAGCACGTAGACCACGCCGTTTTGAATGGCGAACTGCACGTTCATCAAGCCCACCACGTTGAGCCCGCGCGCCATGGCAACGGTCTGGCGGCGCAGCTCGTTCTGTATCTCGGGCGTCAAACTGAAGGGCGGCAGCGAACAGGCGGAATCTCCGGAGTGCACGCCCGCTTGCTCGATGTGCTCCATGATGCCGCCGATCAAAACATCCTTGCCGTCGCAAATGGCATCGACGTCCACTTCCGTGGCATCGTTCAAGTAGCGGTCCAGCAGCACGGGGGAGTCGTTGGAAACCTTCACTGCCTCGCGCATGTAACGCTCAAGATCCTTGGCTTCGTGCACGATCTCCATGGCGCGCCCTCCCAGCACATAGCTGGGCCGCACCACCAGGGGATAACCGATCTCCTCCGCCATGCGCAAGGCGCCGGGTTCGTTGCGCGCGGTACGGTTAGGCGGCTGGCGCAAATCCAGATCCACCAGCAGTTTCTGAAAGCGCTCGCGATCCTCCGCCGCGTCGATCATGTCGGGCGTCGTGCCGATGATGGGCACCCCATTGGCTTCGAGATCGCGCGCCAGTTTGAGCGGTGTTTGCCCGCCGTATTGCACCACCACGCCCGCAGGTTTCTCCACGGCGATGATTTCCAGTACGTCTTCCAGCGTCAGCGGCTCGAAATACAAGCGGTCCGAAGTGTCGTAGTCCGTGGAGACGGTTTCCGGATTACAGTTGACCATGATGGTCTCGTAACCATCCTCACGCAACGCCAGCGCCGCGTGCACGCAACAGTAATCGAACTCGATTCCTTGGCCGATGCGGTTGGGTCCGCCGCCCAGCACCATGATCTTCTTGCGGTTCGTGGGCCGCGCCTCGCATTCCTCTTCATAGGTGGAATACATGTAGGCCGTGCGGGTATCGAATTCCGCGGCGCACGTATCCACGCGCTTGTAGACCGGGCGCACGCCCAGGGCGTGGCGGCGTTGCCGCACTTCCGTCTGCGAGGCTCCCAGCAATTTCGCCAGGCGCCGGTCCGCGAACCCCATGCGCTTCAATTGCCGCAACACATCCGCGCTCAATTCCGCCAAGCGCGCTCCGCGCAGCCGCTGCTCGGCTTGAATAATCTCTTCGATCTGCACCAGGAACCACGGATCGATGTGGGAAATGGCGTAGATCTCCTCCACGGACATCCCAATACGAAACGCATCCCCCACGTACCACAGGCGGTGAGGTCCGGGATCGGCCAGTTCGCGTTCGATCTGGTCGCGGTCTTGCGTCATCTCGTCGAAGCCATCCACGCCCGTTTCCAAACCGCGCAGCGCTTTTTGCAGGGACTCTTGCAGCGTACGGCCCATGGCCATGACCTCGCCCACGGACTTCATCTGCGTGGTAAGCCGGTCGTTGGCCTGGGGGAATTTCTCGAAGGCGAAGCGCGGCACCTTGGTCACCACGTAATCGATGGTGGGTTCGAAGGAGGCCGGCGTGGCGCCACCCGTGATGTCGTTCTTCAATTCATCCAGCGTATACCCCACGGCCAGCTTCGCCGCCACCTTGGCGATCGGGAAGCCGGTGGCCTTGGAGGCCAAGGCGGATGAGCGCGACACGCGCGGATTCATCTCGATCACCACCATGCGCCCGTCGCGCGGGTTGATGGCGAACTGCACGTTCGAGCCACCCGTATCCACGCCGATCTCGCGCAACACCGCGATGGAAGCATCGCGCATGATCTGGTATTCCTTGTCGGTGAGCGTTTGCGCCGGCGCCACCGTAATGGAGTCCCCAGTGTGTACGCCCATGGCATCGAGGTTCTCGATGGAGCACACGATGATGCAGTTGTCCTTGCGGTCGCGCACCACTTCCATCTCGAACTCTTTCCAGCCGATGACGGATTCTTCCACCAGCAATTGCTTGTTGGGCGAGGCCTCGAAGCCCCGTTCGCAGATGGTGGCGAACTCTTCCTTGTTGTACGCGATGCCCCCGCCGCTGCCGCCCAAGGTGAACGAAGGCCGGATCACCACGGGAAAGCCTAACTCGGCCTGTGCGCGCGAGGCCTCGTCCATCGTGTGCGCGAGGATGGAGCGCGGGGATTGCAATCCGATGCGCGTCATCGCCGCCTTGAACTTCTCGCGGTCTTCGGCTTTATCGATGGCCTCGCTGGTGGCGCCGATCATCTCCACCCCGTAGCGCTCCAGCACACCGTGGTGCGCCAAATCCAAGGCGCAATTGAGCGCTGTCTGCCCGCCCATGGTGGGCAACACCGCATCGGGGCGCTCCAGCGCGATGACGCGTTCCACCATCTGCCACGTGATGGGCTCGATGTAGGTGGCGTCCGCCGTTTCCGGATCTGTCATGATGGTGGCCGGATTGGAATTCACCAGCACGACGCGATAACCCTCCTCCCGCAGCGCCTTGCACGCTTGCGCGCCCGAGTAATCGAACTCGCAGGCCTGCCCAATGACGATGGGCCCGGCGCCGATGATGAGGATGGTATGGAGGTCGGTGCGTTTAGGCATTTGATTAGGGGCTGGGGGCTGGGGGCTGGGGGCTGGGGCTGGGGGCTGGGGTTTGATCTTCCCTAGTCTCCAGTCCCAAGTCCCTAGCCCCCGCTCCTCCCCATCATCCGTACAAACTTGTCGAAGAGGTAATCGACATCGTGGGGCCCTGGGCTCGCCTCTGGGTGGCCTTGGAAACAAAAGGCGGGCTTGTCGGTGCGCTCGAAGCCTTGCAGGCTGCCGTCGAAGAGCGATACATGCGTGACGCGTGCGTTGGCGGGCAACGTAGCCTTATCCACCGTGAAGCCATGGTTCTGGCTCGTGATCATCACGCGACCGGTGTCCAAGTCCTGCACGGGATGATTGGCGCCGTGATGGCCGAATTTCATCTTCAGGGTTTTGGCTCCGCTCGCAAGTCCCAGCAGTTGGTGCCCTAGGCAGATGCCGAATAGGGGAATGCCCGTATCGAGCAACTCGCGAATGGCGCGTATGGCGTAATCGCATGGCTCCGGGTCACCCGGGCCGTTGGACAGAAAAATCCCGTCAGGCTTGTGAGCCAGGGCTGCCTTCGCGCTGGATTGCGCGGGCAGCACCGTCACGCGGCAACCGCGAGAAGCCAGCATGCGCAGGATATTGCGCTTGACTCCGTAATCGAAGGCCACCACGTGATGCTTGGGAGCGCTCTGCTTGCCGTAGCCAGAAGCAAGAGACCACTGCATCTCGTTCCACTCGTAGGCCGAGGTACTAGACACCACTTTCGCCAGGTCCATCCCCGCGAGCCCAGGAAAATCCCGCGCCTTGCGCACAGCTTCGGTCTCATCCACCTGCCCAGTCATGAGACAGCCACCCTGCGCGCCCTT
>JBJXGQ010000231.1:0-7488 GCA_046160525.1 Burkholderiales bacterium
GCCGTCGTGGTGATGGCCTGCGACGACGAGATCATCCCGTTGCAGGAGCGCATCGAGACGGTCGGCGATGACGCCGATTTGCAGGAGGTCTATGACACCGAGCGCCATCTGCTCTACGTCGCCTGCACGCGGGCGCGCGATCATCTGCTGGTGACGAGCGTCGAGCCTGCCTCGGAGTTTCTCGATGACATGCGCCAAGACAAAAAGGTGGCGGCGTGAACGAGTCCGCAGAGAGCCTGATCGCCTATTGCCGAGAGAATTCCCGCGTTTGCCCCATGCCGCAGTGGTGGTGATTGAATCGCCGCCCGCCTTCACACGCTACATCGGCATCGATTATTCCGGCGCCGAAACGCCGGACTCTAGCCTAAAAGGCCTGCGCGTCTATCTGGCCGACCGCGATTCATTGCCCGAGGAAGTGCTGCCACAATCTGGCCCGCGCAAGTACTGGTCGCGGCGTGGCGTTGCGCATTGGCTGGTGGCGCGGCTCGCGGAGGACGTTCCCACGCTGGTGGGCATCGACCATGGATTCTCGTTTCCGATGCGTTATTTCGAGGTTCACCGCATTGAACCTTATTGGCCTGCGTTTCTTGAGGATTTCCAGCGTCATTGGCCCACGCATGAGGACAATACCTACGTCGACTGTGTGCGACGGGGAATACGCGGCAATGGCGCGGATCGCACGGGAAGCTCGCGCTGGCGCCGCCTGGCGGAAGAACGCAGCGGCTCCGCCAAGTCCGTGTTCCACTTCGATGTGCCTGGCTCGGTGGCCAAGTCCACGCACGCGGGATTACCGTGGCTGCTCTATATGCGGCAACAACTCGGAGAGCGAGTGCATTTCTGGCCTTTCGACGGATGGCAGATCCCTCCCGGCCGTTCGGCTGTAGCGGAGGCATATCCCGCGTTGTGGAAACGCGAATTCGCCGTGAACGGGCGCACTGCGGACCAACACGACGCTTATTCGGTGGCGGCGTGGTTGCGCCAATCCGATGCCGATGGCCGGCTCGCGAGTTTTCTCAACCCATCATTGAATCCGCCGATGCGTACTGTTGCGCAAGTCGAAGGGTGGATAATTGGGGTGAAGTGATATTGCTACTCGCGTAATGTCTGTTGCTCTATGTTCGTCCAATGACCGATGGGCTTCGACCTTGCTCAGCCCGAACGGCTAAGCAAAGGAATTGTTAAGGTATGACTGGAAGCAAGGTGCGGGGTATGAGGGGGAAATGCAAGACGGAACGGAAGGCCAAGCGCGATCTATTCAGCGAAATCGCGGAGGGAATGACTGCTCTAGCACATGCCCGGCAAGGCGGGCGAACTTTGCCTTCCCATGTGATTGAGTGCGCCTCTGCCAATAGAATAAGAAGACAATGTCCTTTGCGTCCTTCGCGTTGAAATGCCTTATTTAGGCTGAACTTGAGAAGAGCCGTACCAAAACCATGTGGCCTTACTGGCCAGATTCAAATTGAGAGGGAGTCACAATGTCCGATGAAGATCTGAAGAACGAGCTGGAGCGCTTGCGCAAGGAGAACGCCGCCCTTAAGAAAGGGGCGGCCACCGGCATCAGCATGAAAGTTAGCGAGAAGGGCGGGCTTTCCGTGTATGGGATGGGGCGCTTCCCGATTACGTTGTACAAGGAGCAATGGATCAAGCTCCTCGATATGTCCGATCAGATTCGGGCGTTTATCGCGGCGAATGAGGGAAGCTTGAAGGCGAAGGGATAGGGCCTGATTCATGACGTATTGACGCAGAACCGCGCGAAATCCGGCGCTAGAATTGTCTCCGCAACGGGGAGGCAATTGGAGTGTGAAGTCGGATGCGGGTTTTCCCAGAAGTCACGCTGCCCCGTACCAGTGTTTTGCAATGGACGTCTTTAGAACGAACACGGACGAAGGTATTGCCGGCTCCGAAGCTGTTCGCATTCTCGCTGGGCGGCTGCGGAACGATTACGCCTGATGCGCTAATCTTCATCCTCGTTAAAGCAGAGCACCATGACGCAACTTACGTTTGAGATGCCCGAATCGGCATTTGCTACGTTGCATCAAGCGCCCAAGGAATTCGCGCAGGAAATGCGCATCGCCGCCGCCGTCAAATGGTACGAGCTTGGCCGGATTTCCCAAGGGCGCGCTGCCGAAATCGCTGGCCTGGCGAGAGCCGGGTTCATCGACGCGCTTTCACGTTACAAGGTTAGCCCGTTCCAGTACACGGCTGAGGAACTCGGCGAAGAACTGCGCGATGCAGATTGATGCAGTAGTGGTCAACGCCTCGCCGTTGATCACGCTGTTCCGCAGCGGGCAAGCCGATTTGTTGCCGCGCATGTTCAAGCGGGTTGTGGTGCCCGAAGCCGTATGGCAGGAAGTAGTCAGCGACGAATGGGACGATACCGCCGCCCAACAACTAAGCAAGCAGACTTGGCCGGTGCGCGAGAACGTCGTACTCTCACCACGTGTTGCTGCATGGCGACCTCGGAGCCGGCGAGACGGCGGTATTGAGCCATGCATTGGCAAACCCACCGCTACGTGCCGTAATCGATGACATGGACGCCCGCCGCTGCGCCCGGACGCTGAGTATTCCCATGCTGGGCACGGGTGGAATATTGGTGCTTGCCAAGAGGCGAGGCTTGCTGGCCTCTGTTGGCGAGGCGGTGGAAAAGCTTCGTAGTGCGGGGCTGTGGTTATCGGACGATATCGTTCGGTTACTCAAAATTCAGGTGGATGAGTGACATCGCTGGACGCCTTTTCCGCGGATCCTGCGGGTATTTCAGTTTTCTGGAGGCGCTGAGGCTGTGAAGGAAAGATCCGCGCCGCCGAACAACCGCCTGCCATTTGCCGCTTTCAAGTTCTCGCACATAAGCCACTTCTCGCCTCCATTTGCGATGGAAGTGCGATGGAAAGGCTTAGGGCAAACTCTCGAACTTGGTTAGGTCCTTGAGCATATTGGCGCCCCGAACACGAATCGAACGTGCGACCTACCCCTTAGGAGGGGGTTGCTCTATCCACTGAGCTACCGGGGCGAATGACAGCGGGGTAAAGGGCCCCGATTCTAGCGGAAAACCCCGTGTTTCTTGGGTTTTGCCTGGGATGGGGTATGATCTGCCTTCCCCGGGACCCCATTCGGCGGTCATTCCGGGCAAATACACTGATTAAGGGTCATTATCGAGATGAAGTTTACGGAGCTTGGTTTGGACGAGGATATCCTTCGTTCGATTTCTGAACAGGGGTATACCGAACCCACGCCGGTGCAAGCTCAAGCCATTCCGGTGATTCTAGAAGGGCGCGATTTGATGGCGAGTGCCCAAACCGGTACGGGAAAGACCGCGGCGTTCATGCTGCCTGTCTTGCAACGGATCAAGCGGCATGCGAGTACCAGTGTCTCGCCGGCGCGGCATCCCGTGCGGGTGCTGGCGCTGACGCCCACGCGCGAGCTGGCTGTACAGGTGTGGGAGTCCGCGCGCGATTACGCCAAGTACACCTCGTTGCGTACCACGGTGGTGTATGGCGGTGTGAACATCGACCCGCAAATTAAGGAACTGAAGGCCGGGGTGGAGATTCTGGTTTCCACACCTGGGCGGTTGCTGGATCACGTGCAGCAGAAGACGGTGCAACTGGGCCAAGTGGAGGTTCTGATTCTCGACGAGGCCGACCGCATGCTGGACATGGGGTTCATGCCGGACATCAAGCGCATCCTGGCTCTGATGCCGGCCAAGCGCCAGAATCTGATGTTCTCGGCGACTTTCTCCGACGATATCAAGCGGCTCGCCAATCAAATTTTGAGTGACCCCGCGCGCATTCAGATCGCGCAAAAAAATACGATTGCCGAACTGGTCACCCATAAGGCCTACAAGGTTGGCGAGAACAGAAAGCGAGAATGCCTGAGTTTCCTGCTGCGCTCGCGGGAATTGAAGCAGGTGTTGGTGTTCACCAGTACGCGGCAGATGGCGAACCGGTTGGCGCACTTTCTGGATCGCGAGGGCTTCTCCTGCGGAGCGTTGCATAGCGATAAGTCCCAGGCCGAGCGCCTGCAAGCGCTCAACGAGTTCAAGGCGGGGACTATCAATGTCTTGGTGGCGACAGACATCGCCGCCCGCGGGCTCGACATCGAGCAGCTTCCCTTGGTGATCAATTACGAGTTGCCGCCCAACCCCGAGGATTACATTCACCGCGTGGGCCGTACAGGGCGTGCTGGGTTGGAGGGCGAGGCCATATCGCTGGTATCGCCCAACGATGCGGAGTCGCTGGCGGGCATCGAGAAAATGCTCAAGGCGCCCATTTCCATCGCCAGCGAAAGCGATTTGCTGCGGCAAAGCTCGGTGCAAGCGGCGGCCGAACTTCCGGGCGCTGTTTCCCACGAGGCCGCGCTGATTGCCACGCCACCGCGCCCAGTTCGGCACGTCGTGGAGGTTCCACAGGGGGTGCGGCGCAAGGCGCAAATTCCCGCGTTGTTTCTGCCGCCCGCGGCACAGGCAAAGTAAAGAGCGGCTTTGGGTGGTGTAGACGTGGAACCGAACAACACGCCCATCGACCAGTTTCAAAGAATAGTTCGGCAACCCGACGATCAAATCGATTTGGCACGTGCGGCATTGCTCATCGCCAAGGGCCGCAACCATAGCCTGGACGTAGAGCGCTACATCGCCGAACTGGATTTTCTTGGCACGACCTTACGACGGCGCATGGCGGAGGATGCCGGCGTGATGCTGCGCATCGGCGCCCTGAACCAGTTCTTGTTTCAGGAGCATGGCTTCGCACCGAACCTGAAGGACTATTACGACCCGCGCAATAGCTTTCTCAACGAAGTGCTGGACCGTAAGGTGGGCATTCCCATCAGCTTGTCGGTGTTGTATATCGAGGTGGGCCGCCGCATCGGCTTGCCCTTGCGGGGCGTGTCTTTTCCCGGTCATTTCCTGGTGAAGTGCAAGATCGACCAAGGGTTGATAATTCTGGACCCCTTCACCGGCGGCGCCTCGCTGAGCATGCAAGATTTGCAGAAGCGTTTGCGCGACGCCAGGGGCGGGGAAGTCTCGCGTGCGATAGTGGCCAGCATGCTCGTGGCCGCCGAGAAGAAGGAAATCCTTGCCCGCATGCTACGCAATTTAAAGTCCGTGTACGTGCAGCGCGAGGAGGTGCAGGCCGCGCTGTCCGTGATCGAATGGTTGATGGTGCTTAGCCCCGATGCGGCGAGCGAGATTCGCGACCGGGGGCTGCTGTTTCAGCAGATGGAGTGCTTCCGAGCGGCATTGTCGGACTTGGAGCGCTATCTCAAGCTACAACCGGGCGCCGACGACGCCGATGACATTCACGCCAAGGTAGTGGAGCTGCGGCAAAGCACCGCGCGCTTGAATTAGAGTTCGCTACGGTCTTGCGGGGCCAGAGGGTGTCTCGCCGGAATCCTCGTCCAACTCCTCTTCCAGCTCCTTGAGGGTTTTTCTTTTCGGGGCCGCTTCGGGCGACTGAGTTTTGCTGGGCTCTTGCCCATCATGGACTAGCCGTTCGCGGCGCTGCAGATAGACGTCGCGCAGGAAGGAATAGCGGTCCAGGGCGGCCTCATCCAATAGCCGTTCGGCATCAAGCAGGCTGGCGCGCTGGTCCACGACACGTACGCCCAGCGCTGTCCAGGCTTGGGGGCCGTCCTCAAAGGCGTAAGTAGCGGGCGTGGTCGCGTAGTCCACGATCAATCCCGATCCATCGCGCACGCTACTTGGCCCCAGGAGGGGTAGCATCAAATACGGGCCCGAGCCAAGGCCCCAAAATCCAAGGGTTTGTCCGAAATCTTCATCGTGCCTGGGCAAGCCCAAATGGGTAGCTACGTCGAAGATGCCAAGGATTCCCACGCTGGAATTGATGATGAAACGCCCGCCATCGGACGCGGCTTGGCGAAACTTGCCTTGCAGCATGCCATTGAGTGCCACCGGGACATCACTAAGATTTTCGAGGAAATTGCTGATGCCGCCGCGAAAGGGCACGGGCACCACGGCCCGGTAGCCCTTGGCCACGGGTTTGAGGATGGCCCTGTCCAGGGCATCGTTGACCTTATAGACGCCTCGGTTAAGGGGCTCAAATGGGTCTCGCGGATTGGTCCCAGCGCAACCCGCTAGGAGAGCCACGGTGCAGACAAGTGCGAGGGAGCGCTGAAGTATTATGGGTATCAAATGAAGGAGCGCCGTCGGATTTTTGCGTATGCCACCGGGATTATAGCCACAGGTTCCTGGCGAGAATCGAGATTGCGCTTGGAGTCGTTTTGAATCAGCATACTTGGCGGCGCCCCGGTGCAGCAATCGTGCCTGAGGCGGGAAACGGGAGGCGTGAGGCGTGATATTTTCGTATAATTTCGTATCTCTTACGAAATTTCGTTCCCGTTACGAAATATGGCGAAATCAACTGACCCTTGGCACTTTGCACGTCCCCAACTTGCCCGTAGCTACCTTGAAGCGTTGCTGGCGGCGCCTCGCCGTCCCATATCGATCTTTGGTCCGCGCCAGACGGGCAAGACAACACTGCTCACCACGGATCTCGCGGGCGCTGCTGAGCAAGAAGGGCTCGTTCCCATCTACGTGGACTTGTGGGCTCAACGGCAGCCCATCATGGCAGTGGGGACCCGGCTTGCAAACCATGTGTTGGACATCAGCCGGCGGCCTTCTCGTACCATCGTCACGGCGGTAGAGGCCTTTGGCGTATCGGCGAGTTTTGCTCCGCCCGCAAGAGCGGGTACGCAGCCAGATTCCGCGGGCCAGCTACACAATGTCTACGCGGAGTTGCGTAGATTGCTCGGAAAAAAGCGTGTGCTGCTCATGCTGGATGAGATTCAAAGTATTGCCGAACAGCCCCAATCGGAAGAGAACCTCCGTGCCCTCAGGGCGCTCTTCAATCAAAACGCGGAGCAACTCCTTGTGATCATGACAGGGTCGTCCAGGGAAAAACTCTTGAAGCTTTTCTCGGATAAAGGACAAGCTACCTTTGGTTTCGCCCGGCAAGTCGACTTCGAGCCTTTGGGCGAAGAGTTCATTGAATTCGTCGCGGAGAGATTCAATAGGAGTTCCGGGCGCAGTCTGAACGAGCGGGAGCTTGGTGAGGCCTTCGAGCAACTCCATTACCGGCCCGGGGACTTAATCGATCTTGTCCAAGAGCTTCTCATCGGCGCGCGGACCAACATTCGAGATGCAATACCTGGATTTCTCGAATCGCGTTATCCAGAGGAGCGGCATAGCGAGCGATGGGCGGCCTTGACACCTTTACAGAGAGCGGTGTTCGTACGCGCTGCCAGCGGACGCCAAGCGTATTTCTCCGCCGGTGCACTGAAGGAGTATGGGGGGACCCTTGGCCTGGATAAAACCACTAAAGTGCCCCCGTCAAGTGTCGCGGTCGCCCTGGAAGCGCTGGTGCGCCAGCAGCTATTAAGTTCAACGGGAACGCGCGGGGAATATCGTATCGACGATGAATACTTCGCTGGTTGGGTTAACCGGTCCGTGCCACCAGCAGGGTCCAAGAAGAGCCGATAATA
>JBJXGQ010000232.1:0-3808 GCA_046160525.1 Burkholderiales bacterium
AAACGCCATGGCGAAGCCGCACAGGCTTTTGCGCGCGCACACAAGCTAAAGGGCGACGATCCGAAACTGCTTGCCGATTACGCGGAAGCGCTGGCCCTGGCCAACGGTAACCGCATGGAAGGCGAGCCCGCGCGGCTGGTCAAGCTCGCGCTAGAGCGCGATCCGCAAAGTAGTAAGGCGCTATGGCTGGCCGGTATTGGGGGGATGCAGCGCGGAGATAAGGCCAGCGCCCTGGAGCACTGGGGGCGGCTCAAACGCCAGCTTCCCAGCGAGAGTTCCGAGGCGAAGTCTTTGAATGCATACATCGCCCAGATCGAGGCAGGTGGCTCGCCAGGCACGCCTCGGCCTTCGGCGGGGGGGGTGAAGATCAGGGTAACCCTGGATCCCGCGCTCAAGCTGCGTGTGGCGCCGGGCGATGCGGTGTTCGTCTTCGCGCGGGCCGTGCAAGGACCGCGCATGCCGCTCGCCATCGTGCGCAAGCAGGTCAAGGATCTTCCTCTGGAGATGACCTTGGACGACTCCCATGCCATGAGCCCGCAGATGTCGCTCTCGCGCCATGACGAAGTCATCGTGGGCGCGCGCATCTCCAGGGCTGGCGATGCCTCGCCACGGGCGGGCGACTCCGAAGGGTTTAGCGCACCCGTCAAGGTGGGTGCGGATAAGCTGGCTCAGGTCAAGATCGACCGCGTGATTCCATGAGGTAAACGATGACGCGCACCCTTCCCGTCCAATGTACTTCACCACGCATTTGGTGGTGGCGCAACTTGCTTGCGTGCGTGCTCGTGCTCATCTTCCCCATGGCCTTGGCCGAGGAAGATGCCGCCGGGATGGTCGCGCGCGGAGACCAGGCTTTCAAACGCGGCGATCTCATCGAGGCGATCGAATGGTACCGCGGTGCCGCGGAGAAAGGCCATCCGGTGGCACAGATGAGATACGGCTATATCCTGGACCGCTCCGAGGACAACGAAGCTGCCTTGGCGTGGTATCGCAAGGCGGCGGAACAAGGCCACGCACCCGGCCAATATGCCATTGCGCAGATGTACGCCACGGGCGACGGGGTGGTGCGCGACCTCGCCGAGGCGCGGCGCTGGTGGAAACTCGCCGCCGCGCAGGATCATGTGGATGCGATCGTGGCGCTCGCTACCGAGTCCGAGCGTGGCGCCCGCCCGGCACAAGGCAGTCCGAGCGAAGCTCTCGATTACTGGAAGCGCGCGGCGCAATTGGGCGATAGTGGCGCCATGTCGCGGCTGGCACAAGCATACAGAAAGGGCGAGCTTGGCTTGGCCATCGATGTCCAGAAGGCGCAGCAGTGGGAGGACAAGGTGAAGGCCGCCGCGAGCCGGAGAGCCACGGATAAGAAGGAAAAACCATGAAGAAGATCCCATGGCGCGGCGCCCGTTCGGCCGTTGCGGCGATGATCGTACCGGCAGCGTTGGTCTGCATACCGCCCGCCAAGGCGGCGGATATTTTCAAGGGGCGCGAGGCCTACGAATCACACTGCCAGAGCTGCCACGGCGATGATGGCCGGGGAAGGGTGGCAAACGCGCCGGACTTCACGCGCGGCCAGGGGCTGATGGCACCGGATATCGCGCTTCTGCGAAGCATCCAGACGGGAAAAGGCGCCATGCCGGCCTTTCGGGGTCTCGTCAGGGACCGCGACATGCTAGACGTCGTCGCCTTCCTTCGGACATTTCAGCGATGAAGCCCGGCCTGTGGTTACTGGCGATATGTTCAGTATTGGGGGCTTGTTCGCGCGAGGGCGTCGTGGCGGCAGGCCCGCCGCCCACGGTGCTCGAATCCTTCGAGGTGGGCGAGGGCGTGTTCGTGCGCTCCCTCGCCGTGGAGACTGCGCGCAACGCCTTGTGGGCCGGCACTTCCGCGGGAGTGCTCGAAGTGGACCTCGCCACTTCCCAGCTGCGCAACACCTTCACGCGCAAGGACCCGCTCGCCAACGAGTACGTATTCGCCATCGGCATCGACAATGCCGGGTACAAGTGGTTTGGCACCAACGCGGGGGGCGTGTCGCGCTACCGGGACGGGGATTGGAAGGTGTTTTTTCCGATGCATGGCCTGGCGGACTATTGGGTCTACGCCTTCGCCCAGCAGGGCGAATCGCTCTGGGTCGGAACCTGGGCCGGCGTATCGAAGGTGGATCTCAAGACGCTGGCCTTCACCAACTATGTGAAGGAACTGGTCAACGAGTGGGTCTATGGGATCGCGGTGGATCGCGACAACCGGGCCTGGTTCGGCACCGAGGGCGGCATCTCGATGTATGACGGCAAGGCCTGGCGCCACTGGACCCACGAAGACGGGCTCGGCGCACCCAACGCGAAAAAGCTACCGCCCAGCCAGAACACGGGCTTGGGCACGCGTTCGCGCCACGATCTGTCCACGCTCACTCAAGGCACCGAAAGCTACAACCCTAACTACGTGTTCTCGGTGCACGCCGCACCCGACGGAACCATTTGGGCCGGCACCTGGGGTGGGGGCGTGGCGCGCTTCGATGGCAAGCGCTGGCGAAACTATACAGCCGAGGACGGGCTAGCCGGCAACATCGTGTACAGCATTGGGCAGGATAGCAGCGGTGTGCTGTGGTTCGGCACCAATCACGGATTGAGCCGTTTCGATGGCAGTAAGTGGCTGAGCTACGGCCGCCAAGCCGGTTTGCGCGGCGACGATGTGTATGCCATCGCCGTCACCGGTAACCGTGATTTATGGGCTGGCACCAAGGGCGCCGTCACGCACTTGGGGTGGGCGCGTGAGACCGAGAAGAAGGAGAGCAAGTGAAGGCAACGCAATGGGTATTGGCGGGAGCGGTTGCGGTGGCACTGGCCGCCGGTGGCTACTGGTTCGGAACACGCAGCGCGGGCGGCGGTGCTGCCGGGCCGCATGGCGCCACACCGGCCGCCACCGATTTCAGTCACTTTCGGGTGGGGCAGCGCAACGTCAAGGCCATGCTCGCCGACGGCGAAATCCTGTGGGTAGGGACCTCCGGAGGCGTGGTGCGCTATGACACCACGACGGACCAGCACAAGCTCTTCGACGTGAGCAGCGGCCTACTGGCGAACGGCGTGTTTCACTTGAGCAAGCTCGATGGCCACTTGGCCGTGGGGACTTACGGCGGCGGGCTGGCCATCATGAAAGAGGACGGCAATGGCTGGGAAATCTACAACATTCCAGAGGGGCTTGCCGACGCCTTCGTTTACTCGGTGTTGAAGGCAAAGAATGGCGATGTTTGGATCGCCACTTGGTCAGGCGCCAACCGTGTTGCGGGCGGCGCCTTGAAGGACCCGAGCAAGTGGGAAACCTACACCGTCGAGAATACCCAAGGCGGGTTACCCAACGATTGGGTCTACGCGCTGGCACAAGGCCCCGACGATGCGATCTGGTTCGCCACCGAGGGCGGGCTCGCGCGCTATCACGACGGCCGCTGGCAACGCTGGAAGCACCAGGATGGGCTAGGCGCACCCTATGAATTGGTGCGTAACCAGATCGGCTACGGCCAGGATCCCGCCAAGTACTCCGAGCATCATGCGCGCCAAAAACAAGAGATGGGATTGCAAGACGTCAATACCGCTTATAACCCGAACTCACATCTGTCCGGCAGATTATAGGAAGGGTTGATAAAAACTAAATGCTGTCATGAGGTTGCGTTGGATTATCGATTCCGACGATTTGGGCACGCTTTAGCGGTTCGCCCCGTATCTTTGCCTCTTTCGTGGCAATCGAGGCAATCCGATGAATCGAGGTCGGTCGGTTTTTGCGCAGTTGTTGGGCTTCGTTCCCTTTGCCCACTTCGAACACTTGG
>JBJXGQ010000233.1:0-13235 GCA_046160525.1 Burkholderiales bacterium
CACCACTGAAGGATCCCATAGGTGACTATTCTTCTCGAGGAAGTCGTCGAGTGCTGAGCAAAAGGCGTTTACTTGACTTCCCATTCCTTGGCGTTTTTCTACCGTGCGCAGCCGGGGCGCCCAGATGTCAATATGGATGCGCGAACAGTGTTTGCTGCGGATCTCGCATAGCGCGGTATCCCCTAACTTTACTGTGAAGCTCCAATCGACGGGGTGGGCGGTTTCGTTCTCGCGGTTGAAGTTGGCCGCGACCACATCAGGAGTACCGTACAGGAGCTTTAGCGAGCGGTAGATCAGCAACTGATTAAATCTCTTGAGGAACTCAGCGGCATTAAGTTCAATCTGCCGTGACCATCGGGCCTTCGGAGGCAAGGCGAGCGCGAGCTCATAGCCGGGCGGTACAGGGGTAAACTTCTCAGCGGCAGCGTCAATTTCCACTGCCGGAACCAACCTCACCTGGCGGATGAATCTCGGATAGAGTTCCGCGAACTTCTTTGAGTGGAGCCGACGAGGAATCGGCGTAACGGAAGTGCTCATCTGATGATTATGTGGATAGCATTGAGATGGCTCAGTGCAATCTACAGAAGTAACGACTCTTCTATCACGGAAACTTTCTGGCTATTAGAAAAGTAGAGTAGAGGACAAACTTGCGCCTGCCCTCCCTCGTCAAACCGTGCATGCAGCTTTGCGAGTTTTTGCTTCGCAAAAGCCCTGCTTACCCCGATTCCCGCACATGGCTTTTCGATGTTTTTCACGCCAAGGCATGCGGGGCAAGCGTCAAGCCTTGCCTTTTGGCACTTCGGGATCGGCATCTCCACAACGTACACTCGCCACAGTCTCCTTTGGATCGAGAACTAGATTTCAGCTCGCGGCTGTACGCACTCAACTTCCCCCCAACCGAGGCTCTCCCGGTACCCGTTACGCCGCCACCCGCGTCTCCACCTGCGCGTTGAATTGCCCCAGCAACTTCACCTCCTTCTCCTTCGCAGCGGCCAAATGCCGCGCCTTCACATGCCCAAACCCGCGAATCTCTTCCGGGATGGCGGCCAGTTGAACCGCGATTGCGTGATTATCCGGCGTGAGCTTGGCGAGTAGCTGCTCGACGAGTTGCTCGTAATCCTTGATGAGCTGGCGCTCCGTCTTGCGCTCTTCGGTGTAACCGAATACGTCAAGCGCGGTGCCGCGCAGGAAGCGTAGTTTGGCGAGTATCTTGAAGGCGCCGAAGACCCAAGCTGGGTATTCCTTTTTGATGAGTTCGCCTTTTTCGTTGCGCTTGGAGAACAAGGGAGGGGCCAGGTGAAACTTGAGGGTGTAGTTGCCCTCGAATTGCTCCCTGATCTTTTGCTCGAAGGCGCCGCCTGTGTAGAGGCGCGCGACTTCGTATTCGTCTTTGTAGGCGAGCAGTTTGAAGTAGTAGCGAGCAACCGTCTCGGCCAATCCGGTGAGTCCTTTGCCTTTTTGTTGTTCCTCGCGGCGCACGCGTTCCACCAAGGTTTTGTATTTCTCCGCGTAGGCCGCGTTTTGGTAGTCCGTCAGGAAATCCACCCGCCGATGGATGGTTTCGTCGAGTGTGCTCGAAAACTTTTGGCCCGCATTGCTTTCGGTCTTGGGCGCGATCAGGCGTTCGATAGCGTTCAAATCCACGGCGGCGCGGCGGCCCCAGAGGAAGGCGGTGTGGTTCATTTTCACCGCTGTCCCATTGAGTTCTATTGCCTTGGCGATAGCTTGCGAGGAGATGGGGATCAAGCCCTTCTGAAAGGCGTAGCCCAGCATGAACATGTTGGTGGCAATGGAATCGCCCATGAGCCCGCTGGCTAAGCGTGTCGCGTCCACGAAAAATGCATTGTTCTCGCCCACACCGTTGGCGATGGTCTTGCGCAAGGATGTAGCGGGAAATTGAAAGTCGGCATTGCGCGTGAAGGCCCCGGTCATTTGCTGGTGCGTGTTGACCGCCACACGCGTCTCGCCCAGTTCGGTGGTATCCATGGTCTTCTGGCTCGCGCTCACGACGAAATCGCAACCCAGCACCGCCTTGGCGCCTCCCGAGCCGATGCGAACGGTCTTGATGTCCGCCGGGTCCTTGGCGATTTGCAGGTGGGTCCACACGGCCCCGCCTTTCTGCGCGAGCCCCGCCATGTCCAAGCCTGAGAATCCCTTTCCGTCCAGATGAGCGGCCATCCCGAGGATGGCGCCGATGGTGACCACACCGGTGCCGCCGACCCCTGTCAGCATGATGCCGTAAGGCTCTTCGAGCGAAGGGAGTTCTGGTTCGGCAACGATGGGAAACGGCGTATCGGTGCTCGTTACCTGTGCTTTACCCTTGCGCAAGTTCCCGCCATGCACCGTGACGAAGCTCGGGCAAAATCCCTTCACGCAGGAGTAGTCTTTGTTGCAAGAGGACTGGTCGATCTTGCGCTTGCGGCCGAATTCCGTTTCTAGCGGCAACACGGAGACGCAATTGGATTGCACGCCACAATCGCCGCAACCCTCGCACACGAGTTCGTTGATAAAAGCGCGCTTGGGCGGATCGGGATATTGGTTGCGCTTGCGCCGGCGGCGCTTCTCCGCCGCGCAGGTCTGGTCGTAGACGATGACCGTGACGCCTTCGATCTCGCGTAAATCCTTTTGCACCTTTTCGTAGTCGTCCCGGTGGAATGCCTCCACTCCGGGCGGGAAAGTGCCGCCTGCGTATTTCTCGATGTCGTCGCTCACCACCACGCACTTAACCGCGCCTTCGGCCAATACCTGCCGCACCACTTGTGGCACGGTGAGCTGGCCGTCCACGTGCTGGCCGCCCGTCATGGCCACGGCATCGTTGAACAGAATCTTGTAGGTCATGGTGACCTTGGACGCGATGGCCGCGCGCAGGGCCAGATAACCGGAATGGAAGTACGTTCCATCTCCGATGTTCTGAAACACATGCTTGGTCTTCACGAAAGGCGCCTCGCCAATCCAGCTAGCACCCTCGGCGCCCATCTGCGTGAAACCCGCGGTGTTGCGATCCATGTATTGCGCGAGGAAGTGACAACCGATGCCGGCGAGCGCCCGGCTACCTTCCGGCAAGCGCGTACCGCTGCTGTGCGGGCATCCCGAGCAGAAGTAGGGCGTGCGGTCCATGGCCGGTTTTTCCGGCGTGCGGGATTCCAGGGCTTGCTGGTGCGCGACGCGCGCGGCCAATTGCGCATCGCTCGTGGAATCGAGAATGCGACGGCCGATTACAGTGGCGATGTGATTGGGGTCGAGCGCGCCATTGCTTTGGAACAAGGTGGCGCCGGCCTCATCGCGCTTGCCGATGACGCTGGGCATGCCGGCGCGGCCGTAACAAATATCCTTCAACTGCGTTTCGATGAGCGCGCGCTTTTCCTCGACGACGATCACTTTCTCCAACCCCTGGGCGAACTTGAGCGCGCCCGTGAGCTCGAGGGGCCAGGTCATGGCCACCTTGTAGAGGCGAATCCCTAAGCGTTTCGCTTCGCTTTCGTCGATACCCAAGTATTGCAGCGCTTGCCGCACATCCATGTAGGATTTGCCGCAGGTCATGATGCCTAGCTTCGCGTTCGGCGAATCGAAGACGATTTTGTCCAACTGGTTGGCGCGCGCGAAAGCCTTGGCCGCTTCGATCTTGTCGTTGTGCAGCCTGGCTTCCTGTTGCAGAAAATCGTCGGGCCAGCGGATGTTTAGGCCGCCTGGGGGCAGCACGTGATCGGCCGGTATCTGGATACGCACGCGATCGAGGTTGACGTCCACCGTGGCCGAAGCATCGATAGTGTCCTTCATGGATTTCAGCCCAACCCAGCAACCCGCGTAACGCGAGAGCGCGAAACCGATGATCCCGTAATCGAGCAACTCCTGCACGCCGGCGGGATTCAAGATGGGCATCATGGCATCCATCATGGCGTATTCGCTGGAATGCGCGGTGGTGGAGGATTCGCACGTATGGTCATCGCCCATAAGCGCGATCACGCCGCCCTTGTGATAGCTGCCCGCGAGGTTGCCGTGGCGGAACGCATCGCCCGTTCTATCCACCCCGGGGCCTTTTCCGTACCAGATGGCGAATACGCCGTCGTATTTGTTCTCGCCGTGGAAGTGCGCTTGTTGCGTGCCCCAGCAGGCGGTGGCGGCCAGGTCTTCATTCACACCGGGGTTGAAGACGATGTGATGCTGGTCCAGCACTTTCTTCGCCGCCCACAATTGCTGGTCGTAGCCGCCTAGTGGCGATCCGCGGTAGCCGGTGACATAGCCGGCGGTGTTGAAGCCTTCCGCCTTGTCTCGCAGATGCTGCATCATCGGAATGCGCACCAGTGCCTGCGTGCCAGTGATGAATATCCGCCCCGATTGGAGCAGGTATTTGTCATCCAGGGAAACGTCTCTCAAACTACCCATGTATCACAACCTTTCCGGTATGCGCGGCGCTGTCGAGATAATCGTAGGCGGCACGAGCCTCCGCGAAGGCGAAGCGCTTGCCGATGTGGGGCCGCAATTTATGTAACGCGATGGCGCGGTTCATTTCCTCGAACATGTCGCGCGAGCCCACATAGATGCCAAATACGCGAATGCTGCGGCGAAGAATCGCGGCGGTGGACACAGGCGCGCTGGTCCCGGTAAGCACGCCGATCATGCACACGCTACCGCCCATGCGAACGCAAGCGAGCGACTTGTCGAAGGTGCCAGCCCCGCCCACTTCCACCACGATGTCCGCGCCGCGTCCCGAGGTCATTTCCAGCACGGCCTTATCCCAGTTGGGATTGGCGCGGTAGTTGATGGTCTCATCGGCGCCCAGGCGCGTGGCGGTCTCCAGCTTTTCCGAGCTGCTGGAAGTAACGATGCAGCGTGCGCCGTGCATCTTGGCGAATTGCAGCGCCAGCAACGACACCCCGCCCGTGCCCAACAAGAGCACCGTATCGCCCGCGCGAATGCGCGCTTCGCGCACCAGCGCGTTCCAGGCCGTGACGCCCGCGCAAGGTAGCGTGGCCGCTTCCTCGTCGCTCATGTGTGCGGGTACTTGCACCACCCCTTGCTCACTTAACACGACGTACTGGGCCAGCATGCCGTCGATGGCCCCGCCCATGGCGGTAGCCGCAATGGCGGGGGTTACATCGCCGCCTAGCCAACCCTGCATGAAGCAACCGGCTACGCGATCCCCCACTTTCACGCGCGTGACGCCAGTGCCCGTTTCAACCACTTCCCCCACGCCGTCGGAGAGCGGGATCCGCCCCATGGGCGGGGGAGCACCGTAACTTCCCTTGGCCACGAGTAGATCGCGGTAATTAAGCGACCACGCCTTGGTCTTGATCAATATCTGCCCAGGCCCCGGCTTGGGATCCGCCCGCTCGGCCAGTGTGATGCTATCGAGCCCCGGCTTATGCTGTAGTTCGTAGAGTTTCATGTGCGCTCTTCTTGTGCCTCCAACCTAGCCCCCACCCTAACCCTCCCCCGCAAGCGGGGGAGGGAACGAGGGTCTACCAACATGGTGCCGCCGTGGTACGCCCTAACCCGCCCCCGCAAGCGAGGGACGGAACGAGGATTTTCCCCTGGCCCCTGCCCTCCGAATCCTGGCCCCTCAGAACGGAATGTCATCATCCATGTCGTCGAAATTCGGCGCCTTCTTGGGCTGCGCCGATGACGGCGCGGGCTTCGCACTTCCTTGGGGTGGAGGACCGTCCATCTCGCGCGGCATGGAATCGCCTCCCGTGCCCCCACCGCGCCCACCCAGCATCTGCATGCGGTCGCCGCGGATATCCGTGGCGTAGCGCTCGATGCCTTCCTTGTCCGTGTATTTGCGGGTTTGCAGGCGGCCTTCGATGTACACCGAGCTGCCCTTCTTCAAGTACTCGCCGCAGATCTCCGCCTGGCGGCCGAAGAATGCCACGCGGTGCCACTCTGTTTGCTCCTGCATTTCTCCGCCCTTGTCCTTCCACTTTTCCGTGGTGGCGATGTTCAAATTGGCGACCGCGTCGCCGCTGGGCAGGTAACGCACTTCGGGGTCACGCCCGAGGTTTCCGATCAAGATCACTTTATTTACCGAGGCCATATCAAGTCTCCGCCGATGCTAAATTAGGGGTACTACGCTTCTGCGGTACGCGCATGCGAAACGCTACCACAAGCCAACTGGCGCTGAGCGCCGCGCAAAACAAGAACACGGCGTTGCCACCGTAATGCTGGGAAATGACTCCACCCAGCGCGCCGCCCAGAAAGGTGCCAAAGAACTGAACGCTGCTGTATACGCCGATGGCCGCGCCCTTCGTCTCCGGCGGCGCGGTACGCGAAACCAAAGAGGGCAGGCTGGCCTCCAGCAGATTGAACGCGGTGAAGAACACCAGCAAGGCCAGCGCTATCCACCACACGGCATGGGCTGAGTACAAAGCCACTTGGCCTAGAGTCAGCAAGAAGATACTACCGAGGAAGGCTGCCTTTTGGTGGCCGCGCCGTTCGGACCAGAGCATGGGCGGCACCATCAACACAAAGGCGCCCAGCATCACGGACAAATACACTTCCCAATGGCTGCCCGCCGGAAGCCCGGCATCCCGCAGGTTGAAAGGCACCACCACGAACAGGCTGGTCAAGACCATGTGCAGAACAAAGATTCCGTAATTCAAGCGTACCAGTTCTGGCAGAACCAACACTTGCAAGAAGGGCGTGCGAACCGGGGACCCTTGCAGTGCGGGCCCATCGGGCACCAGAAAGCGCACCACGGCGCACGCGGCCAGCGCCAACACACCCGTCATGAGGAAGATTCCCGGCACACCGATCCAATGCGCCAGCAGCGGCCCCGCCACCATGGACAGCGCGAAGGTCACGCCAATGGTCATGCCCACAATGGCCATGGCCTTGGTGCGCTGTTCCTCGCGCGTGTGGTCCGCCACCAGAGCGATCACCACGGCGGAGACCGCGCCCGCGCCTTGCACGATGCGCCCAAAGATCACCATGTAGATGGAATCCGCCGCCGCCGCGATCATGCTGCCCAGCGCGAAAATCAGCAAGCCAATGTACAACGTGGGTTTGCGCCCCCAGCGATCCGACAACACGCCGAAGGGTATCTGCAGAATAGCCTGGGTGAGCCCGTAAGCCCCCACGGCGATGCCGGCCAAGGTGCGGTTGTGGCCGCCGGAAAGCGTATCGGCGTAGAGCGCGAACACCGGCAAGATGATGAACATGCCCAACATTCGCAAACCAAAGATGGAAGCCAAACTGAAAGTGGCTCGCCGTTCGGCTGGCGTCATGGGCGCGCCGCTTAAACTCATAGGGGGATGGGATTAATTCGAAATTCGGAAAGGAATGACCGCTCCGGTATATTAGCAGGTTGCCCTACGTAGCCTGCTTGATCCCCCCAATGGAATTCATCCGCGTTCGCGGTGCGCGCACCCACAATCTCAAGAATATCGATCTCGACCTGCCGCGCGACCAGCTCATTGTCATTACCGGGGTGTCGGGCTCCGGCAAATCGTCGCTCGCGTTCGACACGCTGTATGCGGAAGGCCAGCGCCGTTATGTGGAATCGCTCTCCACCTACGCCCGCCAATTCCTGGAGGTGATGGACAAACCCGACGTGGACACCATCGAAGGTTTGTCGCCAGCCATCGCCATCGAGCAAAAATCCACCAGCCACAACCCGCGCTCCACCGTGGGGACGGTTACGGAAATCCACGACTATCTTCGGTTGCTTTTCGCGCGCGTGGGCGATCCTTATTGCCCGGATCACCACCAACGGCTGGCGGCGCAAAGCGTGTCGCAGATGGTGGATCACGTGGTGGCCCTCCCGGAAGACACGCGCCTGATGATCCTGGCCCCGCTGGTGGCGGAGCGCAAGGGCGAGCACGCGGAATTGTTCGAGGATTTGCGCGCGCAAGGTTTCGTCAGAATCCGGCTCGATGGCGCCATGCATGATCTGGATTCGCTGCCCAAGGTAGCGCGCACGCACAAGCACACGGTCGAGTTGGTGGTGGACCGGCTCAAGGTGCGCGCGGATGCCAAGCAGCGCTTCGCGGAATCCTTCGAAACCGCCATCCGTCACGGAGAGGGGCGCGCCATTGCCGTGGAAACGCAAAGCGGCAAGGAGCATCTGTTCTCCTCGCGCTTCGCCTGCCCCGTATGCGATTACGCCTTGGCGGAGTTGGAGCCGCGCTTGTTCTCTTTCAACAATCCCATGGGTGCGTGCCCGCGCTGCGACGGGCTGGGCCATATCACGCGCTTCGATCCGGCGCGCGTGGTGGCCTTTGCGCACATGAGCCTGGCCTCGGGCGCCATCGCGGGCTGGGACCGGCGCAATCCCTTTTATTCGCAACTGCTGCAATCCCTGGCCACGCACTATGGCTTCGATTTGGAGCAACCCTTCGATGCGCTGCCCAAGAATTTGCAGGAGGCCATTCTCTATGGCTCGGGCAAGGACAAGATCCGCTTCAACTACCCTTCGGAAAAGGGCGGGCGCAACGTGCGGGAGCATGCCTTCGAGGGCGTGATCCCCAACTTGGAACGGCGCTACCGCGAGACCGATTCGGCCACCGTACGCGAGGAACTCGCAAAGTATCTGGCATCCACTTCTTGCCCGGAATGCGGCGGCGCGCGACTTCGCCGCGAGGCGCGAAGCGTGTTCATCGGAGAGCACAACATTCACCAAACCGGCCAGATGCCGTTGCGCGCACTGGGTGTTTTCTTTGCGAACCTGAGCTTGACGGGCGCCAAGCTCGCCATCGGAGAAAAAATTCTGCGCGAGATCGGCGCGCGCACCGGCTTCCTGAACGACGTGGGCCTGGGTTATCTTAGCCTGAACCGCTCGGCCGATACGCTTTCGGGAGGCGAAGCGCAACGCATCCGCCTGGCAAGCCAGATCGGTTCGGGACTTACGGGTGTGATGTACGTTCTGGACGAACCTTCCATCGGCTTGCACCAGCGCGACAACGCGCGTTTGCTCGCCACCTTGCGCGGCCTGCGCGACTTGGGCAACACCGTCATCGTGGTGGAACACGACCAGGACGCCATCTCCAGCGCGGACTACGTGGTGGACATGGGACCAGGCGCCGGAGTACATGGCGGGCATATCGTGGCCCACGGTTCACCGGCGCACATCGAGCAACATGCGGATTCCGTTACTGGGCAGTACCTCTCCGGGCGCAAGCGCATCGCCCAACCCGCGACTCGCGCAACGAACGACAGCGAGCGCCAACTGGTGCTGCGCGGCGCCAAGGGCAACAACCTGAAGGACGTCACACTCAACATCCCAGTGGGATTGTTCGTGTGCATTACAGGGGTGTCGGGTTCCGGGAAATCCACCTTGATCAATGACACGCTGTATCCGGCAGTGGCCAGGCACTTATACGGAAGTCACCAGGAACCCGCCGCGCATGACAGCGCGGCGGGTTTGGAGTTCTTCGACAAAGTGGTCAACGTCGATCAAAGCCCCATCGGGCGCACGCCGCGCTCCAACCCGGCCACCTACACTGGCGTCTTCACTCCAATCCGAGAACTCTTCGCGGGCGTTCCCGAAGCGCGCACCCGCGGCTACGGCGCCGGGCGCTTCTCCTTCAACGTAAAAGGCGGGCGCTGCGAGGCCTGCCAGGGCGACGGCGTCATCAAGGTGGAGATGCACTTCCTACCCGATGTCTACGTCGCCTGCGATACCTGCCGCGGCAAGCGCTACAACCGCGAAACCCTGGAGATCCGCTACCGTGCCCGCAACATTCACGACATCTTGGACATGACCGTAGCCCAAGCCCATGAATTGTTCGCCCCCGTCCCCGCGCTCGCGCGCAAGCTGCAAACCTTGCTAGACGTTGGGTTGGGCTACATCCGCCTGGGCCAAAGCGCCATCACGCTATCCGGCGGCGAGGCCCAGCGCGTCAAACTATCGTTGGAACTATCCAAGCGCGACACCGGCCGCACCCTCTACATCCTGGACGAACCTACCACTGGCTTGCACTTTCAGGATATTGACTTGCTGCTACGCGTGCTGCACCGCCTGCGCGACCAAGGCAACACCATAGTGGTGATCGAGCACAATTTGGAGGTGATCAAAACCGCCGACTGGATCGTGGATCTTGGCCCGGAGGGTGGCGACGGCGGCGGAGAGATCATCGCCCAAGGCACGCCGGAGACCCTCGCCCACGATCCGGCTAGTGTGACGGGCAGGTATCTTCGGCCTTTGCTCGACGCCTCATAGGGGGCACTGTCCAAAGGCAAGGCCTTACCCAATGCCATTCGGTTAGCCGTTCGGGCTGACAAGATTGCCTCCCAGCGCATACGCTCGCTCAACTCGACGAGCGCGAATGAGTACTGGACAAACCAGGGTCCTACACCGTGAATAGACCTCGCCCGCCCGACCAAGGCAACACCATAGTGGTGATCGAGCACAATTTGGAGGTAATTGCCAGCTCTTAGCGCCACAGGCGCGGGCTTGGCAGTGGACCCCGAGAGCCACCCTGAAGAGGCGGACCCGCTTGAACTTCCGCCTGCACCTCCTGCGGTATTACCTTGGCGTAGGCCCCTTGACGAATGATGCATTATTGTATAAGTTGCATCACTTCTGTCTAAAGGTATCATTTATGCGGACCACCATCACAATTGAAGACGATGCGTTTACCGCGGCCAAAGCTTACGCGCAGGCGCGGGCGCTCAAGCTGGGGCAGGCTGTGTCGGAGTTGATTCGTCGGGGTAGCGCGGAGAAACTGCCGATCAAACAAAAGGGGGGCATCTGGGTATTCGACCTGCCGCCCGACAGCCCGCGCGTGACGGCACGGCAAGTGCAACGGATGCTAGACGAGTCGGCATGAGTCATCTGCTCGACGCCAACGCCTTGATCGCGCTGGGCTGGCCCACCCACGAGCACCACCCGCGCATGCTCAGCTGGTTCCGGCTGCATGCCCGCGCTGGATGGGCGAGCACAGCATTCACGCAATCAGCTTTCGTCCGCATCGTTTCCCAGCCGGCATTTTCAGGCCGGTCTATCGCCGTCAGTGAAGTGGCGGAACTGCTGTTGCGCAATACGGCCCATGCCAAACACCGGCTGGTGGCGCTGGATTTCGGTTTTGCCGACGTTTGGGCTGCTTGCACCGGCGGAATCCTCGGGCACCGGCAAATCACTGACGCATGGCTGCTGACGGCCGCCATGCGCAGCGGGATGAAGTTACTCACGTTCGACGCGGGCATAGAGCAGCTGCTGGCGAACGTGCAGGAACGCAGTAAATACGTGACGGTACTGAGTCCAAAATAAATTGCGCGCGCCGCGCCACCTAAAAGGTGCAAAGAATTCCGACAGTACCGTTTGGGAATACTTCCTTTGCGTCCTTTGCCTCTTTGCGCGGATGTTTGTTCGGTCTTGGGGTTACAAATGGCCCATCTTCCGTTACGCAATATGACAAGCACGTTCCCCCGCGCGCCCCGCGGGGTGAATCGGCGCGCGCGCGGGGCCGTTCCTACCAGATCATTCGCCGTAGATCCGGCGATGCCTCGAACTGGCGATGCCGTAGCGAAACTCAGCGAGAACGATGACGGGTATCGCAGCCCGCGGCTGCGGGCGCAAGATTCCTCCGGCGCCCTCCTCGCCATCGGCAAATGCCGGCAAGGCGTTGGTATCGAGGATCAACGACTATCCTCGGGCTCAATGAGTTCGAACTCCTGGTCGATCACGGCTTGCACGAGCCTTGATTCCTTGCGCAGGCGCCCGAGCTTACCGAACCCTTGCATCCATTCCGGCCCGCGCGATAGGAGAGACCACGACACTCTTGCGTTGGGCACATATTTATACCGTTATACAGGCCTGACTGCCCCTCAGGCCTGATCCGCCCCCCTACCGGCCGAGAATGACGTCGATTCCGGCGAGAATCAAATCCAGTTTGGCGTGCGATAGTTTGCTGGCACGATCGGTGAGGAGCGATCGGTCAAGCGTGACGATTTGGGAGACGTTAGCGACCGAATCCTTGGGCAATCGAGTCTCGCGCGTGCTGAGGGGCACGTTGCCGGGCGCATCCGCCCATCGCAAATTGGACGTCAAGGGCACACAGACGACAGTTGAAATTCTGCTGCGATTAATGGAGTCGCCTTGCACCACGACGACTGGTCGGCGGAAGCCGGGGCCCGATCCGCCGGGTTCAGGAAGATCTGCCCACCAAACCTCGCCCCGTGCGACTACCACTGCTCGTCGGTTAAGACACGCTTTGCTGCGGCCACGACAAAGTCCGCGCCGGATTCACCCACGTCTGCAACAACACGATTCATGGCATCCGTGATTTCGTCGGGCGCGTGCCGAGCCACGTACTCACGCAAGGCATCACTGAACAAACGGCTACGCGACACCCCTTGGCGCCGGGCGAGCTTTTCAGCGATCTCGAACACTTCATCCGGTATGGAAATAGCGGTCTTCATACCGAAAGTATAACCAGATTGAAGCATCCATCGCAAGCGTGATTTACTGGTGGATGACAGCGGATGCCCGATTGGGCAAAACTACGCACCGGCCATCGAACGTGATCCCGGCGATGATGCCGTGCTCGCCTGCGCGCTCGCAGCCAATGCCCAGTTCATCGTCTCCGGAGACAAGGACTTACTCGACATCGAGCCATTTCAGAATATCCTCATCCTCTCGCAGGCGCAAACGCTCGCCCAACTCGACTTGCGCGACTGAATACCGAACAGACCAAGGTCCTACACCATGGAAAGACCTGGTACCCTACCCTCAGAAATCTGATATTTCACTGACCCCGCCGCCCCCCTTCGGCGCCTTGTTGTGGGAAAAACGCAAGGCCTGACCCCGGATCTTGCGTCAGATAACTTTCCTTATCCCCTCACCGGCGCGTGAGCGCCGCCTCCCACAACTCCTGCGCCCGGGCGCGCACGGATTCGTCCGGATCCAGGAGTGCGTGGGTTACCGGATCGAGCCCCTCTTGAGAACCGCGCGCCCATTCTTCGATCGCCTGAAGCCGCGCGCTAGGATCCAGATCCTCACGCGCGGTGCTCAGCCATTCAAGCTGCTCCACCGCACTTACCGCCGGCCCCTTCCCTTGTGCTTGAGTGCTCGGTGGCGAAATGCCCAGCACCTTGCAGCCCTTTATTTCGTGTTCAAGGTTGGTAAAGCGCGGGTTGCCATGCGCGTCCACGCACTCGTAGATCCGCCCCCCCAACGCCGGGGCAACCGCTCCCAAAAGCATCATAAAGATGAGGAATCTCATGGCCGGGAACAGCTTTGATGGTGATCTACCCCTGACCGAAATTTAGCGGTGGCCAGATGTATACATGCGGCGATACCG
>JBJXGQ010000234.1:0-3046 GCA_046160525.1 Burkholderiales bacterium
CTCCACATGCATCAATACCACGGCGGCCTACACGCTCAGGAATGAGGGCTCGTTGAACCTGCGCAACGTGTGCGTGCGCACCTCACCGGACGGTTTGGCGTTTGAAGATACCGCAGCCGGCGTCGCCAACGTTGTACGCGGCAGCAAGGGCCGCAAGCTCAAGATCGCATTTGGCTCCGCCGCCGCCCGTTTCTTTCAAAGACTCGTGTCGTTCGGCGGCTTCGACTATTGGATCTATGCGCTGGGCAATGCCAAATCCTCCGCCCCTACCCGTGGGCCATCGTCAGCGGCCCGGACCGCGATTGCATTTTCTTCCTGTCGCGCGAGAAACATCCAACCCCCGCGACAAAAGAGGAGATGCTTTCCGCCGCGCGGAATGCGGGCCTGCTAGTGGACAAACTGGTGTACATGCAAGAGGAACGGTCTGCCGTTTCTCCCGGCAGACCGCTGCGCTTGGACATGGGCGACTGCGGGCCCGGTGCGGTCCTCCGCCCCCTCGACTGCACGGGAACACGCGTCGAGTAATTCGTACTCATAGCCACCCACGGGCGCGAATCAGTACTTGCCGTTGCTGTCGGCAAGGACATCAAGGGAAAACTTTCGCTTGTGCTATATGCCATGGCGATCCCGTCGGCGTTATTGCATCAGTGGATAGCCGCTGGCAGCTGGTGAACCCGTGTCTTAAGCAAGCTGCATTTGTGACGGTTGGCCTTGACAGGTGCTCGCGAAAGGCGTCAACTAAAAGCGCTTCGGAGATTCGGCTCTGGATGAGTTCTCAACAAGACTGATGATCCGGCTGCTGCACTAGTATTTCGCTGTTGTGCGCGCCCCGTGTAGCGGGTGTACCTGATGCGATCGTGCGGCGGCCACTTTCGACACCCCGTTTGAGAATTCTCCGGGGCCGGGAAGCCGGAGCAAGTGCTAAGGCGTGACGCGAGTCCCGTTCCTTGGCCAAGCATGCCCGGGCAGAGTGGTGTAATCATGAATGGAGGGCAATCCTATCGATGAAATATCCAGACAGAGCGCCAATCTGACGCCGGTGAATACGGACCGGCATGCGTCATGATGATGTGACCAAGTGACGCCACGGCAAGTGGCAGTCTCGCAAAGCCCCGCGATATCATCGAGGGGCTTTGCATTTGTGGCGAGCCTTTGCGATTCTCACCGCCCCGGACGATGGCCTTGCGTTGGAGTTTATCCGGCATTGCTTATCGGCGAAGTTACTTGGCGAACCCAAAGTCCGCGAGTAAACCAAGCTGGGTTTATCCCACTTGCGGTACCGCCGAAGGGGCCGCTCTGCAACTTCAGGCAAAGCTGGATGCCCAATTTGCTCAGTCCCTGTTTTTTTGATTACCGCCGGGGCGGCCATCGCCGCCCGTTACGTGGCGCACTCCTCTCCGGACGGTTGCACCTTACGGTTCGTGGAATCCAGTGCGCCCGCCAAGTAGCGCAAGGTGATCTTAGTGAGACGATTCCGAAAACACCTGAACCACCGGACCCAGCCAAGATCAATTAGGCTTCAGCCTATGCGGTCCATCGAGAGGGACCTTGGCAAGCCAAGCTTCGGCCGCTTAAGCGGCCGCTCACGGGCAACGTTGTCGGTCCGCTATCCGCAAGCTTTTGAAAATCCAAATGGCTGAAGCCGACCGGGAACGGCCAGCGTACCGCCAGCCCGAGTTCCGGTGGCACCGAGATTCGGCGCGGTGGCCTTAGGCGCCGCTAGAACCGCTCCGCTATCACCTCAAGAACGAGTGGCGTCACCATGACGCTCACCGGGTCTGTCTCGGCTTCACACAATTCGCGCTCTACCTCGCCTCCCCATTGCTCGGACACCCGTCCCAGCTCATGCAGGCGTGCCGAGTGCGTCCTTACGAATCCCGCGGGCCACTTCCAAATCATCTCCGCGGGACGGGTAGCGAACACCAACGGCCGCACGGAGCGCAGCCCAAACCCGCTCGCGCCCAACGCCTCAATCAAGGCCGGCGCAACGTTGGGCTCCCCGCCTGCCGCTCGCCAGTTTTCCATCGTTGCCGCCACGAATTGCGCCAAGTGCGGCCGGGCAGGCGAAAACTGCCAGCTTCCGTAATCCGAGTACTCATGGAACACAGCCATACCGCCAGGCCGCAGGGTCTGGTGTATCCATTGCACGAGTCTCGGCACCGAACTGACGAAGGACGCGACCCACCGGCACCACGTCATGTCGTATGCGTTGGCGCAGGCTGGTGCTTCCATCAAGTCTGCTTCCAGTGGCCGTACCTGTTCCAATTGCCTCCTTCGAGTCTCTTCCCGGATCAGCGCGATAAAGCGCTCGGATCGCTCGACCGCCAGAACTTCTCCGGCAGCTCCCACCAAGTCCGCCAAGTCCATCGTCGCAAAGCCGGGACCGGCTCCAACATCCACGACCCGCCAACCCGGCTGAATCCCCGCACGGCGCCACGCCCCAAGCATGGTTTCTCTCCACACACGGTGTTGGATACCCAGGCGCAGTGCCTCCTCCTCATGAGTTCCCAGTACGTAATCGCCCCGCGCTATCATCCCCACTTACCTAGCTAACCATGGACGAGGCAGTTTAGATCTCGCCGTTACCGGCTGATATCCGAATCTTGCGCTGGAATTCCGCACCGAACACGCGCGCACCAACGCGCACTCATTACCCGGCGCCCGGCGAGGAGGGGATAAAAAGCCACGCCGTGCTCACAATTCCTGGACGGCACCCTGGACCATTCGAACCCGCTTCCATCCCGCTATGAGCGCTTGGGCTGCCTGGGCAATCTCGTCTTCGGTGGAGTAACGCCCCACCGAGAGGCGCACCGCGCCAATTGCTTGTCGCGTGCTAAGACCCATCGCCGCCAGCACGCCGCTCACGCTGTCGCTTTCCGAATGGCACGCCGAACCGACGGATGCCGCCACTTGCTCTTCCGCCGCAAGTAACAGATCGCGCCCGCTCGCGCGCGGAAACGAGACATTGAGCGTGTTGGGTAGTCGCTCTGACGCATGGCCATTCAGTTTCAAATCCGGGATGGCTTCGAGCAGCAGTTGGTGAAGG
>JBJXGQ010000235.1:0-5348 GCA_046160525.1 Burkholderiales bacterium
GTGTTAGCAAAGAACGTTTGGATGAACTCCTTGCGCCCAATTTCGAGCCGATGGCGGATCGCGAGGTGCACAACTCCATCGCCGTATTCGAAGGCAAGGAACGCTGGCAGGAGTGGCGGCGGCGGTAGGGCCAGACTCGTATGGCACTTATGCCATGATCAAGGGGAAATCCGTAGGGTGGGTTAGATGCGCAAGCGTCGTAACCCACCATCGCGGCGGCAACGAGACCGGTGGGTTACGGCGCACGCGCCTAACCCACCCTACGAACCCCGCGGTAGCGATCGCATCACGCTTAAGCTAGCGCCATTCGCGTCTCATCCCGTTTGTGACCCGATGAATCGGCGCGGGAACATCGCCACGAACCAGCTAGGTGCTTTGCTTCAGCGACTCGTACTGCTTCTGGGTCTGCGGCGAAGGTTGCACACCCAGGACAATGGAAAGTAGCTCGCGGCAGCGCCGGTAGACTTTGAGCGCTTCGGCGTGCTCGCCCCGCTGTTGGTGGCAGGCCATCAAGCGCCGGTAGATGTCCTCGGCGAGGTTGTCCCGCTCCAAGGCTTTGCGATAAAACTCGATCGCTTGTACATGATGCGACTGTGCTTCCATGGTCTCGCCCAGCATGACCGCAAGGCGCCGGAAACGGCTGGACAAGCGGTCGCGCGGCCCGAGGATCCAGGGCTTGTCGCCTTCTTGGTGCAATAACGGGCCGCGATACAGTTCAAGAAGCCGCACACTTTGCTCCTCGCATAGTCCGGCGTTCCGCGTGCCGCCATTCTCGATACGGTTCGCGAGGAGTTCGAACGCCGTCACGTCCGACCAGCAAAGATCGAGATTGAGGGAGAGTTTTCCATCCTCAAGCAGGATGGCCCGGTCATTCCCCAACAACTTGCGCAAGCGGAAAAGCGAAGTATGGAAAACGCGCTGTGCCGCATCGCCCTCGGAATCCGGCCACAGCAGTTCGGTGAGCGAGGTTGCGTTCACGCCTTGCGCTCCGAGTGCCACTAACGCTTTCAAGAATTCGAGCAGCCGGTAGTGGGACTTGCCCTGAGCCTTGAGGGATTCAGCCTGCACTGAAAACTCTCCGAGTGCTCGGATGCTGGCCACCCATGGCCAGTGTTCGATTTCGGGAGACTGGGGCCGTAGCCGGTGCTGAACAATAAGTTTTCGCACAACGGCGGGTTCGATGTGCTGCCGAAGTGCTTCGGAGTGCAGTTCTGCCTGCAACGACGGGATGTGACGGGTAATAAATACTTTTCCCTGGGCCATTCCTGGGATGATGTGGTCTCGCAGTAGCCTACCGCATGTTTCCCGGTCGCCTTGCCGGAGCGCGATGAGTGCTTCGATCATCGCGGCGTCGAGTTCGCAGCCGCGGAAGTAGGTGTCCGCCGTGAGAAGTTTCGCTTTTTCCAGAAGGTCTTTGGCCGGCTCATAGTTTCCCGCGAGTGCAAGGTGGGCCGCACCTAATACTGTCATCTGAGCTTCGGCGAAGAATACTCCGCCCGCCTCGAGCGGCTGCCGGGCTTCCTGGGCAAACTGTGCGGCACGCTCGTGCTCCCCCAGTATCCCGTATAGATTTGCCTTCCCGAAGTTGATGAAAGCCGGGTCCAGCCGCCGCGCGACGTCGATCGAACGTTC
The DNA here is from genome assembly GCA_046160525.1 of Burkholderiales bacterium. Classification (GTDB taxonomy): domain Bacteria; phylum Pseudomonadota; class Gammaproteobacteria; order Burkholderiales; family SHXO01; genus SHXO01. The sequence continues at coordinate 1,633 of JBJXGQ010000235.1, forward strand.
CATGTAAGCCAGACCCAGTTTTGCCCCTTCGGCATTGCCTAGCTGCGACATTACGGAGACTCTCGGTATATAGGCGATCACGCTCTGTATTCCCAGCCCTTCCTTCTGCGCCAGCGTTTCTCCATATTCGATCGCCGCGACCGCTTCTTCATAACGCTGCCTCCATGCGAGATAGGTTCCCTTTCTCACATACCAATACATTCGATTTAGCGAACTGACCGACCCCGATTCCATAACAGGGCTCATCAAAGCGATGATCTCGGAACCGAGCTTGTCTCCAGGAATCGCGATGTAATAGAACAACAGCGCCATCCCTGCCGTGGCCTTCAGATTTGGGTCGAGCGGCTCGGAAAGCAAACGGTGAACGCGCTCGGCGGCAGTCGCGAGCAATGCATCCTTTGGTCTTCGGTTGAACGTTGAAATGAGCGCGCTTGAGTACACCTGAAGTTCCGCCTCGACATGGGGAAATTTAAGATCGGCGGCAAGCGCGTTCTTGAGTTTATCGATCCAGGGATCGATCTTTGCCAAGTCGGACCATTCCAGAAAAATGGCCTGGATCATGGCTGCCGCGCATAGCGCTTGCCCGACTCCGTCGGAACTCCGGTCGAAGGATGCCGAGGCGTTCTCGATCCATCCCATCGCCTCGCCGGGTTGTGACGCGACAAGCGACATGCCGTACCAGTAGCCCAACCACGGGACCGCGCTTTGAACTTCGGCCGGGGTCTTCGCGATCCATTCGCGCAGTGTTTGCCCCCGGCCCTGAAACAACAGGGCCGGGGCATGTGCCAGGAGCACGCGCGCCATGTTCGGCCAATCCCTCGCCTCGGCGTAGAGCGCCAGCGCATCTTCGCTGTTCCCGCTCTCTTCAAGAGATCTCGCGGCGCGCGCGGCCAACTGAGAAAGCCCGGCGGGTGTGTAGATCTCCCTGCCTTTTTCCAGTAGAAAAGTGCGAAACAAGTCGTGGTAGTGGTAGGTTGTCTCGGCGCCTAGCCGCCGGTCGGTAAACAAATGCCGCCGGTACAAGGACTCCAACAACTTTCCCGCTCCAGGCTGAAGACTGACCTTTTCGGCCGACGTTACGGTGATGCGGGGCAAGAGCGCGGTGCTGATCAGGATCTGCTGGTTCTCGGGTTCCGTTTTGTCGAAAATCTCTCCCGCGAAATAATTGAACGCGGCCTCGCGGGTTTCGGCGTCGAAGGATTCCGGCGCCAGCCCGATGCGCTTGAGCCGTTCCAGCATGAGAGTCAGGCCCGCCGCCCAGCCATCGGAGTAGGCGTACAGTTTGGTGAGCGCGGCGTCGTCGACGGGATGCCGTAGCAGTGTAATGGCGCGCGTTTCTTCCATGGTCAAGCGCAACGACTGCCATTCCATCAACGCCATCCGGTCCGACGCCGCCAAGCGCGTGAACTGAGCCGAGGGATCGGTTCTGCTCAGCACGATGGCGTTGATATCTTCCGGTAACTCGGAGAATGCCTCCGCGACCACCGCGTTGAGTTGCGCCTCGCCAGAGACCTCGTGGTAGTTATCCAGCACGAAGACCGAGCCCTCGGGTAACCGAGCATAGAACTCCCGAAAATAACGCCGCGCGAAGGCGGGGATATCGGAGAGAAACTCCGCTGTGAGCAAGGGCAGCGGCTTCTTTTCTCTCGGCGCCACCTTCTGAATGGCAAGACCCAGGTAGTAGAAGAACGTTGCGGGGTCGCCATCGCCCGAATCCACTTGATACCAAACTCCACCCGACTCACGCGCTTCGAGATAGCTCGCCACCAAGGTCGTCTTGCCGCTGCCCGGCGGCGCCGAGATCCAAGTAACCGGCCGCTTGCGGGCAACGTCAAGCTCCGCGAACAACCGGGTGCGCGGCACGGTGCCGTGCAACCTGGGCCGCGTGAGCTTGGCGAGGCTTTGCATGAGTACGCCCTTGGTCGCCTTAGAGGAAGCCATGAATCGATCGCTACTCCTCTACTTCCACCCAGCGCTTGCCATCGAAGCGGCGCAACTGCGCTTCTCCGATAGGTTCAAAGTCCGTGGGACTCGTCGTGACCTTGATACCGGGTAGAAGGAGGGGCAACTCCACATCCTTCAAATTCGCAGCCTGGCGCATGACATTTTCCCGGGTGAGATTATCGCCGCAGCGGCGCAAGACCTCGGTCATCAGTTGTGCGGACAGATAGCCGTAGACGTTGAAGTTGTCGGCGATATCGCCCTCGGAATGATATTGTTTCATCCAGGCAAGATACTCCTGCATGGCGGGATCTGTCTTCCAAACCGGGTCAGCGGGGTCCTTGATGTATTGCGCGGCAAGAACGCCCGTTGCCTTCTCCAGTCCAGCGGGCGTTAACACGGTGGCGATGGAAGAACTGGGCATGGCCACGAATCTCAGCGGCCGCCATCCGATGTCGTAGGCTTTGCGAAGGGCAAAGGCCCCGAACTTGGGCGTGGTGAACACCAAGAAGGTATCCGCACCCGAGGCTTTCAAGGTGATGACCTGGGAATCCACGGACGGGTCCGTGGCTTCGTAGCTTGCCTGCGCGACGATCATTTTCGGAGCATTCCCTCCCAGGGATTGGGTGAGTGCCTTGAGATAGTCCTTGCCGAAGTCATCGTTCTGATAAAGCACCGCGACCCGCGCTTCAGGACGCCTGTGCGCAAGATAGCGCGAGAAAGGCTCCATCTCCACCCGCGGGCTGGGAGTCAGCGCCATGGTCCAGGGAAATTGCTTGGGGTCGTTCCATTTGAAGCCAATGGCGGTGATCAATAACTGAGGTACCTGCTTGGTGTTAAGGTACTTGTGAATCACGCTGTTACTAGCCGAACCCAGCGAACCGAAAATCAGCAACACTTCCTCTTGCTCCACCAACTTTCGCGTTTGCTCAACGGTCTTCGCGGGGTTATATCCATCGTCGAAGGAAAGGAAGGTGATCTTGCGGCCGTTGATTCCACCGCGCTCATTGATCATTTTGAAGTAGGCCGCCTCGGCTTTACCGATCATCGAGGACGCCGTAACCGGCCCGCTATAGGGCATGGTCTGGCCGATCTTTATTTCAGTGGCCGAAGCCCCGGGGTCATACTTCTTCTGAGCGTAGGCAAGAGATGAAACACAAATCAGGAAGACAACAAGGATGAATCGGCGTGTCATGGCGGTCTCCATTCAGATGCAGTAGTTAGTTCTTCGGATTCTCCGATTAAGTCCGTTCGCCCCGAGCAGTCGAAGGGCGATCTGTGCAATATGCTGATGTTACGGAGTCGTCCATTCATGGTTCGACAAGCCCACCACGAACGGACGACTTAATTAGCACTTTGCTTGGCGCCTTCGATGATGCTGTACGGCGAATCGGTGGCAACGACACGCCCGTAAGCCCAACCGGATTGAGCGAACAAGTTCTGATATTCCTCCAAGGTTCGCTCCCGCCCTCCATGGGTCATGACCAGCATGTGTAAGTCGCTGAGCTTGCCGATGAAGGGTTCGTTACCGGGGGGAATGATAGCCTCCGAGACCAGGAGTTTCGATCCTTTGCGTGCCGCGCGGGCACAAGATTGAAGGATGCGAACGCAATGCGCGTCGTCCCAGTCGTGCAATACGCGTTGCAGGAAGTAGGCATCCGCGCCGGGATGTGCGGCCTTGAAGAAATCTCCCTCGGCAAACTCGCAACGATTCTCCAACCCTTGGCGGGCGATGTAGGCGGCCGCCGATGCACGCACGTGAGGAAGGTCGAATA
>JBJXGQ010000236.1:0-24081 GCA_046160525.1 Burkholderiales bacterium
TCTTTCGCGCCGCCGGTTTCGATTGGCGCGAGCCTGGCTGTTCCATGTGCCTTGCCATGAACGACGACAGGCTGGAGCCAGGGGAGCGTTGCGCCTCCACCTCCAACCGCAATTTCGAAGGGCGCCAAGGTGCGGGTGGCCGCACCCATTTGGTGAGCCCCGCAATGGCCGCTGCCGCGGCCATCGCCGGGCGGTTTGTAGACGTAAGGAAAATTTAGGATGGACAAGTTTGTTCGATTGGAAGGCTTGGTGGCGCCGCTCGACCGCGCCAATGTGGATACCGACGCCATCATCCCGAAGCAGTTCCTGAAGTCCATCAAGCGCACCGGGTTCGGCCCGAACTTGTTCGACGAGTGGCGCTACATGAATCACGGCGAACCGGGCATGGACAACAGCAAGCGCCCGCTCAATCCCAACTTCGTGCTGAATTTGCCGCGTTACAAGGGTGCCAAGATTTTGCTGGCGCGGGAGAACTTCGGTTGCGGCTCTTCGCGCGAGCACGCCCCCTGGGCGCTGATGGATTTCGGCTTCCGCGCCGTGATCGCACCCAGCTACGCCGATATTTTCTTCAATAACTCCTTCAAGAACGGGTTGCTGCCGGTGATCCTGGAAGCCAAGGCGGTGGACCAGATTTTTCGCGAAGTGGAAGGCTTCCCAGGCTACAAACTGGTGGTCGACCTCGCCAGCCAAACGGTGCGCACACCGGGCGGTGCCGAACACAAATTCGATATCGACCCCTTCCGCAAACATTGCCTGATGGAAGGCCTGGACGAAATCGGGCTCACGCTCAAACATCGTGACGATATCGAGGCCTTCGAGTCGAAGCACAAAACCTCCCAGCCTTGGCTGTTCGCTTGAAAGGGGGCAATGCCCCCAGCCCCTAGTCCCTAGTCCCTAGTCCCCAGTCCCCATGAAAATAGCAGTCCTCCCCGGTGACGGCATCGGCACCGAAATCATGAAACAAGCCCTCAAGGTGCTAAGCGCGCTGGAGCGCGGCGGCCTTTCCATGGAGATCGCGCAGGCGCCCGTGGGCGGGGCGGGTTACGACGCAGCGGGTGACCCCTTGCCCGCGGCGACGCTGGCGCTCGCCAAGAAATCCGACGCCGTGCTGTTCGGTTCCGTGGGCGGGCCTAAGTACGACACCCTGCCGCGCGCCATGCGGCCCGAGCAAGGGTTGCTGCGCATTCGGAAGGAATTGGGGCTGTTCGCTAACCTGCGTCCGGCGGTGCTGTTCCCCGAACTCGCCAGCGCTTCATCCCTCAAACCCGAGATCGTGGCGGGCTTGGACATCATGATCCTGCGCGAATTGACGGGCGATATCTATTTCGGACAGCCGCGCGGCCAGCGCACCAACGCGGCGGGCGAGCGCGAAGGCTTCGACACCATGCTCTACGCCGAGTCCGAAATCCAGCGCATCGCCCACGTGGGTTTTCAAACGGCGCGCAAGCGCCAGCGCAAACTGTGTTCGGTGGACAAGGCCAATGTGCTCGACACCAGCATCCTGTGGCGCGAGGTGGTCACCAGCGTGGGCAAGGAATACCCCGACGTGGAACTCTCCCACATGTACGTGGACAACGCCGCCATGCAGTTGGTGCGAGCGCCCAAGCAATTCGACGTCATCGTCACCGGCAATATGTTCGGCGACATCCTTTCGGACGAGGCTTCCATGCTCACCGGGTCCATCGGCATGCTGGCTTCCGCGTCGTTGAACAGCGAAGGCAAGGGCTTGTACGAGCCCATCCATGGCTCGGCACCCGATATCGCGGGCAAGGATGTGGCCAATCCCCTGGCGACCATTCTTTCTTCGGCCATGATGATGCGCTACAGTCTCGGAAAACCGGAGGTGGCGCAGCGCATCGAGGCTGCGGTGAAGTCAGCCTTGGTACAGGGATACCGTACTGCGGACATCTACGAACCGGGTGCGAAAAAAGTGGGCTGCGAGGAGATGGGCGATGCAGTGGTGGCAGCGCTGCACCGGTAACAATTATTCGATGGCGGGTTAAGCGATGGCGGCAGCAAAGGTAGGTCTGATCGGTTGGCGGGGCATGGTGGGCTCCGTTCTCATGCAACGCATGCTGGAGGAGCGGGATTTCGATCTGATCGAACCCACCTTCTTCACCACGTCCACGCCGGGCGCCAAGGGCCCGGCCATCGGTAAAGATACGCCGCCCCTCAAGGATGCCCGCAACCTGGGCGACCTCAAATCCATGGACGTATTGATCTCCTGCCAGGGCGGGGATTACACCAACGAAGTGTTCCCGAAGCTGCGCGCCGCCGGTTGGCAAGGCTATTGGATCGACGCGGCCTCGGCCCTGCGGATGAACAAGGATGCGGTGATCATTCTCGACCCGGTAAACATGGACGTGATCGAGGGCGCCATGCGCCAGGGCGTGAAGAACTACATCGGCGGCAATTGCACCGTGAGCCTCATGCTGATGGGGATGCACGGCTTATTCAAGGCCGGACTGGTGGAGTGGATAACGGCCATGACCTACCAAGCCGCCTCGGGTGCTGGCGCCCAGAACATGCGCGAGCTGTTGCAGCAGATGGGCGAGGCTAGCCGGGCCCCCGGTGCGTTGATGGACGATCCTGCCTCCTCCATCCTGGACATCGACAAGAAGGTCGCGCAGACCTTGCGCGGCGATACCTTTCCCAAGGAGAATTTCGGCTACGCCCTGGCGGGCAGCCTGCTGCCATGGATCGACAAGGATCTGGGCAATGGCCAGAGCAAGGAAGAGTGGAAAGGCATGGCGGAAGCCAACAAGATCCTGGGGACGGAACAAGCGCCTACTCCCATCGATGGCATTTGCGTACGCATCGGTGCCATGCGCTGCCACTCTCAAGCCCTCACCGTGAAGTTACGCCGAGATGTGCCGTTGAAGGACATCGAATCCATGCTGGCCGGGGCGAACGAGTGGGTGCAAGTAGTGCCCAACGAACGCGAGCCAAGCCTTAAACATCTCACCCCGGCGGCCGTTACCGGAAAGCTTTCCATCCCCGTGGGGCGGCTGCGCAAGTTGCCCATGGGCGGGGAGTACCTGGCGGCCTTTACCGTGGGAGACCAACTACTGTGGGGTGCCGCGGAACCGCTGCGCCGCATGCTGCGGATCGTGTTGAACCACTGAGCCCCGGCGCGAATCGAATTAGTGCAATGTCATGCCGTATTTGAAAAATAGCTAAAGAGCTTCATCCAGGCGCCGAAAACGAGACCGGTATAGCTATATTTGACCCTTCGGAAATAACGTATGCGGCACGCGAATTAAACATATGCGGCACGCGGATGATACGTATGCGGTACGCATGGGGGCCAACGATGCGAGTATGGCTTGCATCGCGATTACCATGATGTTATTTTCAATCTCAATGACTTAGGAATAATAGGGGGCGCAGTGAGCCGACTTTCCAGACGCGCGATCCTCTTTGCTGGCGCATTGATGAGCCTGCCTTTGTCCGCTTATTCGGCGGGATTGGGCAAGCTAACAGTGCTCTCGAACTTGGGTGAGCCGCTTAAGGCGGAAATCGAAGTCGTGGCCGTCGAAAAAGGCGAACGCGACTCGCTCTCAGCCCGGCTCGCGGCAGTAGAGGCGTACATACAAGCGAATCTTCCCTACCCCAGCGGGGCGTGGGGACTCAAGATCGCCCTCGACGTTCGCCCCAATGGCGAGCACTACGTCAGCATTTCGAGCGCGAACCCCGTAAGCGAGCCCTTCGTGGACGTATTGGTGGACCTGCGCTGGAATGGCGGACGGTTGCTGCGCGCCTACACGGCTCTGCTCGACCCACCCGTCTATACGGCGCAAGAAACCGTGCCGCCCGCAACCCCCGCCCCGCTGGCAAGCGAGCCACAACCGGCACTGCCCCAAGAGTCCGTTAGCCCCGCGCCTACGGCCGAGGTTCCGGTTACGACGGCTCCCTTGAACGAAGCTCCGGCTACCCCCTCGGTAGAACTGAGCGCCGAAGCAGCTCCGCAGCCTGCCCCGGCCGGTGAACCTACCGCCGCGTCAGCTGATCCAGCAGCTTCCCCTGCTCCAGGTACCGAACAAGTTTCGAGTGAGCAGTCCGCCCTGGCGCAGGACACAGCTCCCTCCGAGAACGCGCCTGGGAGCCATGCGACTCCCGAGAAGGCTGCCGCGGAGCCCATTATCCGCACCGTTAAGCGTGGCGATACCTTGGGCAAAATAGCGCGCGAAGTGAAGCCCGCGGATGTGACGTTGGAGCAGATGCTGGTGGTGCTCTACCGCACCAACCCCGACGCCTTCGCCGGCAAGAACATGAACCGTCTGAAGACCGGGAAAATACTACGCCTCCCCGATCCTTCAGAGCAGTTGGTGGTCACCCCTGCCGAGGCGCGTAAGGAAGTGCGAGTTCAAACCGCGGACTGGAATGCTTGGCGCGCAAAGATCGCCGGCAATGTGGACAGCACTCCCGCCCTTTCCGAATCGAGCCAAAGCGCTTCGGGTGCTGTGACCACGAAAATCGACGAGAAGCCCGCGGCTCCGGTCCAACAACCCAAGGAAGTACTGAAGCTTTCCAAGGGTGAGACGCCGGCGGATACGTCCGTAGCTGTCCCCGGCGGTAAAGGCGACACTAAAGCCCAGGGTAATCACGCGTCCCCGGAAGAGGCGGCCGCGCGAGGCAAAGCTGTTGCGGAAGCGAAGGATCGTGCCGCCAAGCTTGAGAACCAACTCAAGGACATGGAAGCCTTGCTGGAGATCAAGAGCAAGAAGATGGCGGATACGGAAAAATCCGCTAGCAAGGAAGTGGCGAAACCCGCTCCCGTTCCTGCTCCCATGGCTGAGGAGCCGGCTAAGCCTCCTGTTGCCGAACAGCCCGCCGCGGCGCCTGCTCCCGCGGCCGTTACTCCTCCTCCCGCCCAGTCCGAACCGGCTGTAACGGCGCAGACGACGAAGCCCCCGGCAGTCGCGAAAAAACCGATGGCGCCAACCACACCTCCTCCCGAGCCCACCCTCATGGAGAAAATTCTGGGCGAGCCGCTCTATCTGGCCGGAGGCGCGGGCTTGCTCGTCCTCCTGGGATTAGGCGGATTCGTGGCTTGGAAAAAGCGCAAGTCAGCCGCCGAGATGGACGATGAGGACGACGAGGCCGAAGAACCCTCCATGTCCCCCCGCCATGCCGAAGCCGTGCCAGAAGAAGCCATGGCCCCCGCGAGTAGCGCAAAAACGGTGGGAGATCACGTTTCGGAAGATGTCGATGCCGTGGCGGAAGCCGATGTTTACCTCGCCTATGGCCGCGATACCCAAGCCGAGCAAATCCTCAAGGACGCTCTGAAATCCCAGCCCCACCGCCAAGAGGTGCATCTGAAGTTGCTGGAGATTTATCACAAGCGCAAGGATTCCGCGGCCTTTAACCCCGTCGCGGAAACCCTCTTTGCCGCTTGCGGAGGCAAGGGCGAACTGTGGCGCAAGGCAGCCCGCATGGGATACCAGCTCGATCCTTCCAACTCGCGTTACGCCGGTGCTGACATGAGCGCGGGGCCAAGCGCCAGTGAGACGTCCTCCGGTATCAACGATAAGCTTGACCTCGATCTGGGAATGAACCAGAGCGGGGAGTCGAGCACCACGGACATCGACCTTGGAAACCTCACGGTCAACGTGGCGTCCGCCGATCTGGACAACAAGTATTCGGACCCCGATGCGCGCACCCAGATACTGAATCGCACCGGCCAACAAAACCTTGACCACACGGTGGATGCCAACGCGAAGACGCGTCAGATGCCCCAGATGGACATGACCGCGGATATGTCCCGTACCCAGGAGGCCAAGGGTTCGGAGGAGGGCGCCAGCCTGGACTTCGATCTGGACCTCAACACCCTGACGGGCGGTGCCGGCAACTCCAAGTCCGAACCCGGCGGCCTCGATCTGGATGTGGGCAGGCTATCGCTGGATGCGACCATGGACGGCAAGTCCGAACCCCGGTTCGGCTCCGATGGTCCCTCGCCGAATTTGCCGGACGTGGATTTGTCCAGCATCTCGCTGGATCTGGATGGGCCCTCCTCCAGCACCAACGGCACCAAGGACGAGCATTGGCACGACGTGCAGACCAAGTTCGACCTGGCCAAGGCCTATCAAGAGATGGGCGACAAGGAAGGTGCGCGCGAGATCCTGCGGGAAGTCGTGCAGGAAGGCGACGATGACCAGAAAGTCGCGGCGGAGAAAGTGCTGGAAGCATTGGCCTAAGCAACCCCTAGCTACTCCCTCAAGCGCCCGCGCCCTAGCCAGTGCCGGGCGCTTGTCATTTGGTAATCTCGCGGCCGGGTCTCATTACACACGGCCATGGCAGGCACCTTTACTAGAATCGCCCTGGGATTGGAGTACGACGGATCGGGATTTTGCGGCTGGCAGACGCAACCCTCCGGGTGTGCCGTGCAAGATGCGGTGGATGCCGCGCTTTCGCGAATCGCCGCGCAGCCCATCGAGTCCCACTGCGCCGGGCGCACCGATGCGGGCGTACACGCGACCGGTCAAGTCATTCACTTCGACACCAGCGTCAAGCGCCCCTTGACGGCGTGGGTCCGCGGCGTGAATGCCTGTTTGCCGGATTCCATCGCGGTGAAATGGTCGCGCGAGGTCACGCCTGAGTTTCACGCGCGCTACGGCGCGCGCGGCCGCGCCTATGTCTACCTGTTGCTCAACCGCCCCGAGCGCCCTGGAATCGCCACGCGCCGGGTGGGCTGGTGCCACCGGCCCTTGGATTTGCCATCCATGCGCGAGGCTGCCGCCCATTTGCTCGGCGTTCACGATTTCAGTTCCTTTCGCGCGGCGGAGTGCCAAGCGAAGACTCCCGTGAAGGAGATGCGGTTGGCGCGCATCGACCAAGTTGGCGCGCTCGTGGTTTTTCGTTTTGCCGCCGACGCCTTCTTGCATCACATGGTGCGCAATATCGTTGGGAGCCTGGTGTACGTAGGCGCGGGCACCCGGCCGCCGGGTTGGATGAAGGAAGTCCTGGAAACACGCGACCGTAGAGTGGCGGCACCCACCTTTTCGCCGTCGGGCCTTTACCTGTCCGCCGTACAATACGATGCGGCTTGGGGATTCCCCGAGCCTGGCTCTTCTGTCGCTGCGCTCATGGCGAGTGCTTTAAGTTAGTCCAATCCAACGTGTCCACAGCCGTCAAGATTTGCGGGATTACCAAGATCGAGCACGGGCTAGCCGCCGCGCATGCGGGCGCCCACGCTATAGGATTGGTGTTTGCCCCGCGCAGCCCGCGCTGTGTGACGGCCGGGGCGGCCCAGGCTATTGCGCAAGCGCTTCCGCCCTTTGTGACCACGGTGGGTTTATTCGTGGATCCGTCCGCGGAATTCGTGGCGCAAGTGCTGGGGCAAGTGCCGCTACAACTGCTGCAATTCCACGGGGACGAGACACCTGAGTTCTGCGGCCAGTTCGGCCAACCCTATCTCAAGGCGGTGAGAGTGAAGCCCGGCATCCCTTTGCTAGAATGCGCCCAGCGTTTTGCCGGTGCGAAGGGTTTGCTGCTCGACGCTTTTGTCGAGGGAAACCATGGCGGCACGGGGGCATCCTTCGATTGGAGTCTCATTCCCGCCAAGCTGCCGCTTCCCATCGTGCTGGCCGGAGGGTTGGCGCCCTCCAACGTGGGGGCCGCCATCCGTGCCGTTCGTCCCTGGGCCGTGGATGTGAGCAGCGGTGTCGAGCAAGACAAGGGGGTCAAGGATCCCGTTAAGATAGCGGCCTTCATGGAGGAAGTCAGAAATGCAGATGTACGAAGCCGGTAAGCTCTATGACCTGCCCGATGCGCAAGGTCATTTCGGCCCCTATGGCGGCACCTTCGTGGCGGAGACCTTGATCCATGCGCTCGATGAACTCAAGCGCGAGTACCTGCGGCTGAAGGACGATCCGGCTTTCAAAAAAGAATTCGCCTACGATCTGAAGCACTACGTTGGGCGGCCCAGCCCCATCTATCACGCCAAACGCTTGTCGGAGCAATTGGGCGGCGCGCAGATTTGGTTGAAGCGCGAGGACTTGAATCACACGGGCGCCCACAAGATCAACAACACCATTGGCCAGGCGCTGGTGGCAAAAAGCATGGGTAAGCGGCGCATCATCGCCGAGACGGGTGCCGGCCAGCACGGCGTGGCCTCGGCTACGGTGGCGGCGCGCTACGGCATGGAATGCGTGGTGTACATGGGCTCGGAGGACGTGAAGCGCCAAGCCTCGAACGTGTACCGTATGAAGCTGCTAGGGGCATCTGTGGTGCCGGTGGAAAGCGGCTCCAAGACCTTGAAGGACGCGTTGAACGAAGCCATGCGCGATTGGGTCACGAATGTCGAGAACACCTTCTACATCATCGGCACCGTGGCGGGGCCCCACCCCTACCCCATGATGGTGCGCGATTTCCAAACGGTGATCGGCACCGAGTGCCGCGAACAAATGCTGGAGACCCACGCCCGCCAGCCCGATGCCATCATCGCTTGCGTAGGCGGAGGCTCCAACGCCATTGGCATGTTCTATCCCTATATTCAGGACCGCGCCGTGAAGATTATCGGCGTGGAAGCTTCCGGCGATGGCATCGCCACGGGGCGCCACGCCGCCACGTTGTGCGCGGGGCGGCCGGGCGTGCTGCACGGCAACCGTACCTACCTGCTCCAAGACGAAGACGGGCAGATTATCGAAACCCATTCCATCTCGGCGGGCCTCGATTATCCCGGCGTGGGCCCCGAGCATTCATGGCTGAAAGACAGCGGGCGCGCGCAATATGTCTCCATCACCGACGCCGAAGCCGTCGCCGCCTTCCACCGCTTAACCACCACCGAAGGTATCATGCCCGCCCTGGAATCGAGCCATGCCCTGGCCCACGCCATGAAAATCGCGCCTACGATGGCGAAAGACAAGATACTGCTGGTCAACCTCTCCGGACGCGGCGATAAGGATATGCATACGATCGCCAAGTATTCCGGGATAGAACTCTAAAATCTGGGGCTAGGGACTTGGGGCTGGAGGCTGGGGAGAACCCGGCACCGAGCCAAGCCCCTAACCCCTAGCCCCTAACCCCTAGCCCCTAGCCCCAAGCCCCAAGCCCCTAGCCCCCAGCCCCCAGCCCCCAGCCCCCAGCCCCAAGCCCCAAGCCTCCGTGTCCCTCATCTCCCCCACCTTCCAAACCCTGCGCGCCAAGGGCCGCAAAGCCCTCATCCCATACATCACAACAGGGGATCCGGATCTCGATACTTCGCTGGCCATCATGCATGGCTTGGTGAAAGCGGGGGCCGACATCATCGAATTGGGGATGCCATTCTCCGACCCGATGGCCGATGGGCCCACCATTCAGCGCTCCAGCGAGCGCGCGCTCAAGGGCAAGACCACGGTGCGCGGCGTGCTCGATGTGGTGGCGCGCTTTCGCAAGACGGACAAGACCACGCCGGTGGTGCTGATGGGATACGGCAATCCCATCGAGGCCATGGGTTACGAAAAATTCGCCAGTGCGTGCAAGGAAGCCGGTGTGGACGGCGTGCTGATCGTGGACTACCCGCCGGAGGAAAGCCATGAACTCACCTTGCTGCTTAAGGATCGCGGCATCGACTGTATTTTCCTGTTGGCGCCTACCTCCAAGGATAGCCGCATGGCCGATGTGGGGCGCGTGGCCACCGGGTACATTTATTACGTGTCGCTCAAGGGCGTGACGGGCGCGGCCAGTTTGGATCTGGAGCAAGTGCAAGCCATGCTTCCAAGAATTCGCGCCCACTCGGCACTGCCCATCGGCGTAGGATTCGGTATACGCGATGCGCAGACCGCGCGCGCCGTGGCGCAATTCGCTGATGCCGTGGTAGTGGGTAGCCGTATCGTGCAAGAGATCGAAAATTCTTCCCCCGGCGATGTGGTGCAGCGTGTTGGGCGGCTGGTAAAGGAAATGCGCGACGCCATTGACGCGTGATTGTTCGATTTATTCATTAAGGAGGCGTAATGAGTTGGCTCCAGAAGCTTCTACCGCCTAAGATCAAACGCAGCCCCGGCACCGCGAAGAAAGCGGTGCCCGAGGGGTTGTGGACCAAGTGCGATACCTGTGAGGCGGTGCTCTACCGCGCGGACCTGGAACAAAGCGCCCACGTGTGCCCGAAGTGCGGGCATCACAACCGTATTTCCGCCAGGGAGCGTTTGGAAATGATGCTGGACCCCGAGGGCCAGTACGAGGTGGGCTCCGAAGTGGTCCCGGTGGATTTCTTGAAGTTCGTGGACAGCAGAAAATACGCGGAGCGATTGGTGGCCGACGCCGAGCAGTCCGGCGAGACGGATGCACTCGTGGTCATCCAGGGCGCCATCAAGACCGTCCCCGTGGTGGCGGCGGCCTTCGAGTTTCGCTTCATGGGGGGCTCCATGGGCTCGGTGGTAGGCGAGCGATTCGTGCGCGGCGTGCAGTGCGCCATCGAGCAGAAGGTGCCTTTCATCTGTTTTTCCGCGAGCGGCGGAGCGCGCATGCAAGAAGGTCTCATGTCCCTCATGCAGATGGCCAAGACCACGGCGGCGCTTACACAACTGGCGGCGGAACGCTTGCCCTTCATCTCCGTGCTCACCGACCCTACCATGGGCGGCGTATCGGCCAGTTTCGCCATGATCGGCGACGTGGTGATCGCCGAGCCGGGCGCGCTGATCGGCTTCGCGGGGCCGCGCGTCATCGAGCAGACCACCAAGCAGACCCTGCCGGAAGGTTTTCAGCGCGCCGAGTTCTTGCTGGATCACGGCGCGGTGGACATGATCGTGGACCGGCGCGAGATGCGTGACCGGTTGGCGCGGCTTGCCACCTTGCTCATGCGCGCGCCCGTATTGCAACAGTAGGCCACCCCATCGCGTCTGCCCAGGGAAACGATTCCCCGTACACATTAGCGGACTGGCTCGCGCATCTCGAACGCTTGCACCCCAAGACCATCGAATTGGGTCTTGCCCGGGTGCAAAGCGTGTGGGCGCGCATGGGGCTCGCGGTTCCCTTTCCCCTCATCACCGTGGGTGGCACCAACGGCAAGGGCTCGACCTGCGCTTTTCTGGAAAGCATGTTGCGCTGCGCGGGCTATCGCGTGGCGTCTTATTCCTCACCCCATCTGCTGCGTTACAACGAACGTGTCCGCATCCAGGGAAGGCCCGTGGATGACGAAACACTGTGCGCCGCATTCGGCAAGGTCGAGGCGGTACGCGGCTCGGTGCCCTTGACCTTCTTCGAATTCGGCACCTTGGCCGCCATGCAGGTATTCGCGGACGCGGCGGTGGATGTGGCGGTGATGGAGGTAGGGTTGGGCGGGCGCCTGGATGCGGTGAACTTGTTCGAGCCAAGCTGCGCCGCCGTTACCCATATTGGCATCGACCACGTCGAGTACCTCGGGCCTACCCGCGAATCCATCGGTTTCGAGAAGGCGGGCATTTTCCGGCAGGGTGTCGCGGCCATCTGTGCGGACGATGATCCGCCGGCGACGCTCACGGCACACGCCCGCGCCACTGGGGCGGATCTCAAATTGATAGGCCGCGACTTTGGCTGCGGGGCGCAAGCTGGGCATTGGGATTATTGGAGCTGGCGCGGGCAGCGCAAGGGGTTGCCATGGCCTGCTCTGCGCGGCCGCGTGCAACTTACCAACGCCGCCACGGCCATGGCGGTACTCGATGCGTTGCATGAAAGGCTACCCGTTGACATGGGTGCGGTGCGCCGTGGCTTGGTGGATGTGGAACTGGCAGGGCGTTTTCAGGTGCTCCCTGGGCAGCCCGTGGTCGTGCTCGACGTGGCTCACAACCCGGGTGCCGCACAGCGCCTGGTGGAGAATCTGGCGGATCACGGAAAATTCGCCTCGACCCTGGCCGTGCTGGGAATGCTGAAGGACAAGGATATCGAAGGAGTGGTGGCGCAACTGGCGCCGGTGGTGGATCGCTGGTTTCTGGCGGATTTGTCCGGGCCGCGCGCGGCCACGGCGCAACGCTTGGCGCAAGCACTCGCGGGCGCGGGGGCCGAACGTTATTCTCTGCATGCATCGCCCGCGGAAGCGTTCGCCACGGCGGAGAGTGTCGCGCAACCCGGTGATAGAATCGTCGTGTCAGGTTCGTTTTATACCGTTGCCGACGTGCTCGCTCTCCTGGGCCGCTGAACATCATGGCAAAGGCCGCCATCTCGCAAGAGGAAATCCAACTTCGGAAACGTGCGCGCCGCCGTCTCGTAGGCGCGAGTTTCATGGTGTTGGTCATGATCGTAATCTTGCCGTGGATTCTGGATTCGGAGCCACGGCCGCAAGCTCAATCCGTGCGCGTGCAAATGCCCGCGCAAGTGCGCGAGGTGCCAGCACCGCCCGCGCCGGAACCCTCCGCTGCCGCCGCCGAGACTCCCGTGGCGGAAACGCCCCCGGATCTCACTCCGCCCGATGCCGAAACGCAGGAAGAGGACGTGGCCATGGCCGAACAGGCGCCAGAGACGGCCACCGAACAGACATCCTTGGTCATTCAACTGGGCGCGTTTTCCAACCCCGAGAACGCACGCCAGCTCCAGGATGCGCTTCTCGCCGAGGGAATCAAGGCATTCTCCGAAGTGGTGAAGACCGGGCACTCCACCAAAACCCGGGTGCGCGCGGGCCCCTTCAATTCCCTCGCCGAGGCCGAGCGCATGCAAGCGCGCATCGCGAAAATGAAGCTGAAGTTGGGCATGGAGCCCAAGATCGCCGCCCTTGGCCAATAGCGCCCTGACATTATTCGACTACGCCGTCCTGGGCATACTCGCCGTGTCCGTACTGCTGGGAGTGGTGCGAGGCGCGGTGCGTGAAGTGTTCTCCCTGGGCGCATGGATCGGAGCTTTCTTGATTTCCCGCGCTTTCTACGAGCCTTTGTCCGTCCACGTTCCCGAGGGCATAGCCAGTCCAACCTTGCGATTGGCGGCGGTGTTCGCGGCGGTTTTTGCATGCGCCCTCCTTTTGCTCATGCTCGTGAGCTGGTCGCTCTCGCAACTGGTGAAGCACGCGGGCCTGGGCACCCTGGACCGCGCCCTGGGCTCCGTGTTTGGAACCTTTCGCGGCGCGCTGATCGCGGTGGTGTTGGTGCTGGTGGCCGGCCTCACGCCCTTGCCGCGCGAAGTGTTCTGGCGTAACGCCATGTTCAGCCCGCCCCTGGAAGCCGTGGCGAAGGAAGTCTTGCCCTTCATGCCGGAGGCGTTTCAGAAGCGAGTGAGCTACTAGCTACGCTAATTCATCGCAGCTCCGGCGCCGCCGGCTTAGGTATACTTGCGCGCCTTGCAAGGTGGCCCAAGGCTAGGAGCAACGCGGCATGTGTGGAATCATCGGTGTGGTTGCGAAAGGTCCTGTCAACCAACTCCTCTATGATGGCCTCCTGGTGCTGCAGCATCGCGGGCAGGACGCTGCGGGTATCTCCACTTCGCAGGCGGATAATTTTCACTTGCACAAAGGCCCGGGCCTGGTGCGCGACGTATTTCGCACGCGCAATATGCGCGCGCTGCGCGGCAACGCTGGCATTGCCCATTGCCGCTATCCCACGGCCGGCTCCGCCTTCGAGGAAGCCGAGGCCCAGCCCCTTTACGTGAATTCGCCCTTCGGCATCACGCTGGGCCACAACGGCAATCTCACGAACACCAACCAACTCAAGAGCGAGCTGTTCCGGCAGGACTTGCGGCACGTCAATACCAATTCGGATTCCGAAGTGTTACTCAACGTATTGGCCCACGAGCTGCAAGAGCATTGCACGTCTTCGCAGCTGGACCCCGATACCATTTTCATGGCGGTGGCCGGCGTACACCGGCGTTGCCGCGGCGCCTACGCCTGTGTCGCCATGATCGCCGGTTACGGTTTGCTCGCTTTTCGCGATCCTTTCGGCATTCGGCCTCTGGTGATCGGCTCCGTCATGACGGACAAGGGCCGCGAGTACGCCGTGGCCTCGGAGAGCGTGGCCTTGGATACCCTGGGATTTCATTTAGTGCGCGACGTGCAACCCGGCGAGGCCGTGTTCATCGATTTGGACGGTAATTTCCACAGCCGCCAGTGCGCGCTGCGCAGTTCCCACAATCCGTGCATGTTCGAGTACGTCTATCTCGCCAGGCCCGATTCCGTGATCGATGGCATCTCGGTGTACGAAACCAGGCTTCGCATGGGCGAGAGTTTGGGGGACAAGATCAAGCGCCAGTACGGAAATTTGGATATCGATGTCGTGATCCCCATACCGGATTCGAGCCGGCCTTCCGCCATGGAACTGGCCAAGCGCCTGAATCTGAGTTACCGCGAGGGATTCATCAAGAACCGCTATATCGGCCGCACCTTCATCATGCCGGGGCAGGAAGTGCGCAAGAAATCCGTGCGCCAGAAGCTGAACGCCATTTCCATGGAGTTCAAGGGCAAGAACGTGCTGTTGGTGGATGACTCCATCGTGCGAGGTACGACGAGCCGCGAGATCGTGCAAATGGCGCGCGAATCGGGCGCCAACAAGGTTTTTTTCGCCTCGGCCGCGCCGCCGATCCGCTTCCCCAATGTCTACGGGATCGACATGCCCAGCCCCAAGGAATTGATCGCGACTGGGAGAGACGATGAGGGCGTCGCCCGCGAAATCGGTGCCGACCGCTTGATCTACCAGGATCTCGATGCCTTGATACGGGACGTGTCCTCCGTCAATCCGCGCATCGCGAATTTCGAGATTTCCTGCTTCAACGGGCATTACATCACAGGAGATGTGACCCAGGAATACCTGGCCGGTGTCGAAGCCGGGCGCAATGGCACGCCGCAAAAGGAGAATTTTCAGGGCCACCAGCTCGATCTCATACCCGCGGACGCCGAGTAGCGCCCGGCGGTTATACCCCTTCAGGGGCTCTTTACAGCCCGCCGCCGGATCGGCTACTCTGCGCTTGCAGTGCGTTGAGCAAGTGCTCAAGAGATTGCAGCCGCTCAAAGAGGACCGTAAGAGTCAGAAAGGGGGACATAATCCACTTTTCTTATCTGCAGGGCTCGCGAGGGATTTGGCGAGCGGGTGCTTTGGATCATGATCTAGAGGAGACACAAGCAATGAAGAAGTCAGGTTTAGTGGCCGCGACCGTTGGTGCGGCATTAATGGCGGGCTCCTTGGCTGCGTTCGCGCAAGTCAAGCAAGTCTATTGGACCACCAGCGGTACCTTTGGGCCATTTCCCATTACAGGATTGATTCCGACCGTTCCGAAAGAAAAGCAGCGTGACATCACCATCCCGGTCAGCATGTGGGTCATCGACCATCCCAAGGGCTTGGTCGTGTTCGACACCGGTAACAACAAGGCCATTTCCGATGGCATGTCGAACTGCAAGTCATACTGGGCGCCCGGCAACTGCGATTTCCTGAAGCCCTCGCAGAAGTCCGACGACGTGATCGACATGCAGATCAAGAAGCTGGGCTACGATCCGTCCAAAGTCAAGGCGGTGGTGACCTCGCATACCCACTTGGATCACGTCGGTAACATCGAATCGTTCCCCAACGCCATCCATGTGTTCCAGAAGAAGGAACTCTATCAAGGTTGGTTCCCCGAGAAGTTCCAGGGCCGCAGCAGCCCCGGTACCTTCGTGATGGCCGATATCGATAACGCTCGCGAGTTCAACTACCTCGAACTCGAAGGCGATTACGATCTGTTCGGTGACGGTTCCGTGATGGTTCTGTCCACCCCCGGCCACACCCTGGGGCACCAGTCCATGAAGGTGAAACTCGCCAGCGGCCGTAGCATCATCATCAGCCAAGACGCGATCTGGATGCAGGAAAACCTGGATGGTCATCCCGCTGGCCTGAACTACAGCGTCAAGGACTACACCGCTTCCGTCAACCGCCTGAAGTTCATGCGTGATCTGGAAGGTGCCGATATATTCATGGCGCACGACCAGGACCAGTACGCCGCCAAGGGCGGACGCTGGCACAAATAAGAAGTTTCATTCTTGAAGTTTGAGAGGGGCCCCCATCCGGGGGCCTTTCTTTTAGTGAAACCTAAGAAAGTTTTTGCACACGAAGGACACGAAGTCCCACGAAGGAAACACGAAGAAACCCGAGAACACCGAGGTTCACCCATTGGGTGAGGGCGATGCTGTCTCGATGATTTTGATTTCCTTCGTGTACCGTCGTGTCCTTCGTGTTTAATCGCCCTTTGTAATCCTAGCCGGTCCTTATCGATCCCACCATGCCTTCAGCGATCGCGCTTGAGTCCGTCAGCAAACGCTACGGCTCCAAGACCATCATTCACGATCTGTCCTTCACCGTCGAGAAAGGCGAGATCGTCGGTTTTCTCGGGCCCAATGGTGCTGGCAAGACCACGACCATGCGCATGATCGCGGGCTTCACCACGGCCACTTCGGGCACCGTGCGCGTGGCGGGCCACGACATGGCATCGGATAACGAGGCAGCCGCCAAGAAATTGGGTTATCTACCCGAACACCCTCCGCTCTACGACACCTTGCATGTCTCGCAGTACCTGGGTTTCGTCGCGAAGGTTAAGGGCGTGCCGGGCGCGCAAATAGCGCGCGAAATCGAGCGCGTCTCCAACGCCTGCAAGCTCGAAGAGGTGTTGAAAAGCGAGGTCTACAAACTTTCCAAGGGTTACCGCCAGCGCGTGGGCTTGGCGCAGGCGCTCCTGGGGGATCCGGAAGTGTTGCTGCTCGATGAGCCCACGGCCGGCCTGGACCCAGGCCAGATTCAGGAGACGCGCGAAGTGATTCGCGCCTTTGGCGAGAAGAAAGCCGTGCTCCTGAGCACCCATATCCTTCCGGAGGTGACGATGATCTGCCAGCGCGTCGCCATCATCAACCACGGCCGCTTGCTCGCGGTGGATTCACCCGCGAATTTAAGACGCGCCTCCGAACAAACCAATCGCGTGCTGTTGAGCGCGGTCGCGCCGGCCGAGGCACTGCGCGGCGAGTTGTTGGCCGTCGAAGGAGTCACGCAAGTGCACATCACGCCAGCGGGGAACGTGCTTCATGCGGAATGCCAGATCGGTGCGCAAGAAGGCGTTGAAGCCAAGATTGCCCGCGCCGTAGCCGCGCGCTGGGATTTGTTGCGCCTGGAGCGCCAGCAACCCACTCTGGAAAACATTTTCCTCAAATACGTGAACGCGCAGCGCGCGGCCGGGGAGGCGCACGCATGAGAAGCATGGCCGCGGTTTACTACAAGGAAATCCTCACTTACTTCCGCTCGCCGATTGCCTATTTCGTGGTGGCCGTGTTTCTCCTCGGCACGGGCTACTTCTTTCTCTACAACGTGTTCCTGACGGGCAGCGCCAACATGGACACGACGCTGCAAAACATGGGCATCTTGCTGGTGACGCTCTCGCCCTTCATCTCCATGCGCTTGTTCTCCGCGGAATACAGCGCCCGCACCATGGAACTCCTCGCAACGCTACCGCTCAAGCCATGGCAGATCGTGCTGGGCAAGTTCCTGGGCGCCGCGACGATTTTGTTGCTGCTTACCGTGTGCACCATGGTGAATCTGATTCCGCTGTATCTGTATGGCAATCCGGAGATGAGCACCATCTTCGCGGGCTACGTGGGTTTTCTCCTGCTCGGCATGGCTTGTCTTGCCGTGGGGCAGCTTTTCTCCGCGCTGACCCAAAACCAGATCGTCGCCGCCTTGGTCACTGTGGCTGTCCTGCTCGCCTTCTGGTACGTGGGGCACCTGCGCAATTACCAAAGTGCCGGCGCGATTCGGGAACTCACCAGCTACCTGTCCTTCGCCTTGCATTACGGGGATTTCATACAGGGGCTGCTGCGCAGCGAAGCGGTGGCTTTTTATTTATTGGTGTGTGCCGCCGCGATGACGCTCAACGCCGGTTATCTGCAATGGAGGCGCTGAAGAAATGAGTTCCTTTCGCGCTGGAATGATTTTATTGCTGGGCGTGGCGTTGGTGGCCGCGGCGGCGGTCGCGCACACCATTTTGATGCAGTACCAACTCTGGACCGGCCTGGTTGCCTTCGCCGGGGCCGCGCTGATCGTGTATGGAGCTAGCTCCATGCGACGCGAACTGGCGGGCATGCTGGGCCGGCGCCGGGGCGAAATCGCCTTGCAAACGCTGGGCGGCGTGGGCGTTATCTGTGCGCTCGCTTACCTGTCGGTGCTGGCACCTCTGCGTTTTGATCTCACCACAGCCAAGCGCTTCTCGCTTTCCGAACAGACCGTGAAAATGCTACGTGCCGTGGACAAGCCGGTGAAGATCACGTTCTTCCACGACCCGATGATGCGCGAAACCGTGGAGCTGTACCAACTGATGGTGCGAGAGAACAAGAACCTGTCCCTGGTGCTGCACGATCCCGTGCTCAATCCCGCGCAGGCGCGGCTCATGAACGTGCAATTCGCCGGCACCGCGATTCTGGAGAGCGAGGATCGCAAAATCACGATCAACGGCCCCTCCGAAACGGATATTTCCAACGGAATATTGCGCGCTTCCCAAGGCAAGAAACAGTTGGTGTGTTTTCTCGATGGGCACGGCGAGGCGGACGCCTTCAGCCAGGAATCCCACGATCACATGGAAGGCGCCGCCGGCCACTCCCACGGCATGGGCACCAAAGTGGTTCTGCACCAGCAGCACGGCATGGCCAAGGCACGCCAAGCCCTGGAGAGCATGAATTACAGCGTGGAGAAAATCGCTCTCGTGCAAACGGGCCACACACTCAAACGCTGTGCCCTGTTGGTCGTCGCGGGGCCCAAGATTGCGCTATTGAAGACAGAGGTAGAGTCCATCCGCGCCTTCCTGCGCGAAGGCGGCAACGGGTTCTTCCTGCTTGATCCTTTCGTCAAGTCGGGGCTCGAAGCGGTCGTCGCCGAATACAGCATGGTGCTCGACGACGATATCGTCATCGACGAGACCAACCACTTCTGGGCCGATCCATCGGCGCCCGCGGTCACCAATTTCAACTTTCACCAAGTTACGCGTGAATTACCGCTGACTTTCTTTCCTGGTGCCCGCTCTATTTCGCCGACTCCCGACCGGGTGCCGGGAACCAGTGCCATACCGCTGGTCAATTCATCCAAGCAAAGTTATGGCGAGACCACGCCCGACCGCGCGCAATTCAATGAAGGCGCGGACCTGAAAGGGCCCCTTACCCTCATGGCCGTCGCCAAGCGCAGCCCGGGCATGGTGCGCAACGCGGCGGAAATCATGGCGAACTTGCGCGGCGATGCTCCATCGCCTGGCGATACCGAGAAAGAGCTTACCGATCTGGAAAAATTGAAGTCCTCCAGGCTGGTGGTGGCGGGAGATTCGGATTTCGCCACCAATTCCTTTTTCCATCTCCTTGGCAATGGCAAACTGTTCCTCAATGCCGTGAACTACCTGGCTTCCCAGGAAAGCTTGATCGGCATCGAGCCGCGCACCTTTGACGTGCCACGCGTCAACCTCACCAACCAGCAGATGAAGGGAACCTTCTTCTTGTCCCTGGTCCTTATCCCGGCTTTACTTGCGGTGATCGGCATCGCCGTTTGGTGGAAGCAGCGGTGAAGTCCCGGACGGCCATCGTCTGGGTGCTACTGGCGGGGCTGCTTGCGATCATTGGTATTGTGGAATGGCGCGAACGTGGCGAGCATGGCGGCGGCGATAGCCATGGGCAGGCCGCCGACAGCCGCAATCTGCTGCCCATTGCGGTGGCGCAAGTGGGCGCGATCGAAATCGCCCATGAAGGCCAGTTGCACCGCTTCGAACGCGATGCCGCGGGAAATTGGTTCTATCACGGCGCTCACTCCGCGGCGGCATCCGGGCACGAACATCAGACCGACTACGTGCTGGCGCAGCGCATGGGCGAGGCGTTTGGCGCGCTCGACAAGGCGAGAATGGAGCGCGAGGCGCCCTTGGACAAGGACAACGACCGCTTTGGCGTCGTCGTGCCCAAGATCATTCTCATCGTGTACAAGCCCAATGAAAGCCAGCCCTTGGCGCAATACGCCATCGGCGACGTGGCGCCCGACGAGTTGGTCCGCTACATCCACTTGGTGGGAACGAACCGGGTCGTGACACTGCCTCAGTACCATGTTGAAAATCTTCTCAGCGTCATCCGGGCGGCGAGCGCCGTGCCAGCATTGGCGTTACCTTCGCCTTCCAAGTAGCCTGCCGCCTGGCTAGGGTAGGCGCTGCGCCGCGACCATGGAGCGAGTGTGATGAACTTCAGGAAAATCTGTCTTGCTTTGGCGCTCTCGCTTGCCGCGAGTGCGCAGGCGGCGGACCCCTATCCCAGCAAGACCATCCGCTGGGTGGTGCCATGGCCCGCCGGCGGCGTAGCCGACACGCAAGCGCGCATCATCGCCGAACACCTCGGCCGAGCGCTGGGCCAGCAAATCATGATCGATAACCGCGCTGGAGCGAGCGGAATGCTAGGCGCTGATCTCGTCGCGAAATCCAAGCCAGACGGTTACACCTTGCTCTATGTTTCGCCCAACGAGCAGGCCATCGCCCAGGCCATCGGGCTCAAGCCCGGTTACAACGCGGAAAAGGATTTCTCTCCCATCACCCAGTTCCTGCGCCGCCCCGCGGTACTGGTCGCGACGCCCTCGATCAAGGTGCGAACCGTCGCCGAGTTGGTGGCCTACGTCAAGAAGCAAGGCGCAAGCGTGAGTTACGGCACGCCGGGGGTGGCGCACATGAATCATTTCGTGGGCGAGGTGTTCAACCGCCGCGTGGGTATCAATGTGACTTCCGTGCCCTACAAGGGCGAAGCCCCCATGGTGACCGATCTCATCGCGGGCCAAGTGGCCTACGGCTTCGGATTCGCCGCCACCGTGGATCCGCTGGTGAAGGCGGGGCGCCTGGTCGCGCTGGCCACCACCGGGAAAACGCGCTCTCCGCAATTGCCGGATGTTCCTACCCTCACCGAACTCGGCATGCCGGACGTGGAGATGTATATTTGGACAGGCATGGCGGGTCCCGCCGGGTTGCCTCCCGAGATCATCGCGCGCCTGCAAAGCGAACTGAGCAAGGTATTGCACAGCGCTGCCATCAAATCGCGCCGAGAATTCGCCGACTCCGAAATCGTCGCCAGCAAACCGGAAGACTTCCGTGCATTGCTCGCCGCCGAGCGCGTGCGCTGGGTAAAGCTCGTCAAGGAAACCGGAATCACAGCCGAGTGACTGCTACGTTACATTCCAGTGACGCCGGTATAGCCTTCTAGCACTAGGCAGCTTCGGTCCAAGTTATTCCGTGGCATGAAGATGTCATTGAAGGCCCGGATAATCCTCCGGGCTTCGCGATAACCCCTCGCACCGGCACGGAAAAAATGACAGGGTTCAAACCCGCGATCCGCAACTGGACGGAATTGCTTTTAGGAAATTTTTCGCAATGGGAAGAATTGGAGGAAGGAATGAAACGATCGCAAGCGCAGGGTGTGGTGACGGATTCCCAAGTGAAGATCCGTACAGGGTCAGGGTTGAATTGCGTTAAACGCTGTAGGTGGTCCCATGCCTAGCGCTCCTTACAACGTACTATTCTTGTGCACCGGGAACTCCGCACGCAGCATCATCGCCGAAGCGTATCTCAATCACAGCGCGGGCGGGCGGTTCAAGGCATTCAGCGCGGGGAGTCATCCGACTGGCCAAGTGAATTCTTACGCGATAGAGCAACTGCGCCTCGGAAGACTCGCCGTGGATGGCTTGCGCAGCAAGAGTTGGGATGAGTTCGCCACGCCCGAAGCGCCCGAGTTGCACTTCGTATTCACGGTATGCGATGACGCGGCGGGCGAGACCTGTCCGGTGTGGCCCGGCCAGCCCATTACCGCTCATTGGGGAGTGCCGGACCCGGCCAGGGTGAGGGGAAGCGAGGAAGTAGTTCGCCGGGCGTTTCTCAATGCCTATACGCTACTCAGCCGCCGCATCGGATTGTTCACCAGCCTGAAGCTCGGCTCCCTGGACAAGCTCGCCCTCAAGGAAAAACTGGTTTCCATCGGGTCCGTGACGTCGTGAGTCTCGCGCGCAAGCTGGTCGCGGAATCGCTGGGGACCGCGCTCTTGCTGGCTGTAGTCGTCGGTTCGGGCATCATGGGAGAGCGCCTCTCGGATGGGAACGACGCCATCGCGTTACTCGCCAACTCGGTGGCTACGGGGGCCGGATTGGTGGTGTTGATTTTGGTATTCGGTCCCATATCGGGAGCGCACTTCAATCCTGTCGTGACCCTATCCGATGCGTGGCAGGGCAATACACCGTGGCGCGACGTTCCAAGCTATGTGGTGATTCAAGTCGCAGGCGCCTTCGCCGGTGTGGCAGCGGCGCATTTGATGTTCGAGTTGCCGCTTTTCACCGCATCCGCGCACGTGAGAGCAGGTTGGGCGCAGTGCTGGAGCGAGTTCATCGCCACCTTTGGATTGATTGCCGTCATCATCGGGTGCTCCCGCAGCAGGCCGGGTGTTATACCCCTCGCCGTGGCGGCCTACATCACGGCGGCCTATTGGTTCACGGCGTCGACTTCCTTCGCCAATCCGGCAGTGACCGTCGCGCGGGCGGCGACCAACACCTTCGCTGGAATCCGCGCTGCCGACACGGGCGGATTCGTATTGGCGCAGATCCTGGGAGCAGCTTGCGCCACGTTGCTGTTCGCGTGGTTGTCGCCGCCGTCCTTGGCAAGGAGGAATACTTAGCACAGATCCGGTTGTTTTTGCTAACGAGGCCGTTGACATAGATCGAATAGTTCGATACATTTGGAAACATGAAATCCAAAGAAGTCGTCAGAGCGCTCGGCGCGCTCGCCCAAGAGAACCGATTGGCGGTGTTTCGGTTGCTGGTGGAGCAGGGCCTGGAAGGGCTTTCTCCGGGTGCGATCGCTAAAAGGTTAGGAATTGCGGCGCCGACGCTGTCTTTTCACTTGAAGGAATTGGCGAGCGCGGGCCTGATTGGAGCGGAACAGAATGGGCGGTCCATTCAATACTCCGTAAACTTCATCGCGATGCGAGAGCTGATCGAGTTTCTCTACGAAAATTGTTGCGGTGCTGGTGTGCCCGGTTGTGGTTCCGAGTGCGCGCCCAACCTGGGTGTCAAAGTCGTTCAACCTAGAGCGTCAAGGAGCAAGAGATGAATCGTTTTCATGTGCATGTGGCGGTAGAGGATTTGGAGGCCAATATTCGCTTCTACTCCGCGGTGTTTGGGGCCGAGCCCGCGGTGAAGCAAGAGGACTACGCAAAATGGATGCTGGAAGATCCGCGAATCAATTTCGCGATTTCCAATCGCGGCCATGAAGAAGGGATCAATCACCTGGGGATCCAGGTGGAATCCGATGATGAATTGGACGCCATGCGCCTGCGCCTCGCGGACGCAGCCATCAGCGCGACCGCACCAGGCGAGGCAGCCTGCTGCTACGCGCGCTCGAACAAATATTGGACGACCGACCCACAGGGCGTTGCCTGGGAGACCTACCACTCACTCGGAACCATTGCCGTATTCGGTGAGGATGATCGCGGCGGCTCGGCTGGTGTGTCTGAAGCAGACGATCAAACGCCGGCAGCGGGCAAGTCGCCCCCTAATCCAGTCGCGGCGCAATCCAAAGCGTGCTGCGCAAAGTAGGTGGCGGCCAACAGTCGGCGCTAAAGGGGTCAGACACGGGGGGTCAGACACGGAGAAATGTAATGCGTTGTTAAGCGCGATCACGATATTGAGCCAATGGCATCACGGCGGCCTATTGGTTCACGGCAACCAATCGTGGCTAATCCTGCCGTGACGTTGGCTCGCGCGGGCGCCGAACATGACACGATGATTGCGGAATGATTTCGTGTTCCATGGTGCGTACGCCCGGATGCCCCGAGACTTGACATTTCATGAGGCAGTCACTTTCGGTAAGCATACTGGCCAAGTAGTTTCCCACTATCGGGCGGAAACCCGTGTACGCGGTTCCAATGCGTACCCGGCTCACGCAGTTCAATCCCATCCGGACTCATTCACCTACGATGTCCAACGTTGCCATCCACATCCAAGATGGCGTAAAGGTCGCGGCGAAATCCAAGCCGGACGGTTACACGCTACTTTATGTCTCGCCCAACGAGCAGGCTATCGCGCAGGCCATCGGGCTCAAGCCCGCTTACAACGCGGAAAAAGATTTCTCTCCCATCACCCAGTTCCTGCGCCGCCCCGCCGTGCTCGTCGCAACACCATCGCTCAAGGTGCGAACCGTGGCCGAGTTGGTGGC
>JBJXGQ010000237.1:0-31376 GCA_046160525.1 Burkholderiales bacterium
TGCGCCCGCCCTTGTTCTTGCGTACGCGGTTCGTGCTGCGCGAGGAGAAGTGATAGAAGCGGCTCGCTCCGACAATCTTGAAAGTGCGGCATCCGGCAATCCAAAGCTTCATCAACAAATCATCGTCGCTGCTCATTCCCGGCCCGAATTCGATGCTGTAGCCGCCGATCTGGTGCCACAGATCACGGCGGATGAGCGTGGGCTGAGAAGCATATCCGCAGATATCCTTCGCGGGAACCAGCATGCATTGCTCGATGAGTTTATCCCTGGAAAACTCGCCCGGCGCCAGGCCGTAATGACCCGTGATGACGTGCGGTAGCGCACTTTCGGCCGGTTCGATCAGCGTGCCCGAATAGAAAGCAAGCGGGGTCCGCGCCGATTCGATGGTGCGTGCAAAGGCTTCATCCCAGTTTGGGCACACGACCATATCGTCGTTCAGGTAGAGCACCCACTCCCGGTTAGCTTGGCCAAACAGATGATTCACCGCTAGACATACCCCCATGTTGCGCGGGGAGTGGCTGTACCGGATCCCTTGCGAATCCAACCAAGCACGCGTTCCGTCGGAGCCCTCGTTCACATGCACCAGGATCTCATGTTCGAAGCGCGAGTGCTTCTTAATGCTCTCGATGCACAGGGTAAGGTATTCGAGACTGTTCCAAGTTGGGATGACGATGCTAAACAACGGGCACCTCTGACCTGGACTCAGCCTCGAGATGAACATTCTTCGTAAGCGCCAGCAGCACGGTAAGGATCAAGGCGAAGAACACCAGGGTCATCTTCAAATTGAGAATCTCGACCGTCAACCCAAAGGTGATGAAACACGCCATATGGCACAGGCCCATTAAACCTGCCCTCCTTGCCACGGCCGAAGCCGAAGTCCGCGCGCGCGCGAATATAACCACCGGGACGATGTAGACGCTCAAGATGGATATCAAGCCAAATATTCCCATGTTCACGGTGCGCAGCAGGATTTCGTTGTGAACTTCCGCGCGCCCCAAGTTCCCAGCCTCCGGTGTGATCAACCCCGAAGAAACCAATGGAGCCATCCAACGCGCAAACCCATCGGGACCAACGCCGAACCAGGGATTCTCCCCGATGAGATGGAAGGCCGCTTTCCAAATCTGTAATCGCAACCCAATGGAGGTATCCAGGTGCCCGGCCTGGTAGCTCGACAAGTCCGCGAATACCGCGCCGGTGCGCTGGTGAACGATGTCGATCCAGAGATAAGAAGCCACGCACAAAGCGGCAATCGCCGGCCCCGCGATCGCTAGCGCCGCGCCTTTATGTTTGAAGCGGGAATAAAACACCCACACTATCGCAATCACCGGAAGCGCGATCCATCCTCCTCTCGACTGCGAGAGAAGCGACAGGTATGCCCCGGCGAGAAATCCCGCAAACTTAATCGCTATTTCAGCGGCGCTATCCTCATGCGCCAACCTGATGCTCGCTAGACTTAAAACACCCAGCACCAGCGCAAGATCGCCAAGGTGGATGGAATTAAGGAACGATGAAGTTAATCTACCCTCCACATAGTTTCCGAACAACGCCAGATACGCGCATGCCGCGATGGCCGCGGCGGGAAAGGCGTATTGGAGGACACTGATTTTCCCGGGGCCGGTTCGCCTGAGCATCAGATAAACCGGGACACAGAGCAAAGTGGTCAAGGCGCTGTCATAAGGTTTGATGTTGAATGCCATGTGCGACCACTGGCTGAAAGCGACGGCGGCGGTGGGCAGGGCCATCGCCAGGGCAAACGATAAGGTATCCCTGTCCCAAGGCTGCCAGTGGCGCCGCCCGCTATAGAGCAGGGCCAAGGAATAGACAACGAGAACCGCGAACAAGATATTGCTGGCGCCACGCCATATGAGCAACACGACGGGATAGGCAAAGAGAATTGCCGCGACCGCGGCCTCGTGCCGCGCTCCGAACGCCGAGCGGGACGCTGTAGCCGCATGGATTTCCGCGGGCAAATCCAAGGCACTAACCACCGGCCACTGCACGCCTTGCCACTTCAGCTGGTGAGGTGTCCGATGCGGCCGCCGAAGAGTTTGTGCTCGCGTATTCAGGAATGAAGCGTCGTAGAGTTTCGCGAACTTGCGCATCGGACACTGGCGATTCGGTGTTGAGCCACTGGCGAATGTCCTCCAATGTTCTTAGCGGGACCAACCGCGCGCGCGCAATGCGAAGTTTCGGATGAGGCGTGGGAAGCGAACGTTCCTCGTCCGCGAGCAACTCCTCGTAGAGCTTTTCCCCAGGGCGCAGGCCCGTGAACACGATGGAAATCTCATCCTCTTGCATTCCGGACAGGCGAATCATGTCGCGCGCCAGATCCGCGATCTTCACGGGATCGCCCATGTCGAGCACGAAAATCTCGCCGCCTACCCCCATGGCGCCCGCCTGTAACACCAGCTGCGCCGCTTCCGGTATGGACATGAAGTAGCGCGTCACCTCGGGATGAGTCACCGTGACGGGCCCGCCGCGCGCAATTTGTTCGCGAAACTTCGGAATCACGCTTCCCGTGCTGCCCAATACATTACCGAAGCGCACCATCACGAACTGAGTGCCGGCCTCTTCTTGCGCCGCCTGGCAAACCATCTCCGCCATGCGTTTGCTCGCCCCCATCACATTAGTGGGGTTCACCGCCTTGTCGGTGGAAACCAGCACGAACTTCTCAACGCCATGGTGCTTTGCCGCGCTGGCCAGGGTCCAGGTGGACAGCACGTTGTTGCGCACCGCCTGCCAGGCATTGTGTTCTTCCATGAGGGGTACATGCTTGTAGGCAGCCGCGTGAAACACGACCTGGGGTTGGTGTTCGCGAAGGATCTGCGCCACGCGCGCGGCATCCTTCGCGTCTCCCACCGCGCACACGAGCCCAATCTCTGGGAAGCGCTGCTGAAACTCCTGCTCAATGGTATACAACGCGAACTCCGATAGCTCCAGGAGGATCAGTTTGCGTGGCCGGAAGCGCGCGATCTGGCGGCAAAGTTCGCTCCCAATGGAACCGCCCGCGCCGGTGACGAGCACTGCCCGGCCGCCGAGCAGCGGCTGCAACTTCTCGTTATCCAACACCACCGGATCGCGCCCGAGCAGATCGTCGAGATCCACCTGGCGGATTTGGGACAAGGTAACTTTTCCCGATACCAACTCATCCACCGAGGGCACCGTCAACACACTCAAGCCTGCCTGGGTGCAGCGATCGATGACCTTGCGCCGAACCGCGTGGGCCACCGACGGCATGGCGAGAATGACGTGGCTCACGCCTAGGTCTTGCGCGGCTTCGTGGACTTGGTTCGTCCCTCCCAGTACGCGTACTCCGTGGATGAGGCGGCCTTGTTTTCTGGGGTCATCGTCGAGAACACCCACGACCCGCCAATCCCGGTTCAAGCGCAATTCACGCAGCAAGCGCTCCGCTCCATCTTCCGCACCCACCACGAGCACGGGCTTGGCGTCGGAGAACACCGGCCCCAGAACGCGACCCTCCTTAAGGGTCCGATAGAGCATCCGGCTGCCACCCATGATCAAACTCAAAAGAAGCGGATACATGATGATGACCGAACGCGGCACGTTCGGGAGCCTCAACATGACCAAGGCCGCGATCAACGCGACCATGCCAAGGCCCGCAGACAGAAGAATCCGGCGCAGGTCGGCGAGGCTCGCGTAGCGCCAAAGTCCGCGATACATACCGGCCACGAGAAAAATCGCACCCTGCGCGGGAACCAGCCAAACCATGTCTCGCCACATGGTGTGGGCATACTCGGCGGGCAGGTCAAAATTGAACCGCAACAAATACGCGAGTATCCAGCTCACCGCGGCGGCGGCAAGGTCATGCCCAAGCGCTACCGCGTTACGCCATTTGGGATTCAAATAGGGCTGCGTGCTCAAGCTCGGTCCAGAGATGGGCGGCCATTCCAGGCGCGGTCAATCAAGAAGCCTAGCATTAGGTACATGGCCCCAGCAATCATCAGGGGGATAGTGCCCGCCTCGTCCACGCGCGCCAGTAAACCAAGAGAACCGACGGCCATCATCACGATGTAGGCCGCCAGGGCGGTCTTACGATGGCTCCATCCAAGGCGAATAAGTCGTTGGTAGTAATGATCCCGGTGCGCCAGCCAGACTCGCTCCTGGCGAATCATCCTTCGTCCCAGCGTCACGGTGGCATCCACTATAAAGGGCGAGAAGACAAGCAGAGGAAACCAAAGAGTCCAATTTCCGCGCTGCCAGCCTAGAATGCCCAGCGCAGCCGCTAAGAAGCCCAGTGGTATGGAGCCGGCATCGCCGAGAAAAATCTTCGACGGGGAGAAGTTGAATAGCAGGAAGGGAACCGATGCGCACACTACGCAGATGCAAAACCAAACCATCGCGCTATCGCCAGCAAGCCAGGCGCCAAACGCTAAGAAACCAAACCCCATGATGGCCATGCCGCCCGCGAGACCATCCGAGCCATCCATGAAGTTGTACAGATTGGTCATCCAGCCTACCGCCACGATCAATAGCGACTGAGCGAGGAAACTCATACTGGGCGCGAGAAAGACTACAAAGGCAGCGGCCACGGCGAGGTGCGAGGTCAAGCGAATGACCTGAGGCAGCCCTCTCCAGTCATCGATCAGAGAGATAGCCGCGAGCGCCAGTGCGCCCGCGAGCGGCAAGCCAAATCCCGCGATCCAAACCGCACCCGAGACTATCCCGGCCAGAATCGCGATTCCCCCGGTACGCGGTACGGGGGCACGGTGCAACGAGCGTTCGTTGGGATGATCGAGGAAACGCAGCGGCGCCCGCGGCGACAATAGCAGCCGCAGGACTAAAAAACTAACCAGCATCGAAATTAACGGGAGCAGGTTGTAAACCAAAAAGGAAGACCATGGGGACCACCGCATCGGATTCCATGAAAGGCGGGGATATGCTGGCGGATTATCGGGGCGGGGCCGGTGTGGGTCAAATGTCTCTCTAGCCGAACGTACTTGAGCTTGCCGCGGGTAGCGTCATTCTCCTCGGATCTTGTGCGCCCCTTGAAAATCATGCGAGGTCCAAAACCTTCCCACTAACGTTCCAGCCAAATACCCTGATCCCCTTGCGTTCATGGGATTGAGTCCCCCCGTAGACTAACGCCGGGGAGACCGCTTGGTGGCCAGCAATGGCCATCCAGCGCACTAGACCGGTAAAAAATTCCCGGTTCAGAGTTTGTCCGGACTTGATCTCAATCGGTATAAGCTTTGTTCCCGCATCGTAAATGACATCGACTTCATTGCCATTGCTGTTACGCCAGAAATGAAACGCCGCACGCTCTCCTCTATTCAGGCAAGTCTTCACCAGTTCCGCGACAACCATCGTTTCGAATATGCTGCCGCGCAGCGGGTGAGTGGCGAGTTGGTCCGCTTCCTGAATTCCTAGCAGCCAGCACACCAAGCCACTATCGTAGAAGTAGAGCTTCGGCGACTTGATCAGCCGTTTGCTAAAGTTCGCATGATGCGGAGGCAACAAAAATGCAATGTAGCTCGCCTCGAGAACCGAAATCCACGCCTTAGCCGTGTTATGCGTAATACCGCAGTCGGTGGCCAGCGAGGAAAGGTTTAGTATCTGCCCGCTGTGCCCGGCGCACAATCGCACGAAGCGCTGAAACGCATCGAGATCTTGCACGTTGAGCAATTGGCGGATATCCCGCTCCACGTAAGCTCTCACGTAAGCGGGAAACCATGCACGCGGTGACAGACGCCGGTCGTAGAGCGCTGGATATCCCCCCGCGAAAAGCATGGCGTCCAAGCTAGGCGGATGGATGCCAGCTCGTTCTAGCTCGCGTATGGAAAACGGAAGTAATTCGACAAAGGCGGTACGTCCCGCCAGTGACTGTGTAATGGCGGAAATCAGGCCGAATTGCTGCGAACCGGTCAGAAGGAACAACCCCATCCGGCCATCCGAATCGACGCGCGTCTGCAAATAAGAAAAGAGTTCTGGCGCCCTTTGAATTTCGTCCAGTACCGCACCATCCCTCAGCCGCCCCAAAAAGGCGCGCGGATCGTCAAGGGCGGCCTGGCGCACGTCCGGATCCTCCAAAGACAGATAGGGCTTATTCGAGAATACGCTCTTGGCCAGCATAGTTTTCCCCGATTGCCTCGGCCCAGTGAGGGTGACAATGGGGAATCCACGCAGCAGTTCGCGAATTAGTGCCCCGGATTCGCGTGTAATCATGCCGCCAGCCTAAAACGCTTCATGCATATTGTCAATCCAATTGCCAATATGCATGCGGCCTAACCTAAGAACGGCCGCCTGGAACCGGGGCCAGAAAATAAAATGCAGGCGGCAATCCCGTGCTTTACTAATCCGCAATTCAACTGCGGATTAGTAAAGCACGGCGGCTAGCGCGATCTGTGTGGGCTTGCGACGCATGCGAGTTGCGGAAGTCTTTACCGCGCTCCGCTTAAACTTCGGTACCAGCGAGCTGTTTCCGCCAGCCCTTGCGCCATGGACCAAGGCGGTGTCCAACCCAATTCGCGCCGGATCGCGCCGGAGTCCACGGAGAAATCGCCGCACAGCCGGTCGAAAATTGCGCGCCGTCCCAGAAGCACGGCCGCTGAGCGCAGTATCGAGGGTGGTACTGGCAGCAGGCGGGCTGGAACGTCCATCTCACGGGCCAGGCGTCGGACAAGTTCGGGGGTAGATATATCTTCGCCGTCCGAGACCAAGTACGTTTTGCCAACCGCTCCCGGATGCTTGAGACAGGCCGTAATTGCGCTGGCCAGATTGCCCACGTAAACGAAGCTTCGGCGGTTATCGATAGCCCCAAGTGGAAGAGGCCATCCAGCCTGAACGGTGCCGAGAAGGCGTAAGAAATTCGCCTTTACTCCTGGCCCATATACCAGAGGCGGCCGCAGAATGGCCACCTCCAACCCTGAACGTAAGGCGATCTCGGCCAGCTCGCGTTCGGCTTCCCATTTCGATACCGAATAGGGATCTTCTGGATTGGCCAAATCGCTTTCGGTATACGCCCGGCCGGTCATTCCTTCCCCGTTCACCTTGGCCGAACTTAAGAAAACCAAGCGGCGAACTCCATGCGCGGCTGCCTGCCGGGTCAGGTTTGCGGTGGCACCCGTGTTCACCCGCCGGTAAGCCGCAAACTCGTCCCCTCGCTCAGATCGCATGCGATGGACCCGAGCCGCCAGATGTACCACGGCCTCGACGCCATCCAAGGCAATCCCCCATTGGGTGTCCGGACCGATGTCGCCCACACAAACCGTTTCCGCCGCGCTATCCGGTTTTTCCGATGACTTGCGCACCAATGCGCGCACCTGAAAACCGGTTGCCTCTAATTGTGCGATCACCACACGCCCGGTGAACCCGTTCGCACCCGTGACAAGTACTCTCACCGTCGCACGGAGGTTATAAGTCCTGCGACGAGCGTACCCGTCCCTCCAGAGCCCACATAGCTCTCGTCGCACCCGTACACCAGCCCCGCGCCAGAGGCCAGTTTTCCAGCATATTGTTGATACAGCCGAAAGTTCTTGAGGAAACGCTCCTGAATTAGAACGCCGCTTGAGAAACTCTCCGGCGACAGGGGTTTAGAACAGGCTCGGCCGCGACGAGAGAAGCGCGCAGCCTGGTGCAGCAGATCTTCCAAGCCCAACAAAAAAGCGGCAATATTAGCGGCCCTCACTCAGTTCAGTATAGAGACCCTTCAATTCGGTATACAGATAATCTGCCGAAAAGTAGCATTCAACGCGCTCCCGAGCGGCTTGTCCCATGCTTTGAACCAGGAAGGGATTCTCCAACAATGACAACATCGCGCCGGTCAGTCCCTCGATATCACCAGCGGGAAATAGTAATCCTGTTTTCTTATCCTCAATCGAATCGACCAAGCCTACGATGTTTGAGCCAATAGCAGGCACCCCCAATGCCGCCGCATCAATAACGATCGTCCCAAATCCCTCTCGATAACTTGGCAAACACAATACGTGGCTGATGGCCAAAAATAGTTCATGGTCATCGACCTTATCCATGGTTAATACGTTACTAAAAAGGAGAGGCGATTCGATTCTTAGTTTCTGAATCTGGCCTTTCGATTCATCTGGACCAACAAACAATAACAGACAGTGCGGGTGTAACAATGCCACTTTAGCAAACGCATGAAGTATGTCGATAGCCCCCTTCTCCCTTGTCTTTCGAGCTATAAACGCGAAAACGAAATTCTTTGGCATGATGCCTAATGAATCAGCCAGCGCCTTCGCGGATTTTTCTAAGCGGCGCGGATTGAAACGACTTAGTTCCACGCCAGACAACGAGCCCTTACCAAGCACGGCTAACGCCTTGCCGCGCCTAGAGATGTGATGCTCCAGCAAAAACATGGATTGTGAGGGGCTATCGGTTAAGCAAATCGTATTCAGGGCGCTAATAAGCTTGTCTGCCGCGTAGAGCACCGATCGTGAGACCGAATTCTTCGTAGCCCATATTTGCCCCGTAAAGGTATGGATTCGAATAGGTACACGGCATATGAATCCCGCCAACGCGGCCAGCAAACCCGCTTTGGGCATGATTGAATGCACAATGTCCGGTTTGTAGTTCACAAGAAAATAGCACAAGCGAAACAGAGAAACAAAGTCCGCCAGCAGGCTTATTTTTCTATTTAAGTCAATGTCGAGCCACTTGATGTCAGTGGGGTAATTTTCCTTATGCCTAGAGACGCTCTGTCCCACCACGTAAACCTCGAAATCGTCCGCCATTCTCTTTAGCGTATTCCCTAGATGCCAGGGCACAACGTATGACGCGGTTACGACGCGAACAACTTTTAGCTTTCTATATTGCACAATGAACCTAGATTCGCATCATTGCAGAACAACGGACCCTATGTATTAGACTTTATACATGCCCTTGTCGCCAGGATTCGACCATTCGCCGAAGTCCATCCTCCATGGACACACGATGTACGTAACCCAATTGGCGTTCAATGCGAGTACTGGGATAGCGTGCCCGCGAAGTTAACGCATTCAGCCGAGACACTGTCAGTGGAAATCCGGACAACCTGCCCAAGACATGTGCGATGCATCTGGCCGGCAACTCGGGTAGCCGAATTTGCGGCATTGGCTTCCCCATGGACATTGCGATTGCCCTCACAAACTGCTCCATGGTGCAGTAATCCGAAAGATTGAATACTTTGTCTTTTGCGGCGGGCATTGTGGCGCACGCAATAAGCGCATCGATTACGTTGTCGATGTATATGTAATTCGCGGATGCGCCCGGCGGTCCGATGAAAAGAAAAAAGCCACGAGCGATCACCGAGATAAGCTGGCGAAGCGACTGATTCGGCATGTCCGGCCCGAATACAATAGAAGGACGAAGAATGGCGTAGCTAAATGCACCTGCGGCGGATGCTTGCTCGACCAATTCGTCCGCCTCGGTTTTAGTCTTCTCATACACCCCAGTCGGTGCCGTAGTAGTAAATTCGTCAATGATTCCATCGCGCAAAGTTCCGTACGCGCCAGTGCTGCTCAGCTGTACCCAACGGCCTATTCGTCTATCTGCAGCTGCCGCTAAGTTCCCGGTGCCGTTTACGTGCAGTAAACGCATAACCGGTTTCTTCTTTAGCTCTCCAGCGCAGTGGTACAGCACGTCGGCCCCATCCACAAATGCTGGGAGGTACTTGGTATCCGTTACCAAGTCGCCGGCGAAACTTTGAACCCCCCTCTGAAACGCCGGCCGCCTACCGAAGACACGGACCTCGTCTCCTATCATCAAGTGCCGGCTCACTAAATGTCTTCCGATGAACCCTGTGGCACCAGTTACTGCAATTCGCATCTTACAAGCGCCTCATAGTGCATAGTCGGCGCCCAAACCCCCACAATTGCGGGTTGGCTATATCTCCTCCAATCATCTCTTTAGACAGCGCTAAGACTAAACACGGCCGATAAAAAGAAGAATTCTTAGAATTATCTCGTCAATGGTTCGATGACGATACACAGGAACGCGGCGAACCAACGATATTCTCCGAAAGAATGGGGCGCGACAAATACCTATGAATGCGTCCAGCGTCTCGCGTTTATCCTTGGCAAGGATCGGCCCAAACGCGGCAAGAAAATTTTCCGCCTGCCGTGACATATTAAGAGTCCCTCGCTGTCGTATAAAACGACGCAATCGTTTTAACCACGGGGCTATGATACCCGTGTCCATCCCGATTACATTGGAAGCATGCTGGCGGTACTTAATATAGGCCTGCTCGTCAAAAATCACGATTCCAAAAGCCGAGGCAACTAGGTAAAGCCACCAATCGTGGACCACTGCAGCTTCGTAAGATCCGCCAAGTACCAGATCCCGAACCTTCCGATCAAAAACGGCCGTACACCCAGTCACGACGTTCTGAACAAGCGCGTTCTCGAACGATAAACCTCTCAACGGAATTCGCGAATACCCAATTTCGGTAAGTTCCGCGTCCGCAATCTTTGTCCTACTGCAGTATAGGCGCGGTAATGCTCGATCAGCTTCGTCGAGACGCAATATCGCCCGGCTAATCTTGTTCGGCTCCCAGTAATCGTCTTGGTCGCAGAACGCAAAAAAATCGTACTCTTGCCCCGCAAGCCCCAGCAACTGGAAAAAACTCCTTACGACACCGATGTTTTCTCCGTATACGATCGTTACTCGGGAATCGGGTTCATACGCCTTAACAGCCTGGCGGAAGTCCTCCGTAGACCCGTCATCCCGAATGAATAAGTGCAATGAGGGGTAATCTTGACAAAGGACGCTATCAATTTGGCAAGAGAGATAGCGCGCTCCATTGTAAGCAGACAAGAGCACCGCTACCTTGCGCATTTACATTGACAACCGGTTACGGACTTTTCTTTCCAGTCGGTACACGCCACTACTGTGATACTTTGCCCGCGCCAAAGCCCGTACTTTACGAAGCAAGGTTCGAAAGGAGGGAGATGGTCTATTTGTAATGTCCACATAGGCCGGAACAAACGCCTTATCCATTGTCCGGGCATGGCGTGGTAATAGGAGACTGTCTTCTATTCCGTGCTCCATTTGGTAGCGAATGGACGGCCGAACATACCCTTTTGCGATGTGATCCTCAACATAATCCTTAGAAATGAATCCGCAGGCGATAGCGCCGAACAAATCCCTGAACCACAGATACCCAAGAGGGTTATCCGGAGAGATCCATGGCTGCGTATCCATGTCCGTGTAGTGCAGTAGCGCGGTGTGCCTCTCGGAAAACGACTCTAACGAATTCCAAGCCGGATCGATGCCAGCCGAAATTTTCCGCGCAACGCACATGCTATACATTAAGTCTTCGTAGGCCATTGAGCCATCGTCCAGCGCGCCAACGATACGATTGATATTCCAATCAAGTTTTTCGCAGTCCAAAAGCATCACGCTAAACTGAGGGCGTCGCACTGTACCGGTCGCTTCTCGTACCGCGAGTAGATCGGAATCCCCCATAGGTAGGGTCCAAAGATGTTTGATGTCCCTAAAAATAAGCATGTCCGAATCGAGATAGATAGCTCTTCCCTTTCTATTCGCCAATTCAGGAATGAGGAATCTTTGAAAGGAAAACGGCGTGCGTGCCTTGTTCTTTATCTCCTTCGGTTCAGGAATTTCGATATTCGAGAGGTTGAGCGGAAATACAGACGCCGACATGCTCGCGTGCTTCTTAATCGAATACTCCAACACCTTCACCGCCAGCATCTGGGCTTCTGTTGTAGCGACATATATTCTAATGGGCGATTCTATGTCCAGCGGCGCCAGGTCCACTCCTGTTTTGAGAATAGTCCTTGCAAATTCCTCGAACTGGCGGTCAAACGACGATCTTCCATTCGCCAGGAGCGACTTGCTGTTTAGGTCCGCAAAAGATGCGCTGTAATTCTTGCCTCCGTCGATTCCAAGCGTGCGAATAGTCCGTACACCAGATGTCGCAAGGAGATTTACCCCGGCTTCCGCGCTGAAATACCTTGCCTCGACTACCTGCGAGTTAGGCCGGTGAGAAGCCGCCGAAGAAAGGTTGTACCAAAGAAGCCGTCCCTCCTCCTTTAGGCGCTTTAGTAATTTGTTCTCCTCGGAGATTTGTTCCAAGGTCGATTCGCTGGGACGAAGATTCACATGAGGGCGCCAAGGCATAACTATATAGCGAGCATTGGCCGAGAGTGCTTCGCCGCTGCGCTCGATGACCTGCAAATCGATCGCATGGGCCACATCTACAGGCTGAATTCGTGCGGCGTCATTGAGCGCCAGGATGTTATAGGCGGTAAGGTCAAAGTCTCCCCTTCTTGAAAAACTCGGGCCTTTTCCGAGGATCAACCAAGGTTTCTCCAGGTGCCTAGTACTTTCTCGAATCCAGTCGAAAAAACACTTCATTGGCTCATCCGCCCTTCATTCTCTGTTCGGTTAACCAGCTCGCCGTGCGAACAACAACACCCGCGCTCCATTACGCTCGGGTCGCTTTTCGATGATATCGACCTTGGGAAATCCCGCTCGCGATAAGAGCGAGACAATGTCTTCAAGCATTAGCCACTTCGAATGATCGTGAACACCGGAGAATACGTCTC
Source organism: Burkholderiales bacterium (assembly GCA_046160525.1). Classification (GTDB taxonomy): domain Bacteria; phylum Pseudomonadota; class Gammaproteobacteria; order Burkholderiales; family SHXO01; genus SHXO01. The sequence continues at coordinate 12,522 of JBJXGQ010000237.1, forward strand.
GATGCCCGAACTCTGGTGCGCGTTTGTACCGAAACTTCTCCCCGTACGCTTCGTAGAGACTGATGGCTTCTGTTTCCAGTGCATAGTGCGAGTCCAGCATTAACCCATCCCGGATGTATGACCCTATCGACATCAAATGACCTACGGGGTCTTTCAGATGGTAGAGAACACCCACATGATGCATTACGTCGGCGCTGAGTAGATTAACGCATTCGCCGTTTTTTTCTATGTCGTACTTTAAGACACGCGCCGGAATGCCAAACATCCCTAAGCGAACCATCGTCTTGATTACATTCTCTAGGCGCGCGTCGACGGCCGTGACCGCCTTCGCGAGCTGGGCCAAGCCCACAGTGTGGACGCCCTCGAAACATCCAACCTCCAGCACATGCTTGGCCGACAAATCGAAATAATCATTCATCAACTGAATACGCCGGTCTGGAATTTCCTGAGGCGTATTGCGCTTGCCGGGCCTCGCCGCACAGCCGAAACGACGCCCCCTCGAATCCACAATAAAGCTATGCCACGGAAGGCATCTGTTCAGATGCTTCAATTCGGAATCGCTGAGCTTGTCGACGACCGGAATATCTAATAGTGCGTCCGTATATCCGGAGAACGGTAGAGACCTATTTGCCCGCCAACGACGGTACTTCAACAAAACATCCGTTAGGCGATACGAATTCATCATGAAATTTTCCTGTTTCTACTTACGTGACGTGTTCAGATACGTCCAGACGACCCAACCGAAGGGCTTAACTTAATCAGAACACTATGGGATTCGGCATGGACCGCCTGCCCGATAATGCAGCATAAACGTCGCCTAGCTTGGCCGATTGTTTAGCGGCATCGAATTCGGCCTCCACGTGGCGGCGGCCTTCCTCCACCAATCCTTGCCATCGTTGCGGGTTTGCAACGAGCCAACGCATGTGCTCCACGAGTCCTCCGATGTCGCGCTCTTCTGATAACAAACCAGATCGCCCATGGAGAATCACTGACGGGATATCGCAATGAGTGGTGCTTAGAATCGGCATGCCAGTAGCGGCCATGTCGATCAGCGTTACCGGGGCACCACCCTCAGTATCGCCATCGCGTGCAGTAACACTAGGAGATATAAAGATATGATGTTTGTAAGCCTCTTCAAATACCACAGAGTGTGGCTGGTAACCTAACATACGGGTTTTCGTCTTTAATCCGCGTTTTTCCACCACTTCTAATATTTTGGCTTTCTCAGGATGACTGCGAACGTCGTCACTGGCGTCTCCGATTATCGTGATTTCTAGGCCCGGGAGCTCGCGCTGAACCGTTGCTAGGGCTTCAAGCGCGTATGGAATGCCCTTCTTTTCTCGGAAGGATGCCGCGATTAGAACGCGCAGGGAATCTTTTCCACTCCACATCCGCGGCCTAAACGGGATTGACGCCACTTCAACACCAAGGCGATGAACTCGAACTTTGTTCGGCGGGCACCCCAAAGCAACGATACAGCGCGCCATATGAGGGCCCTCACAGAGGACCATATCGACATGCATGAATAATTCATGATATCGCTCACGCCATCGCGGGTCGCTTTGGGGAAGATGGTTAACGTCCTTTCCGTAAAAAGTGGCTATGTGGCGAACCTGAGCCTTTCGGGCCGCCCCTAGGGCGCGCCAAGCCACGTCTCCCCAATGAGAGTGCAAGATGGCGGCATCACGCTCCTTGATGGCGCAAACCAAATGTGCAAGATGCCGGCGCAAGCCAAGTCTTCTAACACCCTTGTCGAACAATTGTGCCCAGCGCGGATGATCGCGCAGACTATCAATATTCCCGATCGGAAATTGCTGGAGATTGTCCGTACTTTCGCACACGATCCATGAGTTAGTGGATAAAGGCAAGTAACGCACTTGGTTATAGAGCCAAGTTGCGGTCAGCGGCAACCAGCACGGCAAATTCTGAACGACGTTCTGTTGCGCGCAGTCCTTTTCGATCATGACTGTTTCTGAGTGGCAAATAACCTAAGTATCTCCAGCGCAAGGCCTCTTTGAAAATACCAAAGCATTGCTATAAAACTACTCGCTCCGACCGTCACGAGCACAGCGAATTGGGTTGTCAGGGTCAAGTTATTTGTAGTATGAGACGCTCCCATAACCAGAGCTGCCATGGCAAGACTCATGGACAAGAAGGGCCAAATCTGCGTGACATACTCATTTAAGGAGATTCTGAGGAGGTTCCTGATGAGGACTGAGTAATTAAGCACGACAAAGACACAAACCATGCTTGCGAAGGCGATAGCAACTCCCTCCACACCACCGAGGTTGAGTCCGGCATAGATTGCCGGTGCCTGCAAAACAACAACCATTACACTCCAGCGAAACCCAAGATCGGTACGGCCAAACACCAGAAGCAAGGGACCCACCGTTCCCGCGATTGCTCGCCCCAGCCCAACGACGGTCAGTATCTGAAGTATGTGAATACTTTCCTGCCATTTTCCCCCAAAAAAAAGAGGAACCGCGACCGGAGCAACGGCAAAGGTTCCCAGAAGGACAGGAAAGCTCAGCATCGATGTAGTCTGCTGCAATTTAAGAAAGCCACGCTTTACTCGTTCAATATCTTGCTGAACTTGAGATAGGACAGGAAAAAGCACGCGATTTACTACACTGCTTATCTTAGAAGAGACAAGAGTAACCAAATTGAAGGCAAGGGAGTAAATGCCAAGGGCATGAGCCCCCAAAAACGCACCAATGAGTAGGAAGTCTATATTTGCGGTTACGAAATTGAGCGCTCTTTGGCCTGTTTGGAACAGACCAAATCGCAGATACTCTGGGAGGTCTGAAGTACGATATTTTAGCCGCGGAACCCATCGACCGGATGCGCTTAGGCCAAAGAGAAGGTTTTTGGTAATGCTGTTCGCAAGAGCCCCCCATACAAGTGCTAGCGTTCCTCCGCCCAAATGGGCGGCTAAGATGGCGACGCCGCACCCGACAGCCGCAGCGGCCATTTCTGCCCTGGCGATCAAACGGAACTCTAGCCACTTCTCCAACAGGCACTGATATTGTTGTCCGATGGGCGCAATGATTAGCATTAATGTCGCCCAGTAAAAGACTTCCGTCAATCGCCGTTCCGAGAACATACTCGCGAGCAGCGGAGCTAGGATCCAGGTAGCGGCGCCAAGCACAGCGCCTGTAAAAAGACTGAGCCAGAAGAGGCTGGAAACATGATCCTCCGGCACCTCCCCTTTATGGATTAATGCGTTTCCGGTCCCCAAATCAGAAAACAGTACAAGAAAGTTGATCACCAGCATTGCCATGCCCATGACTCCGAAATCAGAAGGCTGGAGGAGCCGAGTTAGCACGACGAGTTGAAATGCCTGCAGCCCGCCAACAACGAAAGTTGATAACCCGACGGACTTAACGCCCGAGATAGATTGTCGGCGAAGAATCATTAGAAATAAGGAAGCGGAAGCTCTCTATGATTTACTTGATAACTCGGGTCTGCGGGCCTGAGGTAGGTCATTTTCCGGGGTACTGCGTTGCTGAGCGGCCAGGGCTATCTTGCGAGCAACGACGCTATACATCCAAGTCCAATCTTCAGCATGGTCTAGTTTCCACAAACCGTATGCGATCCACTGGACTAAGACGCCGATTGCCGGAACGACAGGGAATAGCCTGAGAGGCCCCCTATGGAATCTTTCAATGTAGTAACAAAACATGGTTGCGGACGTCACCCAAAACCCAGACAGGGGCTTAATTTCGAGAATCTCAAAACCCGCCTTTTCAAAAAGATGCCGCAGTCCATATTTGGTGAATCTGTAGTAATCCCATGGAGCGGCGTGGATATGCCAAAAAAACGGGACTGTATATACAGCCACCCCTCCCGGCTTCAAGATGCGCAGGCATTCCTTAAGCGCATCTTCCGGCTCGGCGAGATGCTCCAGAGCAGCGGTACATAACGCCGAATCAAACGACTCATCAGGGGTGGGTATTTCGTATGCAGAACCGACCAAATCAACGCTAGCCGCCGGATTGAACGGTATCTCGCGATCAACTCCTATGTGTTCATCGACATACTTAGACAACCTAGACGCGTAGGGTTTTGTCCCACACCCTATATCCAAGAGACGTCCGCGAAGGTAATGTTCGGCGCATCGATCAATCTCGGCATCCATCAGCCGGTGAATTACTATGGTTTTCCAAGTTCTCGCCATTGAAGCTCCAAACTCATCCTCAAAATCTCGGGGTGCCTTTCCTCATGAATCCGCTAATCGATATATTCGCAAAACCGGTATCGCGAGAAAATCCGTGGGAACAGCGCTAAATGGATGTCAGATGCAAACCGGCCAAGCTTGGAAGAAATTAAGATCATGGGGCAACAACCAAAGAGCAGCAATGCAAGAGTAATGCTGCGCACCCATTACCCTTCCTCCAATCTAAAAGACATCAGTGAAAGCCGTACAAAACCACCAAAGCCTCACAGGCGGTCGGGAAGATTAACTTCGTGCGAACCACGACGAGAAACTAGCTAGTGCCCCAGTCTCAAGTTTATTAACTCTGATCTTGCCTTGTGGATGCGCCACAAAATAACCGTCCGCATCCCTACATACGGCGCCAGGTGTCTCAACACAATCAACCAAGCAATACTCACCGGCTCTCCATAGTCCTTCTTTCGGGTAAGCGATTGCGTCATTCCACGGGTAAGTCCCTCGCATAAAGTGCCAAACGCGCTCAATGCTCCACGTTTGCCAATCTATGAATTTTTCCTCTCTTCCAACGATTCGCGCTTTGGGATGGGCATGGATCGGCTGCTCCGAAAACACCGCCGTACCATTCTCAATGCTCGAAATTGCTTCTGCCATTAGATTTGCCCCTACTGGAGCAACAATGCTTATCGCGTCGGCTATGTCTGTCCCAGTCTCGATGGAGATCGGGGTTTGTTTAATGATGGGCCCAGTATCTTGTCCCTCATCCAACGCATGAACTGTTATGCCCCATTCTTTTGTGAAGTCATGATATTGCCAGAACCATGGAAATGGGCCATGGTATTTGGGAAGCAAAGAGGGATGCAGATTGATTATTCCGTACTTCGGCACATCGAGAATTCGCCGCGGGAGAAGCTGCGAAAGAGACGCCACGCATACGATATCAGGTAAGACGCTTCTCAATAAGTCCTCCAACTCGGCTAGGTTGTCCTGACTTAGTTGCAGGTAGGCGATTTTTTCTCGATACGCTATTGCACGAAGGGAGCGGCCCATGCCAATTCTCTCCCTCCACTCGAACATCGTGCGTTTGAAATTGGCGCTCGGCTTAACGGTGGATTTTCTAGGCGCGGACTCAATAATTCCGACAATATCGTGCTTCTTCTGAAGAGCCCGAAGCGGGACCGTCGAAAATTCATGGCTCTTGCCAATGAACACCACTTTCATGTCCGTCCGGCTTCCGGTATCTTCTACTTAGTTATCGACTGCTTACACACCTGAGCAACTGCCGCCACCACATCCTGAACATCTGCGTCGGTCAACTTAGCACTAAGAGGTAGGCTCACGGTCTGCCGGCCAATTCTCATGGCGTGAGGATAGTCTTCGGGATTCCAGCCAAATGCTCGGCGATAGTATGGATGCTCGGGAATGCTGAGGTAGTGAACGCCAACCCCAATGTTGTGCGCGGTCATGGCATCAAGAAATGCGTCTCGAGAGATGCCGGTTCTCGCCTCATCCACCAAAATTGTATACAAATGGTGACCGTGACGGTTGCCGGGATCAAGTGCCGCCGGAATTCCGAGGGGAAGCATTTCGAACGCCTCGTCATACTGGCGCCAAATCTCTTGGCGGCGTTGCCAATATTTCTCGATGCGCCGCAACTGAGAGATTCCTATGACAGCCTGAAGATCCATCATGTTGTATTTGAAACCGCAGTCCACCACTTGATAATGCTTGTATCCCTCGTCGCTAAAACGCTTCCAGGCATCCTTGCTCATTCCATGCAGACCCAGGACCTTAACCGATGCGGCGTTCTCCGCGTTTCGCGCAAGGACCATCCCACCCTCGCCGGTTGTCATGTTCTTGGTCACATAAAAACTAAAGCAACCAAAATCCCCTAGCGTACCTACCTTTCGGCCTTTGTATTCGGCCTCAACGGCATGCGCGCAGTCTTCGATAATCGTCAAGTTATGACTGGCCGACATTTCGCATATTTCGTCCATGGCGCATGGCCGACCCGCGAAATGCACTGGGAGAAGCGCGCGAGTTTTCTTTGTGATTTTTCTTGCGACCTCTTTGGGGTCTATATTCATCGTTAATGGATCGATGTCAGCCAGAATCGGCGTCGCTCCTGCGTGAATAATTGCATTGACTGTGGCGCAGAATGTAAGCGGCGTCGTAATCACCTCGTCCCCTGGACGGATGTTTGCCGCCAAAAGACTCAGGTGAAGAGCGGCAGTGCAGGAGTTCACCGCAATTGCCGATGGAACTCCTTTGTAAGCAGCGAAGCTTCTCTCGAATTCTGCTACCCGTGGTCCAGTCCCGAGCCACCCAGATTTCATTACGGCAATCACTTGATCTATTTCTTCCTGTTCGATTTTGGGCGCACCGAACACGAGGAAGCGTTCTTTTGAACGTATGGGTGCACTTCTCATTAGCCGCTCCAAAAGATAAAGTAACCAGATCCTAATAGCCTGCTCAGAAGCACGATTTCAAGACCTCACGTTAATTTTATTATCGAAATGCATAAGCTAGCGTCCTAATCCATTAGGCTCGTAATTGATCTACGTCTCAGCCGGAGACGTAACTCCAACGAAGCAGCACCTGGCATTCGCCCGATGAGCAAATTCTTGCCTCATTGGTGCTGGTGATATCAGGCATGGATGCGGTCTCTTGTAGGGCTGGGCTTCGCCGCCTAAGGCTTGAATCCGCGTGCATGAGAAGGCCTATAACGTGCCACGCCAATTCCCGGAGATCTGAAGGTCTGTTATACGCATTAGTCATACGTCGGCTAGCGAAATAGGTAAACCATCTAGCGTGTTGCAACGGAAATTCAGCCGCTCCTCTCATTGAGGACCGCTGGAACAGATTGGAAACATGATGGCGAGATTCACGGCTGTAACCAAATGGTCTCGATTTTCATGCGGCGCAATGCACGATCATTGGTTACCAGCGGCATTCGCTCGATCCTCGCCTGTGCCGCGAGCATGCGGTCGAATGGATCCGGGTGCGCGAATTCCATTTTCCCGGCTTCCAAGGCATGCTCGAAACCAACCGCCAGTGGTTCGATACGTTGCAGACGCCGCACCTCCGCGAAATTACCGACTAGCGATTCGGCTTGCGGGAGACGTCCCAAGCGGAACTTTCTCGCGATTTCCCAAGCCGAGGCGCTACTCAGGAACAGGGCGGCACCGATATCCGATAGCCGTTCGCGGACTCTCGGGGGCAACTTTGGGTCGTCGAGTAGCCACCAAATCAAAACATGCGTATCAAGAAGCAGTTTCACTTGTACCAGGCCGCAAGTTCTTCATCTGGGAGTGGTTCAAAAAACTCTTTCTGTAGTTTGAATTTTCCCTTGAGGAAGCCTGGCGTACGCCGTGCTGGTTGCTCTAGGGGCACCAGCCTCGCGCATGGTTTTCCAGCTTTTGCCAGAATGATTTCCTCGCCTTTTCGAACCCGCTCCACCAACTGCGATAGGTGGGTTTTCGCCTCGTGGATGTTTACGATATCCGCCATAGGTGCAGCCTCATGAAGACTAAGTTTACGGACTAAGCTGGAAGACTAGTCCTGTGCGCCAAATGCGTCAATTCTCTCTTCGCCGTTTTCAATAAGCTCGATGCCGGGCGCTAAATTGGAGAAACTTCGTTGATCACGTTGGGCGGCAAGGTCCGCCAACTCCATATTCAATTAAGTCTTGTCGGTGATCACTTCCAGGTGACGATCTTTCGCACCGGCGACCGCGCCGGCGGGGACCGCACGGTCGAAAGTTACGAAGCGCCCGCCTTTGCTAACGGCAAGCGCCAGCAGGTACATGTCGGTGACCTGCTGAGATCCAAGAACACGGTTCCAGTTGAAATGCCCCGGTGCCACAAGACTCAGATCGTCGGGCCAAAACGCATGGAAAGGCTGGTCTGCCGCTTCGGCAAGCCGCTCGGCCACTAACCCCGCGGGGAGTGAATTGGGATAGCGAGGCTGAGACATGATACGGATGCACCCGTTCTGTGTGATTGGGCACGAAGCCCAGCCTGCGGAGACGTTGCGTTTGAGCCAGCCGACTGCCGGACGATGATGTAGGTGGTCAGCATCGAGCAGCGCGATCAGCACGTTAACGTCAAGTAACGCACGCATCAGACCCCTTCGTCATCGCGCCATTGGTTAACCGCGTCGTTGGTCACGACTTGGCCGCGCGGGGCGAACGGCCTGAAACCAGCGACCACGCGGGCACGCTTCGCGGAGGGCCCCCGCGCAGCTTGTAATTTGCCGGTCAGGGCGTCGCGCAGCATGCGCGAAACGATTTGCCCGGCGGAAACCTGTTCCCGGCGCGCCAGTTCCTTTGCTGCATTCAGGACGTCGTCGTCGATATCGAGCGTGGTCCGCATTGAAAACCTCGTACAAAAGTTTGATGTTAGAGCATCGTGATGCTAACACATCAGATTTGAGTGATCCAGACTGATTTCTCCTTCCCCGTTCGCCCTACTGTCTTGATGGCACTACGCGAATCCCTTCACTGATTGCGCGATCCGTTGCTGGGTATCGCTATCAAGATCCGCATGCATCGGCAGGCTGATCACCTGCTGAGCCAGCCGTTCGGAGATTGGGAAACGCGCGCCCTGTGCCCATGGAGCATAGGCGGGTTGTTGGTGCAGAGGAATCGGATAATGAATCGCGGTGGGAATGCCAGCCGCTTTTAGCCGTGCCTCGGCATTGGCCCGGTCGCGGACGAGAACGGTGTATTGCGCATGCACACTGGTTCGGTCCAGGCGCACCGGAAGTAACTCGATCTCCGGGCCCAGGTTAGCAAATAGTGTGGCGTAGTGTGCGCCGATCCGGCCGCGCTGCGCCACTTCCCAATCGAAGCGGTCCAATTTTCCTAGCACCACCGCGCACTGGATCGTATCCATCCTCCCGCCGATGCCCACGCGTGTATGGTGGTAGCGCTTTTCCTGGCCGTGCACGCGGATTTCGCCCATGGCTTTGGCCATGTCGTCGTCGTTGGTGAAGATCGCGCCGCGAATCGGTGATTCGTGAGCGTACAGAAAGCCATACCATTTAACCGATATTTCCTTAGGTTACGCACTTTAACCCAAGAGATTGGTACCACGTAATTTCGCGGTCGTGCGGCACTAACACGAGATTGTTTCGGATGGCCTGCCAGATGAGCATGCGATCAAATGGATCCTTGTGCCGTTCGCGCTGTAGACGCCCCGCACCTGCGGCGGTCTCCGCATCCAATGGAAGAAGATCCAAACCCATACTTCGTGCGGCAGCTGGCAAATCCTCGGGCGTTACGCCTTTGAGATCCAGCTTACCAAGGCCGAATTTCAGCCCAATTTCCCAGAAGGAGACGCTGCTTACGGCGACACCGTTGGCTGGATCCGAAATTGCCCGCCGCGCACTCGCGCTTAATTTCCGTGGCGCGAATAGGGACCAAAGAAAGCAGTGCGTGTCGAGGAGGTAGTTCACCCAGCGAGAAACTCCTCGTCGGTGACGGAGAAATCGCTTGCTATGCGGCAGCGTGCCTTACCCTTGAGCAAACCCAGGGGACGCGGTGTACTTGCGGCAACCTGTGAATAAGGAATGATCGCGGCGATTTTCTCGCGCCGCTTGCCGTAGCTGACGATCACGGTTTCGCCCCGCTGAATGCTCTTTAATACGTCGGAGAAGCGGGCCTTAATTTCTCCGATGGTCATCGTTGGCATTTTAGTGAGCTCCGTAGGAAAGCGATATTTTGGCAGTTCGAGACTACTTGTCAAGAAAACCTTGCCAGAGTCGTTACGTATTACTCAGTACCGCGATTACATTTACTCGATAAACAACACAAGACGCTGGCGTCCATGCCTTACGCCGGTTTCGTCAAGGCACGCACGATCCGCTCTTGGACTTCCGCGCCAAGATCCGCATGCATGGGCAAACTTATGACTTGCCGGGCCAACTGCTCGGAGACCGGAAAGCTAGACCCTTTCGCCCACTGCGCATAGGCGGGTTGGCGATGAAGCGGGACAGGATAATGGATGGCGGTTGGAATTCCGGCGGCTTTCAGCGCCGCTTCTAGTTCTTCACGGCCCTGAACTTTAATGGTGTACTGCGCGTAGGCGCTTGTGCGGTCCGCGCGAAGTTCGAACATCTCGATCGCGGGCGTGGCATTGGCGAATCCGTTTCGATAACGTTGGGCGGCGGCTTGCCGCTGCTCTAATTCCCAATCGAATCGCTCCAACTTGCCCAGCACCACCGCGCACTGAATGGTATCCATTCTCCCCCCGATTCCCACGCGCGTATGGTGATAGCGTTTTTCTTGCCCGTGAACGCGGATTTCGCGCATTACTTTGGCGAGTTCGTCGTCGTTAGTGAAGATCGCGCCGCCGTCTCCATAACACCCAAGCGGTTTACTCGGGAAGAAACTGGTGCAGCCGATGGCGGATAGGTTGCAGCTCTTTCTACCCTTGTAGGTCGCGCCGAAGCTTTGGGCGGCGTCTTCGATAACAGGCAATTTATGACGGGCCGCGATGGCGTTGATCTCGTCCATGTCCGCAGGTTGCCCATAGAGGGCCACTGGCATGATGGCGCGGGTTCGCGGGGTAATGGCGGCCTCGATGAGGCTCGGATCGATGTTCGCCATATCGGGCTGCACATCGACGAACACCGGCTTCGCACCTGCCAGCACGATTACCTCGGCGGTAGCGACAAAGGTGAAGGGCGTGGTGATGACTTCGTCGCCGGGTCCGATTCCGAGCGCCATCAGGGAAATTAGCAGGGCATCGGTGCCGCTCGCGCAGGTGATGCAGTGCTTGGCCCCGGTGTACTGTGCGAGCCTCTCCTCTAGCTCGAACACCTCGGGACCCATGATGTATTGGCCATGGTCGAGCACCCTTTGAATGCGGGCGTCGATGGTACTTTTCAGCGCGGCGTATTGAGTCTTGAGGTCGATGAAGTCCATGGGTTTAGTCTAGTGTGAGGCCGGCGACTTTATCGCCAAATACTCGCGAGGTGGTCCATTTTCGGCCAAAGATGTGGACGAGGCCCACACGCTCAGGCGATCATGAGCAGCGCCTTCATCTTGGCGCGCACATGCATCATCACTTCGGGAGGTACGACGGCTTTCTTCCTTGCCCGGCGTACTTTCCAGTCGAGTGACTTGATCTGATCGGACAATACCGCACAGTCAACGCCATCGAGCTGCGTCACGACTTCAAATGGATGCCCCTTGATGCTGGTGGTCATGGGGCAGCAGACCATCAGTCCAGTTTTGCCGTTGTACTTGGCCGGGCTGATCACCAATGCTGGGCGGTGACCTGCCTGCTCGTGTCCCGCCTGGGGGTCGAACCGCAGCCAGACCACATCGCTGGTTTCGGGAACATAGCCGCGTGCCGCCATCAAAGAACCTCTTTACCCACCGGCTTGCCAAAACTGCATTCGCTGTGTGCATTGCCGGCGGTGATACCCCCGATCAGCGCGTCCAGGTCGTATTCCACTTTTTCAGATGGCTGGATGACGATGCGGCCACGAGACACGATCAATTCCACCTTTTGCTCGATCTGATAACCGGCTTCTTTTAGCACCGCGGTTGGCAGGCGCAGCGCCGGGCTGTTGCCCCATTTACGAATAACCGCCTCCATGGGAACCCTCCTTTAAGTGTTTCTACATTGTAGAGACGCCCCAACGAAAGATCAAACTTGCCTACTGTAGCGTAAGAGTGGCTGTTTTCTCGCCCAGTGCTCGCGATGTCGTCCATTTTCCGCCGAAGATGGTGACGAGCCGGCCAACGCGCTCCAGCGCGTATTCGCGAGTGGCGCGGGTGGGGTTGGCGTGGGATTTCAATAGCGGCCTCACTCCAGAAAAGGTTTCCTGGATGTCCGCGGGCGTGATGGGAGGATGAAAGTAGGTGTTGTACATTTCGGTGAGCGCGTTTTGTTCATCCTCGGAACACCGAATGGATTCGTCCAGGCTTTGCCTGACTTCCGTGGTGCCGATCAATGTACGGCCTTGGTAAGGCAGAACGAAAAAGATTCGCGTGCTATTCGGTACTTGCAGTAGTACACCTTGTGCGAGCGGGCGGCCAACAAGCAGGTGGCTACCACGCACTAAGTCCAGCTCGTAACGCGAGGGGATGCCGCTGTAGTGCAGTAATTTCCCCGCCCAGGGCCCAGCGGCGTTCACGATGCGATCATAGCGGGTTGTCCCGTCCGCGGTGGTAAGTTCGCCTTGGGTAGCGACGCTTTGGACTAATTGATGGGGACGCAAACTGGCGCCTTTTGCCTTGGCCTGCTCTGCCGCCCAACAGCCCAACGCCCGGTCGTCCATCTGGCCGTCGAAAAAAGCGTAGGCGCCTTTTAGCCCCTCGGACTTAAGCCCGGGCACCAACCGGAGTGCTTCGCCGGTCGCTAGCCAGCGCGTGGGGCCCAGGCGCCGCGAGCCGCATAGCCAGTCATACAACGCCAAGCCCAGACGCATGGCCCACTTTCCGCGGCGCGATGAGGCGTACAGCGGCATCAGAATTTCGATAGGGTGTGCCAGATGGGGTGCTTGTTGGATCCACCACGCTCTTTCTTGCAAGGCTTCCCGCACCAAGCCAAATTGCCCTTGTTCCAGATAGCGAATACCGCCATGCAAGAGCTTGGTGGAGGCCGAGCTCGTGGCGCCCATGAGGTCGCCGCGTTCAAACACGGTCACCTCGCACCCCCGCTTGGCAAGCGCCCACGCCGACATCACGCCGTTGATTCCGCCGCCGACCACCGCTACTCTCACGGGTGGATTCGGGCGCGGCCCGCCAATGGATGCAGGAGAGCGCTAGAAACTAGTGTCAATATCGCGATGGTGCCGTTGTAATACAAATCATTAAGCGAGAATCTTATCATGCGCCAGGGCTTGTCCATGCCTTGGGCATGTTTCTAGCACCGCGCAATTGCTCACCAACGATAACGACCCCTCATGCTCATTCCAATGATTCTTTCGGGCGGTAGCGGTACAAGGCTGTGGCCGGTGTCGCGCGAGGCCTATCCGAAACCCTTCATCAAGCTGCAAGACGGGACGAGTTTGCTGCAAAAGACCGTGCAGCGGCTCTCAGAAGTCCAAGGGGTGCAAGATATCCTCACGGTCACCAATCATGAGCATTTCTTCATCACACGGGACGAGTACAGGGGAGCGGGCTTTCCCGCAAAGCACTTTTTCGTTTTAGAGCCGTGCGCTCGCAACACCGCCCCCGCTATCGCAATGGGCGCGCTGTGCGCAAAAGCGCGCTATGGCGAGGATGCGATATTGCTCGTTCTGCCCGCGGATCACTTGGTGCATGACAAGGCAGCTTTCGCCGCCGCCGTAGAGCAAGCCCAGCGGTTGGCGTCCGAGGGTTATCTGGTGACGTTTGGTATTCCGCCAACCCGGCCTGACACCGGCTTCGGTTACATCGAACGCGGCGAGAAACTAAGCGGCGGCACCGGTTGGGAAGTGGCCAGATTCACCGAGAAGCCCGACGAGGCCACGGCACGCGACATGGTGGCCTCCGGCAAGTTTCTGTGGAACTCCGGCATGTTCTGCTTTCGCGCCAGTACTTTCTTGGAAGAGCTTGGCCAATCTTCCCCGGAAGTCCTCGCGAGCGCTCAAGCCTGCTGGGCCGCTGCCAAGGAGAAGGGCGATCACGTAAAGTTGGACCCTGAGCTGTTCGGGAAGATGACCGACATCTCCGTGGACTATGCGGTGATGGAAAAATCCCGAAAGGTGGCCCTCGTACCAGCGGGATTCGATTGGAGTGACGTCGGGTCCTGGACAGCCATCAGCGATCTTACCGAGGCGGACGCCCGCGGCAACCGTGTGCAAGGCCCCGCAGTGTTGGTCAATAGCCGTAATTGCTACGTACAAAGCGCCGAGCGCATGGTAGCGGCCGTGGGTGTGGAGAATTTACTCATCGTCGATACGCCCGACGCTCTACTGGTGGTGCATGAAGATCACGTTCAGGACGTAAAGAAAGTCGCGCAGCAATTGAAGCTTGCCAAACACGAGAGCTACCGGCTGCATAAGACGGTTCACCGCCCATGGGGCAGTTACACGGTGCTGGAGGAAGGCGAAGGCTTCAAGATGAAGCGCATCGTGGTCAAGCCGGGCGCCTCCCTTAGCCTGCAAATGCATTACCACCGCAGCGAACACTGGATCGTGGTCTCGGGTACCGCGAAGGTAGTCAACGGCGAACGCGATCTATTGGTTCGCACCAACGAATCGACCTACATCCCCGCGGGCAATAAACACCGGCTTGAGAATCCGGGAAAGGTCGATCTGGTGATGATCGAGGTGCAAAGCGGGAACTACTTGGAAGAGGATGACATTGTCCGCTTCGAAGACAAGTACGGGAGAGAAACGTGAGGGATGAGGGTTCAGGATTGAGGAAGTTACGCCTTTCTCCTCACCCCTCCCTCCTCACTCCTCACGGCCTTAAAGCCTCCAATGCCGCGCCCCCAGCGCCGTAATCTTGGCCGGATCGAAGGCTGACTTCACGTCCACGAAGCAACCTCCTTTTTTCATTTTTGCTAGCAGCGTCTCGATGGGTTGCTGCTTGTACCACCGGTGGGAAACGGCGGCGACGATGGCGTCGGCCTGAGGAAGATCCTCCCACTTGACGAGGTGTACTCCGTATTCTTCGTGGGCCTCTTCGGATTCCGCGATGGGATCGTGAATGGAAACTTGGATGCCGTAGGTTTGAAGTTCGCGCACCACGTCGATCACCTTGGAATTGCGCAAGTCGGGTACGTCTTCCTTGAAGGTCATCCCCAGCACGGTGATCTTCGCGCCCTTGACCGAGCTGCCGGTGGTGATCATTTGCTTGACGGTCTGTTCAGCGATGAATTTGCCCATACTGTCGTTAATGCGCCGGCCGGCCAGGATGACTTCCGGGTGATAGCCCAGCATTTCGGCCTTATGGGTGAGGTAGTAGGGATCCACGCCGATGCAATGGCCACCCACAAGTCCGGGCCGGAAGGGCAGGAAGTTCCACTTCGTTCCCGCCGCTTGTAGAACTTCCAGCGTATCGATGCCGATCTTCTGGAAGATGATGGAAAGTTCGTTCATCAAGGCGATGTTCAGATCGCGCTGCGTGTTCTCGATCACCTTGGCGGCCTCGGCAACCTTGATGGAACTGGCTCGGTATACCCCGGCGGTCACCACCGTACTATAGAGTTTCGCCACCTTTTCCAACGTCTCTGGACTGTCGCCGGAAACCACCTTGGTGATGCGCGTCAGCGTGTGTTCTTTATCGCCAGGGTTGATGCGCTCGGGCGAGTAACCGACGAAGAAATCCTTCTTCCACTTTTTCCCGGACACCCGCTCGATTTCCGGTACACAGACTTCTTCCGTCGCGCCGGGGTACACAGTGGATTCGAAGACGATGGTAGCGCCGGGACACAAGTTTTGCCCCACCGTTCTGCTGGCCGATACCAGCGGCGTGAGATCTGGCTGGCGGGCTGCATCGATGGGTGTGGGCACCGCGACGATGACCAAGTTCGCCTTTCTAAGCTCCCGGGCATCCGTTGTCACCACTAGATGCTTGGCTTGAGCGAAGGCTTCTTTGTCCACCTCGCCGGTGGGATCGTAGCCTTTCTTGTACGCCGCGACTTTGCGTTCGGAAAGGTCGAACCCGATGGTGGGCAGCTTCTTACCAAACTCGATGGCGAGGGGCAGACCCACGTAACCTAAACCTATCACTGCGACTTGATCGGCCATGCTTGCTCCTGTCTTAAATTTTGTAGTACTCGCGATACCACTGGGCGAAGCGGCGCAATCCTGTCTCTAGCGGCGTGTCCGGCGCGAACCCAACAGCCTGGCGCAGATCGTCCACGTCGGCATAGGTCGAAGGCACATCGCCGGGCTGCATCGGTAAGAATTCCTTGCGCGCCGTCTTCCCCAGCACTTGTTCCAGTATTTCGATAAATCTTAGTAACGGCTCCGGCCGGTGATTGCCGATGTTGTACAAACGGTAAGGCACGGCTCCTTGCGAGGAGGGAATGGCGTTCAAGACTCGCACCACCCCTTCCACGATGTCATCCACGTAGGTGAAGTCCCGCTCCATCTTTCCGTGATTGAAAACCTGAATGGGCTCGCCCGCCAAGATGGCCCGGGTGAAAAGGAACGCCGACATATCCGGCCGGCCCCATGGGCCGTAGACGGTGAAGAAGCGCAACCCCGTGGTGGGAATCCCATAGAGATGGCTATAGGTATGCGCCATGAGTTCGTTGGCTTTCTTGGTCGCCGCATACAGGCTGATGGGGTGATCGGTGCGGTCCGCGACACTGAAGGGTAGTTTCTGATTTCCCCCGTACACGCTGGAGCTGCTCGCGTAAACCAGATGCCCCGGAGGGTGGGCGCGGCAGGCCTCTAGAAGATTGGTGAAGGCAACGATGTTCGAGTGGATGTACGCGTGCGGATGGGTGAGGGAATAGCGCACACCGGCCTGGGCGGCAAGATGGATCACGCGGTCAAAGGAAGCCGTACTGAACAACGCATCCACCGCACCGCGGTCAGCAAGATCGAACCGGTGGAACTCGAAGGCCTTCGTAGTAGGCAACTGGCCAAGGCGTGCCAACTTCAGGCTGGGATCGTAGTAGTCGTTGATGTTGTCCACCCCCACGACGTTCATGCCATCGTCCAGTAGACGGCGGGCAAGGTGCATTCCGATGAATCCGGCGCAGCCCGTAACCAGTACTCTCATCATGCAGCCTTAATCATGTTGTCCTGGGCAAGCCTCAAGGCAAAGGGGAAGGAAGATTCACGTGCGCCGGACAGAGCAAGATATGCGCCGCGAACCGCCGCATTTTGGCGGCGGCCATCTAGTCCGTAGAATGGCGGCATGCCTCGCATTCTTTTGGTCAAAACCTCTTCTCTCGGCGACGTTGTTCACAACTTTCCCGTGGTCACTGATATTCAACGCCAGATTCGCGGCGCCGAGATTCATTGGGCAGTCGAAGAAAACTTCCGTCTGTTACCTCCGCTGCACCCTGGGGTGGTTCGTGTATTCCCCGTGGCCTTGAGGCGATGGCGAAGAAGCCTGCTTCAGGCAACCTGCCGGCGGGAAATCTCGCAAATGCGCGATGCGATCCAAGCGCAATCTTACGACGCCGTCATCGACACGCAAGGATTGTTCAAAAGCGCTCTCGTGTGCGCGCTCGCCCGCGGACGTAAGGTGGGTTTCGACTGGAAAAGCTCGCGCGAGCCCCTGGGGCTTTTCTATCACGAAACCCATCGCGTTGCGCGCTCCGCACATGCAGTGGAGAGAAATCGCGCCTTGGCGGCCAAGGCGCTTGGCTATCATGCCGAAGGTTTGGCCGAATTCGGAATTCGCGCCGATGCCAGTCTCCTTGACCATGACGACTGGTACCGCAGCCTTCGCGGCCGCCACTATTGCGTATTTCTGCATTCGACCAGCGCGGACTCCAAGCTGTGGCCCGAGCACCAGTGGTCGAAACTCGGCGCCTACGCCGCGGGTAAAGGCCTCCAAGTCGTTTTACCCTGGGCGAGTAATGCGGAGAACCAGCGCAGCGCCCGCTTAGCGGAGTTGATTCCGCGCGCCGTGGTGCCGCCCCATTTACCGCTAGACAAAGTGGCGGCATTGCTAGGCGGTGCCAGTCTCGCAGTGGGTGTCGATACGGGATTGACCCACTTGGCAGCCGCTTTGGGCACGCCCACGCTTGGGATCTACTGTGCGACAAACCCCGGCACCACGGGAGTATACGGCTCGCACCATGTGCTCAATATCGGTACGGGAAAAGCCGTCCCGGCATTGGGAGAAGTGTTGGATGGGCTTGCGCGGGTGTTAGCGCTATCTTGACCCGGCTGCTCTATCGCGCCCTGGTTTGGCTTGCGCTTCCGGGCGTAATGCTAAGGCTTGCGTGGCGCGCGCGGCGGCAACCGGAGTATCTGAAAAACCTGTCTGAGCGTTTTGGGTATTCGCGGGCCGGCGGAGGCGGCCGGCCCATCTGGATCCACGCGGTTTCCGTGGGCGAGACGCGCGCCGCGGAGCCATTGATCCGCGCTATTGAAGTGCGCCATCCAAACGTGCCCATCCTGCTCACTTGCACCACGCCCACGGGCCGGGCAACTGGCGAGCAGCTTTACGGTACTAGGGTCACGCAAGCGTACTTGCCCTACGATCTGCCGCACGCGGTGCGGCGGTTTCTGCGTACCCACCAACCGAAGCTCGGAATCTTGCTGGAGACCGAATTGTGGCCGGAACTCATCCTCGGTTGCCAAGAGCAAGCTATCCCGCTCTCCATCGTCAATGCGCGGCTGTCGCGGCGCTCTGCCCGCCGCTATGGCCATGTTTCTTCCTTTACCGCGCAAGTGCTGAATGCCACGACGGTCATCGCCGCGCAAAGCCAAGCGGACATGCAGCGCTTTCAAGCCCTTGGCGCGGCGCGTGTTGTCACCTGCGGCAATCTCAAGTTCGACCGTAGCGCGCAGCCTGGCGACTACGTGCTCGCGTCGAAACTGCGCCGCTACGCCGGCGATCGGCCCATAGTGCTGGTCGCGAGCACCCGGCAGGGCGAAGAAAATTTATTTCTGGAAGCGTGGCGCGATACCTTGCGGCGCGACGTGTTAATGGTTCTGGTGCCGCGCCACCCTCAGCGCTTTGACGAAGTCGAGAAATTGATCGAGAACCACGGACTACGCCTCCAACGCCGCAGTCACAACGAAACCGTGCATGCGCAGACGCAGGT
>JBJXGQ010000238.1:0-9804 GCA_046160525.1 Burkholderiales bacterium
CCGCGGAAGGCGTGGAATCTCTTGCTCAGTTGGAAGCTTTGAAGCGCCTGGGCTGCGACGACTACCAAGGCAACTTGTTCAGCAAAGCCCTGCCCGCCATCGACATCGCGGCAAAGTTCCTGGCGCCTGGGCAACTGGATTTCGCGCTTCGAGATAATTGAACGGGAGTTCCTATCAACATCCTGCTGGTCGACGACCATGGTCTTTTTCGGGAAGGCGCGGCGCTGCTGCTCAAATCCATCGATCCGAACATCGAAGTCGATGGCGCGCGTAGCGCGCAAGAGTGCCTGGACAAGGCTGCCCGTGGCGGCATCGACCTGGTGTTTCTCGATTTAGGGCTACCAGACCGGCCTGGGCTGGATGCCTTGAGCGATTTGAAAAGCGCTTTCCCCGAGTTACCCGTCGTCGTCCTCTCGGGCCAGGAAGACCGGGAGACGGTGTTGGAAGCCATCAAGCGCGGCGCCATGGGGTTCATACCAAAGTCCTCGGAGGATCCCAAGCTACTTTGGCTCGCCTTGAAAAGCGCGGCTTCGGGCGCCGTCACCGTTCCCGCCAGCGTTACGCTGCCCACGCGCGCACCCTCCCCCGGGCCTGCGCAAGCGCCTGGAGATCTTGGGCTGACCACGCGCCAGCGCGACGTTTTGCACCTACTGCTGCAAGGCATGCCAAACAAGAATATCGCGCGCCGTTTAGAGATCGCGGAGACCACCGTGCGCGGCTATGTCAGCGATTTGCTCGCGCTGTTTCGCGTGGCGAATCGCACGCAATTAGTACTGGAAGTAGCGCGCCGGGGACTGAACACCTCCACTAAATAAACTGCCGCTCCGGCAGCAACTCATCCAAGAGGATGCGCAGTTGTTCCGCATCGATGGGCTTGTGTACCAATTTCACGCCACGAGTATCTCCGGGCAATTCCCGCAGAGGATCCCCCGTCATGAGCAAGATGGGAACATTGCGCCCGGCTTCCCGGTTGAGATTCGCGGCGACATCCAACCCGCTTTCGCCGTTCCCCAAACGCCAGTCCGCAATCAGCAAATCGGGGATGCGTTCGTTTTGCGCCACCGCCGCGATCATCTCCGGCCCCGAGTGACCCGCGACCACCAGGCAGCCCCAATTGCGTAACAAGGCCACCACGCCTTGCAGCACCAAAGGTTCGTCGTCCACCACCGCGATGTAGGATCCTTGCGTACGCGCGGACCGCGCCGGCGAAAAGTTGGGAGGATTTTCAAAGGGCCTCACACCGTTGGCGAAGGTACGAGGCAATGTCACGCAAAAGCGCGAACCGCGGCCTTCGCGGGAAGCGAAATCCAGTGCGTGCCCTGCGAGCAATTCCACGCTTTTACGCACGATGGAAAGACCTAAGCCGGCCCCTTGCTGGCGTTCGCGCGCGCTAGCAATCTGGAAGAACTCCGTGAAGATGGCATCGTGGTATTTCGGCGGAATTCCCATCCCTGTGTCGTATACGCCGATTCGAAGCCGGTTCGTATATGCCACGACACCGATCAGCACACCACCCGTGTCCGTGAACTTTACCGCGTTACTCACCAGGTTGCGCACTACGCGCCCCAGCAAGACCTCGTCACTCAAGGCGAAGCTGGGCTCGTTGCCCTTGCGCAGGCGGATTTCCAATCCCTTCTGTCGCGCCTGCGGCCCGAACTCCTCGGCCACGCGCTCGATCAAATGCCCTACATCGGTGCTCTCCAGCACGGGAGTCAATGCGCGCGCATCGAAGCGGCTCAAATCCAAGATCGCGTTGAACGAAGTGCTCATGGACTTGCACGATGCCTCCACCGCTTCGATGGCACGGCGCGCCTCGCGCGCATCGTTCCGGTCCAATGCCACTTGCAGATTCGCCACCCACAAGCTGATGGCGTGCATGGGCTGGCGCAAGTCGTGGCTGGCCGCCGCGAGGAAGCGCGACTTTTCAAGATTCGCGCGCTCGGCATTCTCGCGGGCGGCGTCGAGTTGGGCGTAGAGCCGCCCCAACTCCTCGCTCATGCGGTTCATGTCATGCGCGAGCGTGCCCAGCTCGTCCCGGTTGGAAACTTCCACGCGCCGCGAAAAATCTCCGGCGGATAGATACTTCATTCCGGCTTCCATGCGCATGATGGGGTCGATCAACGAGCGCGATATCACGTAACCCAACCCCAAGGCGAGAGCGACGCTCACCAGCGCGCAGGCGATTACCACCCTTTGCGAGTGGGCGTAGGCCTCATTGGCCAATTCGATCCCTGCGATCATGTCGGCTTCCGCCTTGTTCACCAATTGATTGGTTTGGCGTTCGAGCCGATCCGCCAAGGGGGATGCGACTTTCCTTTGCAGAAGGCGGCCATCCGTGACTTGGCCTTCTCGAATCATTTCCACCGCCCTTGTGACGACGGAAATGAATTCCTCGAAACCCGTGCGGATGCTCTCCATCGCCACGACCTCGTCGCGCGAGAGAAATTGCAGGCGGTCCAAGTCGTAGCCAAATTGCTTGAGCTGGCGCAAGGTGGCTTCCAGTGCGCGCTCCTCCGGTTGCAACAATGCCGTGGACACCCCGTATAGCTGCGCCACGATGTCGTGGTTAAGCTGCCGGTAGGCGGCGATCTTGCGTTGTAGCTGTGCGGACTCCTGGGCCCGAAGGTTCATGGCGCTCAGCGAATGCAACCCCACGCCCGCCGCGCTCAACAACAGCAAAGCAACCAGCAAGTGAACCGTGAGAAGCTTGGTGTGGATCGTTGCCCGCAGCGCGGCGGCTTTGTCCGGCAGCCAATTGATCATGACACGTGTACCGTATTCCCTCCCCCGTTTACGGGGGAGGGTTTGGGTGGGGGGAAGCCACTACTCGCACCGGCACGCGAAACCAGAACCTAGAACCCTCACCCACGACGGAGTCCACGCCGATCTGCCCTCCGTGCATCTGCACGATCTTGCGTGAAATGGCTAATCCCAATCCGGTGCCCCCTTTGCTGCCTTCCCCTTCCACTTGCTGGAACTCCTCGAAGATCCGCTGGCATTGATCCGCGGGGATCCCCGGCCCCGTGTCCGTCACGCTGTACTCGAACTCACCATTCGCGATGTCCACGCGAATGGCCACTTCGCCCTTTTGCGTGAACTTGATGGCGTTACCCACCAGATTAAGCAGCACTTGCGAAATTCGGCGTTCATCGCCATGGGCGTGCGGCAGGTTCTGCGCCACCTTGACCGTCAAGGCCAGCCCCTTCTCCGCCGCCAGGGATTCCACTGCTCCTACCACGCCATGCACCACATCGCTTGCCGAATAATCGCTTACAGCGAGCTTTAATTGCCCCGCCTCGATCTTGGATAAATCGAGCACGTCGTTGATGAGCCCCAGCAGATGGCGGCCGCTCTTTTGCACACGATCGAGCACCTCCGCGATGGGCTTGGGCACCTCGCCGTAGATCTTGTCTTGGATCAACTCCGTGTAACCGAGAATGGCGTTGAGCGGGGTGCGCAGCTCATGGCTCATGTTGGCGAGGAATTGCGATTTATGGCGGCTAGCCGCTTCGAGCTGCGTATTCGCCGCCGCCAACTGCCCATAGAGCTGGCCCAATTGGCCGCTCATGCGATTCAGATCCGCCGCCAAAGCACCGAGCTCGTCACGGTTATCCACTTGCACACTATTGGCAAAGTCGCCCGCTGCGATCTCCTTGGTGCGCGCTTCCATCGCTCTCACGGGACCAATGACCGACCAGGAGATGGCATACCCCAAAACCAAAGCCACGACGATACTCACCAAGCCGAAGGCCATCACCGCCTTTTGCGAGCCGGTGTAGGCGCTGTGACTCGTTTCGATGCTGGCCACCATTTGCGATTCGGCCTTGTTGACCAACTCATTGGTAAGCCGCTCGAGCCGGTCGGCCAAGGGAGATGCTTGGGTGAGCTGCATCCCAACCCCTTGCGCCACCCTTCCCGCCCGAATGTGTTCGATGGCCTGGGACACGACCCCGATGAATTCCTCGTAGTCCGTACGCACGCGCCCGAGCAGTTCCTTCTCGTCGCTCGCCACGTAGTGCAAGCGGTCCAGGTCGTAACCGAATTGGTTGAGTTGGCGCAAAGTGGCATCGAGCTTGGACGCCTCCGGCTTCATCAGGGCCGCCGCGACGCTGTAGAGCTGGCTCACGGTATCGTGATTAAGCTGGCGGTAAGCCGCGATCTTGCGCTGGAGGTTCACCATCTCCTCGACGCGCTGGTTCACTTCCGCCAGAGCGCGCAAGCCCACCGCGCCGGCCGCCACCAGCAGCAGCACCATCACCACGAAGGCCGCCGCCAGTTTGACGTGGATGGTGGCGCGGACCCTCGCGACCAGCTTGGGCAGCCACCTCACCATGGCGCCCGCTATTCGCGCAGCAAAGATTGAACGTCTTGCATGAATTCCCTGGGCGAAAATCTCACACCCAGATACTGTACTCGAATCATGCCCTTCCGGTCGATGAGCGAAGTGAGAAAGGTATGATCCACGTCCCCCGACACCTGCTTCCTGGCGAAGATGGCATAACGGCGGGTCACATCTTGTACTTCTTCCGGCGAGCCCGAGAGGAACACCCAGCCCGGGTCCGTGGCACCCAAGGCTTTCGCGTACTGGGCCAGCACGGCAGGCGTGTCTTTTTCCGGGTCCACCGTAATGGCGGCGAACACCGTGCCCTTGCCGGGCTTGCGGTCAAGGTCCTTCTTGATCTGCACCAGCTTCGCGGTAAGCATGGGGCAAGTGTCGCGGCAACTGGTGAATATGAAAGTCACCACCACCACCGAGCCGCTCAGCTCACGCATCGATAATCGCTTGCCCGCTTGGGTCGTCAGCGTAAACGCGGGCGCGGGGCCGATGCTGGGAAGGCGTGCGTCTTCCTTGGACTTGTGGGCCCATGCGCCGGAGCCGCATGCACACAACAGCGAAAACAAAACTATGAATCGAACGCCAAGCACTCCCCTCTCCTAAATCACTGCGTCCCCCCTTCACTAGCCCGCATATCTCACAGGGCCGCCCCTGTGAGATATACGGGCTAAGCCTTGATCTCTCGCTTGAGCCCTTCAAGCAATCTCGCGTCGTACCCTTTGGCAATGAGCTTGTTGGGGCTGGTCTTGATCATTCCCACTTCGTAGAGCCGGTTGCCGTAGAAGCGCATGGAATCTCCCGGATCATGGTCGCGCCAGACGTCGTAGCGCAGATCCCGCATGGACAGTAAAGCCTTCTCGTACTTGTCGGTCACCTGCTTCTCCACCATGATGCGCGCGGCACGTTCGGGCTGCGCGGCGCAAAAATCGGCGGCCTTCAAGAAGGCCCGCATGGCGCGCCGGGTGGCGACGGGATACTTACTAGCGAACTCACGATGCGTCGCCAGCATGCAGCATCCGTACTGCGACCAAGGTTTGTCGGTGGCCGTATTCAAGATCACTTGATCCACACCGGCGGCGCGGAGCTCCTCGGGCTCGGGGGGAAACGCCAGATACGCATCCGCCTTGCCACTAGCCATCAGCTTCACGCCTTCTCGAACCGTGACCACAACCCAGTTGACATCCTTTTTGGGGTCGAGCCCAACGTAGGCCATCATGCATGAAAGCTGCGCATGTGGCCCTCCACCCAAGCCGTCCACCGGTATAGTCTTCCCCTTCAAGTCTCGGATGCTTCGGATGCCTCTCTTCGCGAACAACTCGTAGCAGCCAAGATGCATTGTCGCTAAGGTAACAACAGGAGAATTTGCCTCCAGGGCAAGAAGGATTTGGCACACGGCGAGCAGGTCAAAATCAATCCTTCCTGGCCCTACCGTTACCGCTGACCCGTCGAGCCTATACTCGATTTCGGTGAAGCCTTCGGCTTTGAGCATGACGTCGGCGATATAGATAGGTGCCAGGCAAGTGATCGGGTATGGATT
This sequence comes from Burkholderiales bacterium, assembly GCA_046160525.1. GTDB lineage: Bacteria > Pseudomonadota > Gammaproteobacteria > Burkholderiales > SHXO01 > SHXO01. The sequence goes on from JBJXGQ010000238.1 coordinate 5,874, forward strand.
GAGCACCAGACGGCGAATCTCGGGCGGAGGCTCGGCATTCGCCCGCAAGGAAACCGGAAGAAAACTCGCCGCCGCCAGCGCAGAGGATTCTTTCAGAAAACCGCGCCGTCTCTTGAATATCATGATTTCCCTCCTGCTTGGTTACTGGAGTGCGATTGCTCATCCCTTGAGTTCTCTACGCAACTCGTTCATGAACCGCCAATCCGTGCTCTGGGCGATGAGTTTGTTAGGGCTCGTCTTGATCATCCCCGCCTCATGCAGCCTTAGGGCATAGAAGCGCAGCGTATCTTCCGGATCCAATTCGCGCCATCCGCCATATGGAAGCCCCCTGAGTACAGCGAACGCCATGGGGTAGCTCGGTGCGAAGCCTTTGGTGACCATGAAGCGTGCCGCCCGCTCCGGTTCGTTCGCGCAAATATCGGCGGCCTTGAGTAGGGCCCTCATTACGCGCTTGGTCGCGACGGGGTAGCGCACGGCGAATTCTCGGCTCGACGTGAGCAGGCAGCAGAAATACTGTGCCCAGGGTCTGTCCTGTGAAGAGTCCACCAAGACATGCCCGATTTTTTTCGTACGCAACTCCTGCGCGCGTGGCGGCGTAGCCAGGATCGCATCCACACTGCCTTCGACAAACATGCGCATCGAGTTGGCGTAAGACGACGAAATAATCCACTCGACACCGTTTATGGGACTGATGCCAACAAAGGCAAGCACGCTGGAAATCCAAGCATGGTCGATGTCGCCGAGGGTCCTGATGGCGATTTTCTTTCCTCGCATATCGCGAATCGCTCTTACCCGGTCACTTCCGACCAGATCCCAACATCCGGCGTGCACGCCCGACAGGACCATGAAACCCTTCTCTCGGTCCATGGCCCACACACTCGATGCCCCATCCCAGAGCGAAAAATCGATCTTGCCTTCGGCTAAGGCATCGGGGCCGAGTTGCGTCTTGATGTCCACGAACTCAATCTCCGTGAACCCTTCCATGCGCAACAGGTCCTCGGCCAGATATTGAGGAGCCATGCAAAGTACGGGGGCGTGGTCGAATCGCACTTTCGTGACTTCTGGCGCTGGCGATGCCGCTATCGCTCGCCCAGAGTCTCCGATCAGGGCAGCCGCACCGATCGAAGTCACCGAACGCAGAAAGTGTCTGCGGCCATCTGCTGTGTCTAATTGCCGGTTTCGCATAGCTCGGTCCTCTCTAGCGGTCCTCAGATGCTCATGGCCCCCTTTGTCCCGCAGTGTACGCCCACGCAAAGCGGCATTCTCCCGGTCAAGTGTAGTACTACAAATGTCTGGTTGCCGGCGCAACGAATCAGGTGAATACTTGGCAGCCTCGCACCTTTTCCCGGGCGCCTGGCCATGTGGAAACATAAGCGACTCGTCACACCCTTACTCGGCACGGGTCTCATTGGCTCCCTGGTCTTCGACGAATATCAATCGCGATATCCAAAGGATGCGTCGTTCGTGCTCAGCACCATCGGCGTACCTTTCTGCGCGCCGCAACGTAGCGGCCCCCAGCACAAGACCATCTTCCGCCTCGCCATGGCGCAATCGGACTCCAAACCCGAGAAAAACGAGGTCGGACCATTCAGCAAGACCATCCCGGATGCCGAGTCCATCGCCCACGCTGATGCCACTCTAGTAACCTCACGCCTTCAACTCTTTCTTCAATTCATTCAAGAAGCGCCAGTCCGTGCCCTGTGCGACGAGTTTGTTGGGACTGGTCTTGATCATGCCCACTTCGTACAAACGCAGAGCATGGAAACGCAAGGTATCTTCCAAATCAGCCTCACGCCAGCGCTTATACGACAGGCGCTTCATCACATTGAGGCCAATTTGAAATCGCGGCTCATAGAGTTTGTCCGAAAGGAAACGTGCCGCACGAAGCGGATCTTCTGCGCAGATGTCCACCGCCTTTAGAAGGGCTCGAAGGGCCCGCTTGGTCGCGATCGGGTAGCGTTGCGTGAAATTCCGGTTCGCCGCGATCGCGCAACAAAAGTACTGCGACCAAGGACGGTCCTCCGCTGTATTGATGATCACGTGCCCAATTTTTCGTTGGCGTAGTTCCTCGGATTGCTGGGAGAAAGCGAGGAAGACGTCGGCCTTGCCATTAACGAATAGATTTATCGCGTCCGTTGTCTTCTCTCCCACAATCCAATTGATCTCCTTTGGATTGATGCCTACGTACGCCAATATGCTCTGCAACAGCACATGATCGCCACCACCAAAATACTGAACGGCGATGGTCTTACCCTTGAGATCCCGGATAGCCCGCACCCGGTCGTTACCAAACAACTCATAACAACCATCGTGGACTCCCGAGAGCAGAACGATAGGCTTTCCGGCATCCAAATGAGGAATCAATCCCGGTACGTCCCACATTGTGATGTCCGCCTTGCCCTCGGCCAAAGCAAAGGGACCCAGCCTAGAGCCCAGAGGAAGATAGCTTACCTCGGTGAATCCTTCGAGACGCAAAAGGTCCTCGGCAAGGTATTGCGGCGCGAGGCAAATCGACGGCGCGTGGGTCAAGCGCAGTCTAGATATTTCAGGCGCTGGCTCGGCCGCAGCCGCGATGTGGTCAAGTCCAAGCATGCTTGTCACCGCTAGGGCGGAGCCCCGCCTCAAAAGATCTCGCCGGCTGATACTTAGATCGCTTAATCGGTCCATGTCGTTCGTCCCCTCTCTATGCGCCAGGTCGCCGCGGACAATCATTTTCCCGAGAGGCGTTCAGCGCTCAGTACGTCCAGGAATTTCGCTATGACTTCGCTCATACGCTGCGTCGCATTCGGGTCGGCGTTGCAGCAAACAATATGACCCGCATCGGAGTCGATCCACTCCGCCCGGGCGTTCCTGATATTTTTCACATAGGTATCCGCATGCTGCGGGGGAAAAAACTGGTCCTGCGGACTGAGTATGAACAGGCTTTTGGCTTTGATCGAACGCAACACCGCCGTCAAATCGCCATTAAACCCGGGCGTGTCGCCCAACCAACCTCGCCCGGCAGCCATCGACCGGTAGTACAAGTCCCGAGCGTCCTGAACGTCGAGGTAGTAGTCTCCCCATGCGTTACGCCATTTTGTGAACGCCTCGGGCGTATCCACATTACTTTCCCACCAATCCCGGGTGTAGAAATAAGGGATTAGCACGGATAGCGCATTCGCAGAGCAGCCTTTAGGATTCTCTTCGTAGTTCCCTTCGCGCCAGCCGGGGCAGCCTTCAAGAATCGATACCATCAGGGAGCCAATGAACCGCCCCTGCGCCGTAAATGGCGTTCCGCCAACAATAGGGAATATGCCATCCATGAAATCCGGGTAACTCACCGCGAACTGAACACTATGATCCGCGCCGGAAGAAATGCCCGTCACCGCCAGCAGATGCTTAATTCCCAGAGCTTCGGTGATCAGCCGGTACTGCGCCTTCACCATGTCGCGCCCGTTGTAAAAAGGGAACTTCATCTTGAGCCCGCTGTTGGTCGGACTACTTGAGTGCTCGAATGTGGTCTGCGTCGCGCCCAGCGCGTCCGGGCAGATGATGAAGTACTTGTTGGTATCCAGCGGACGGCCTGGCCCGATCATGTGATCGAACAGATGATGATTGGCGGCGAAGCCGTGCTGAAACAGAATCGCGTTGTCCTTGGCCGCACTGAGCTTCCCGTGCGTCACGTAGGACATCCTGAGATTCTTGATCGAACCTCCGCCCTCGAAATGAAACTCTCCGAGATCCGCGAATTGATGGGGCGCTTGATCAGGCCAATGTGCTTGGGCGGGCGGGAGGCCCGAGATCAATAGCGCCATCCAAGCCGAGAGGATCAATACCTTCATTTTCATGCTCCCTCCAAGTATTCGAGGCTACGGCTGCCTCCGAAACACGGGCACCAGTCTACGCGCGGGAAGAGAGAATGGAACCCGACATTTGTAGTACTACAGGTATC
>JBJXGQ010000239.1:0-5312 GCA_046160525.1 Burkholderiales bacterium
CCGCGGAAGGCGTGGAATCTCTTGCTCAGTTGGAAGCTTTGAAGCGCCTGGGCTGCGACGACTACCAAGGCAACTTGTTCAGCAAAGCCCTGCCCGCCATCGACATCGCGGCAAAGTTCCTGGCGCCCGGGCAATTGGATTTCGAACTTCCAAATAACTGACGGGGATTCCCATTAAAGTCCTGCTCGCCGATGACCACGGCCTTTTCCGGGAAGGCATCGCGCTGCTGCTGAAATCCATCGACCCGGGTATCGAAGTGAGTGCCGCGCGTAGCGCGCAAGAATGCTTGAACAACGCCGCCGGCATGGATCTGGTGTTTCTCGATCTTGGCTTGCCCGGCACGCCTGGGCTGGACGCTTTGTCCGCGCTCAAATCCGCCTTTCCCGAGTTGCCCGTCTTCATCCTCTCCGGCCAGGAAGACAAGGAGACCGTCCTGGAATCCATCCGGCGCGGAGCCATGGGGTTCATACCAAAGTCATCGGAAGATCCCAAACTCCTGTGGCACGCCATGAAGATGGCGGTCTCGGGCGCGGTCACGGTTCCGGCCTTTGTCACCAAGCGAATTCCCGCTCCCGAAGGACCGGCCACGCCCGAGAGCCTGGGATTGACGGCACGCCAAGGCGAGGTACTGCAATTGGTCCTGCAAGGCATGCCCAATAAAAGCATCGCCCGCCGTTTGAATATCGCCGAAACCACGGCGCGCGGCTATGTCAGCGATCTGCTCGCGGCGTTTCGCGTGGCGAACCGCACCCAACTCGTGGTGGAAATGGCGCGCAGGGGTTTGAGCGTTAAATAAACTGGCGCTCCGGTAGCAGATCGTCCAGCAGCGCTTGGAGCTGTACCGCATCGATGGGTTTGTGTACCAGTTTCGTGCGAGCGCCGCCGCCGCGAACCTCGGCCAGGGGTTCGCCCGTCATGAGCAAGACAGGTACTTCGCGCCCGGCTTCCTTGTTGATCCGCCCCGCCACGTCCAAACCTGTCTCGCCATTCGCCAAACTCCAATCCGCGATCAGGAGATCGGGAATGCGTTCGTTCAAGGCCATGGCCGTGGCCAATTCGGCACCCGAACGACCCGCCTCCACCAGGCAACCCCAATGCTCGAGCAGCGCCACCAAGCCCCGCAGCACCAATGGCTCATCGTCCACGACTGCGATGTAGGAACCGCGGATTCGTTCGTGCGAGCGAACCACGGATCCTTCGGGAGGCGCGCCCGCGCCGCTCGCGGCGCGGGGTAATAAAATGGAAAAACGCGAACCGCGTCCTTCTCGCGAGGAGAAATCCAGCTCATGGCCATCGAGTAACTCGATGCTCTTGCGCACGATGGCGAGCCCCAGCCCAGCACCTTGCTGGGGCTCACGGCCGTTCGCGATCTGGTAGTACTCCTTGAAGATGTCGTCGCGATGTCGTTGGGGGATTCCGGGGCCGGTGTCGTAGACCGTGATTCGCAGCTTGTTCCGGCGCGGCGCCACGCCGATCAACACGCCCCCGGCGCGGGTGAACTTCGTGGCATTACTCACCAAGTTACGCAGCACCCGTCCCAACATGACTTCATCACTGAGGCCGACGGCCATACCCCGCGAACACCCGCGCAGCCGGATTTCCAATCCTTTCTGGCGCACCTGGGGTCCGAACTCTTCGGCCACGCGCCCGGCGAGCGCGAGCGCATCGACCTTCTCCAGCGCGGGGCGCCCCGCCCGCGCATCCAGGCGGCTCAAATCGAGAATCGCGTTGAAGGACGCACTCATGGACTTGCACGCTGCTTCCACCGCTTCGATGGCCCGGCGGGTTTCTCGGCCATCTTTTCCGCCGAGCGCCACCTGCAAATTCGCTATCCACAAAGTGATCGCGTGCATGGGTTGGCGCAGATCGTGACTGGCCGCCGCCAGAAAGCGCGACTTGTCGCGGTTGGCGCGTTCGGCGTTCTCGCGCGCGGCGTCGAGTTGGGCATACAAGCGCCCCAGTTCCTCGCTCATGCGGTTCATGTCCTGCGCCAGCGCGCCTAGTTCGTCGCGGTTGGGAATGTCCACGCGCCGGAAAAAATCTCCCTTGGAGATATCCCGCATCCCTGCTTCCATGCGCGCGATGGCATCGATCAGGGAGCGTGAAATTACATAACCCATCCCCAGGGCCAGCGCCACGCTCACGGCCGCGCAAGCGATCAGCACTCTTCTCGAATTTGCATAGGCCTCGTTGGCGAGTTCGGTGTCCGCGATGATGTCGGCCTCGGCCTTGTTCACCAACTGGTTGGTGTAACGCTCCAAGCGCTCGGCGAGCGCGGAGGCCACGCTCATCTGGAGATGGCGGCCCTCGGCGGTCTTGCCTTCGCGAATCAATTCGATGGCGCGCGTGACGATGACGATGAACTCCTCGAATCCCGCGCGTATGTTCTCCATGGCGGCCAACTCGTCCCGCGACAGAAACTGCAGGCGGTCCAGGTCGTAACCGAATTGCTTGAGCTGGCGCAGCGTCGCATCCAGCCGGCGAGCCTCCGGCTCCACCAACGCGGAGGCCACTCCATACAACTGCGCGACACTAGCGTGATTGAGTTGGCGGTAGGCGGCGATCTTGCGATGTAACTGAGCGGTTTGCTCGGCCCTCTGGTTCATGGCATTCAAGGACTGCAAGGCCACTCCCGCGGCGCTTAGCAACAGCAGCGCGATCGCCAAGAAAGCTGTGAGCAGCTTGGTATGGATGGTCGCGCGCAGCGCGGCGATTTTGCGCGGCAGCCAATTTTTCATGGGACCCGAAACCAGAACGTGGATCCCTTCCCCAACTCGGAGTCCACGCCGATCTCACCGCCATGCATTTGCACGATCTTGCGCGAGATGGCCAAGCCCAAACCCGTGCCGCCCTTGCTGCCCTCCAGTTGCTGAAATTCCTCGAATATTCTCCGTGACTGGTCCGCTGGGATACCCGGACCGGTGTCCGTCACGCTGTAGCGAAATTCGCCACCCGAGAACTCCACGCCGATGGACACTTGCCCCGTGGCGGTGAACTTAATCGCGTTGCCCACCAAGTTGAGCAGTACCTGCGTAATACGGCGCTCGTCGCCATGGGCCGTAGGCAGGTCCGCGGGCACATTCAACACCAACGCCAATCCCTTTTCCGCCGCGAGGGACTCCACGGCCGCGGCCACCGTATGCACCACGCCGCCCGCCGCAAATTCGCTGACCGAGAGCTTTAGCTGGCCGGCCTCGATCTTGGACAAATCGAGCACGTCGTTGATGAGCCCCAGGAGATGGCGGCCGCTTTTTTGCACGCGCTCCAGCACTTCTCCGATGGGCGCGGGCACCTCGCCGTAAATGCGGTCCTGGATCAGCTCGGTGTAACCGAGAATGGCGTTGAGCGGCGTGCGCAACTCGTGGCTCATGTTGGCGAGAAACTCCGATTTGTGGCGGCTGGCCAACTCGAGTTGCTCGTTAGCGGACGCCAGTTGGCCGTAGAGCCGCCCGAGATTGTCGCTCATGCGGTTCAAATCGGCGGCCAAGGCACCCAGTTCGTCGCGATTGTCCACTTCCACCTTGCGCGCGAAATCGCCCGCGGCAATCTCCTTGGTACGAGCCTCCATCACCCTGACCGGGCCGATGACGGACCACGAAATCCCATAGCCCAGAACCAGGGCTACGACGATGCTCAATAGGCCGAAGGCCAATATCGCCTTGCGCGACCCCAAGTACGCGGAGTGGCTCGATTCGATGCTGGCCACCATTTGCGATTCGGCCTTGTTGACCAGCTCATTGGTCAGCCGTTCCAGCCGGTCCGCCAGCGGCGAGGCTTGCGAAAGCTGCAAGCCGATACCTCTTGCCACCTGCCCCGCGCGAATGTGCTCGATAGCTTGCGTGACGATACGAATGAACTCCACGTAATCCGCCCGCACCCGGCCGAGCAGTTCCTTCTCGTCGCTCGCCACGTAATGCAAGCGGTCCAGGTCGTAGCCGAATTGGCTGAGCTGGCGCAAGGTGGCATCGAGTTTGGACACCTCCGGTTTCATCAATGCCGCCGCGACACTGTAGAGCTGGTTCACGGTGCCGTGGTTGATCTGGCGGTAAGCCGCTATCTTGCGCTGCAGATTTACCATGTCCTCGACGCGCTGGTTCACCTCCGACAGCGCGGCCAACGCCACGGCGCCGGCGGCGGCCAACAGCAGCACCATCACCGCGAAGGCCGCCGCCAGTTTGACGTGAATGGTGGCGCGGACCCGTGCGACCAGCCTGGGCAGCCACCTCAGCATGGTGCCCGCTACTCGTTAAGAAGGGATTGCACGTCCTGCATGAATTCCTTGGGAGAGAATCTCACACCCAAGTACTGTACTCGAATTACTCCCTTCCGGTCGATCAGGGAGGTGAGAAAAGTGTGGTCCACGTCTCCCGATGTCTGCTTCTTGGCAAAGATGGCATAACGGCGGGTCACCTCGCGCACTTCCTCCGGCGAACCCGACAGGAATACCCAACCTGGATCCGTGGCGCCCAAAGCTTTTGCATATTGGGCGAGCACGGCAGGCGTGTCCTTCTCCGGGTCGACGGTGATAGCGGCGAACACCGCGCCCTTGCCGGGCTTGCGGTCAAGATCCTTCTTGATCCGCACCAGCTTCGCGGCCAGCATGGGGCAGGTGTCGCGGCAACTGGTGAAAATGAAGGTGACCACCACCACCGAACCGCTTAGATCCTGCATGGACAGCCGTTTGCCGGCATGAGTCGTGAGCGTAAACGCGGGCGCGGGGCCGATGCTGGGCAATCGCGCGTCCTCTTTTGAGTTGTGAGCCCAGGCGGTGCATGCAGTGAACAACGCGATCAAGACTACCAGTCTAAGACCAAGCATTAACCGCCAAGTACGCAAAGGACGCTAAGTAAGACTTTCAATCACACCTTAATCTCCTTATTTAACGACTCCAGCAACCTCGCTTCGTAACCGCGCGCGATCAGCTTGTTGGGGCTACTCTTGATCATCCCCACCTCGTAGAGCCTGTTGCCATAGAACCGCATGGAATCTCCGGGATCGTGATCGCGCCAGACGTCGAATCGCAATTCCCGCATGGACGCCAGCGCCTTGTCGTAGCGATTCGTCACCTTCTTCTCAACCAAGATACGCGCGGTGAGTTCGGGCGAAGACGCGCAGAAATCGGCGGCCTTCAACAAGGCCCGCGTTGCGCGCCGCGTGGCGATGGGATATTTGTCCACGAACTCGCGATGGGTCGCCAGCATGCAGCACCCATACTGCGACCAAGGCTTGTCCGTCGCCGTATTCACGATCACTTGATCGACACCGGCGGCACGCAATTCCTCGGGCTCGGGCGGGAACGCCAGATAGGCATC
>JBJXGQ010000240.1:0-4602 GCA_046160525.1 Burkholderiales bacterium
GGCGATGCAGGTGCCGTGGATGGGCGTCGTGACGATGGCCTACGCGCACTACCCCAATTTTTTCGAGACGTTCTGGGAGGGAGCGCAGCCACTGGTACGCAGCCGGCCGTTTGTCGAGGCAAGCGAGACCCTGCGTCAGTTCACGGAAGCGGAAGTCGAAAAGCTGCGGCCGCCACCGATCACGATGCGCCTTGAGAACCTCGGCTACGCCAAGCGGGAGGTCGAGCAGATTCGCGGAATGATCGAAATATTCTCCCACGGCAATTTTCCCTACCTGTTACTCGCCACGATCGTGCGCATGCTGCTGGAAGGTGGAGAAATGGGCGAGAGGACCGATGCGTTGCCCTTCGAAGGACGCCATTCGCCGGACGTGCCGGTGCCGCTGGTTCTGATGGAAATCCATCACGCCGATGCCCCAACGCGCGCACTTTACGAGGATGTGAAACGCACTCTCGGCCTGCCTTTCGTCAACACGGACTACCGGGCGCTTGCACGCTGGCCGAGCTACTTCTCCCTGGCATGGGGCGATCTGAAAAGCGCCGTGGCCATACCGGCGCACAACACGATCTGCAACGCCATTCAGGAGCGCGCGGTGGAGCTGGCTGCCCACGGTCTGCCCAATCCCGGGCGATTGAGCGGCACGGCGCTGCGCACCGCGGCGGGCCGCGACGCGAGCGTTGCAGAAGTGCTTCAGGTATCGCGGCTGTTCCAGTGGCTTCTACCGGGCCTCGTCACCAACGTTGCTTACCTGCGGGCACAGTTGAAAGCCTGACTCGGCGGCGAGGGATACTCGATTCGACACCGCGCATCGCGCATTCGAATAGGATTGGGGCCGGACCCACGCAACCAATTGATGGAATGCAATTAAGCAGCTAAATTCGTGTCGATTTACCGCTTAAACGGAAGTTTTCCTCGCTTAATTTCGCACGCTAAGGAGGCGGTACCCAATGCCTCGCGCCAACCGCTTTGTCCTGCACGGACATGTCCGGCACATCACCTATCGCTGCCACCAGCGCGAGTTCCTGTTCAAGTTCTCCCGTGATCGGATAACTTATTTGCGCTGGTTGTTCGAGGCCAAGAAGCGCTATGGAATTTGCGTTCTCAATTACGTCGTCACCTCCAATCACGTGCACCTTCTCGTACTCGACAAAGGCGAGGGCGAGATCGCGCAAAGCATGCAGTTGATCGCAGGGCGCACCGCGCAGCAGTACAACACACGAAAACGACGACAGGGAGCCTTTTGGCAGGATCGCTACCACGCCACTGCCATCGAATCTGGCGAGCATCTACATCGATGCCTGGTGTACGTGGATCTCAACATGGTGCGGGCAGGCGCCGTATCTCATCCGGACCAGTGGGAGCATGGAGGCTACCGGGAGATCCAGAGCCCGCGTAACCGTTATCGCATCATTGATTTGAATGAACTGAGTCGGCTATGCGGATGCCCGCGAGTGACAGCGTTCCAGGAGGAGCACCGAAATTGGGTGAACACAGGGGAAGGGGTCAGGCTTGGTATATTGTATAAAGGTGTTCGTTGAGAGCGATGGCGAAACTCTCCGAGTTTCGCGAGCGTTTTTCAAGAGCGGCAACGGCGTGACTCAGAGTGGACAGATCGCGATCAAAGTGAGCGGCGACCCGGGTCAGGGTCGCCGCTTGGGATTTGAGCGCCAGCCAGCCCGCCAGCGCCCGGGCCTGTGCTGGCGCGCGAGCTTTACCGGGTGCCAACAGATCGGCTTCACGCATCGAGGCGCCCCGGCACACATACTCCAGGATGGCGGACAGCGAGGGTGGCCTGGGTCCTTGGCGTTTTCTGGGCAGCACCTTGCGCACGAAGTCCTCCTCCCCCACCACCCGGGAATCGTCCTGACCCCCGTAGTACAGCGCCGAGTGCCCCTCCGCCTTGCCGGAGTCGACAAAGGCCGCAAAGCGGGTCCGGGCCATTGCCGTCCTTTGGCCGAACTGACCCAGCACCCAGTCCGTGGTCAGCCAGGGGAGAGTTTCATCTCCAAGATAGGCCCGCTGGCTGCTCCAGCGATACGCACCCGCCTCCCGAACCATCTTCGCCCGTACCGGATTCAGGTGAAGGTAGCGCACCAGCGCCAAACCGTAGTGGTCCTGATCGACCAGGAAGGCCTTGAAACGCCCCTGGAACACATGCCCCACCCGGGCCAGACGGGTATTCAGATACCGCGTATAGCGAAACGACAGGTTCTGCATGCCCGAGGACAAGCCCGACTCCCCAGCCTGCAGCGCCAGATGCAGGTGGTTGATCATGAGGCAAAAGGCATGCACCCGGTAGCCGAAGCGAGTGACTCCCTCGGCGAGCAGATCGTAAAACGCCTGCCGGTCGCCCGCAGAGATGAACACATCCTGGCGGGCATTACCGCGAAGGATGACGTGATACAGACCGCCGGGGACGTGAAGACGGGGTTTGCGGGCCATGCGGGTAATGTAGAGTAACGGAAACCATTAAGCAATATAACAAGCCTGACCCCATTCAACATTCTAGGAAGTGCGGCCTGCGTGGATGCCGTAAAGACAACGTTGGGTTTCGCGGCCTTGAACCGACGCGTCGTGTCCGCTGACCCTGGCCATGGGCTGCGGGAATCCCAGTATGCTAACGAGCACCAGTTTGAGCGCCGAAAACACGCATTTAAGGGCAGAAAAGACTCTGCTATGGGACGAATCCGATGAAATTACAAAAACTTAGGCGGGTCCGACCCCGATCACGTGATGAGCAAGAAAGGATGGCCGCCTGATGAACAAGACCTCGGTAATTAGCGGATTACTCTTTTCGCTCACGTGCGTACTGTTAAACGGCTGCTCCGAGCCTACCGTCGGGCAGCAGTTTCGCGACATCATGGTCGATTTGAAGGCCAAGTGCGGCAAAGACAACGGCAACGACACCCGTTGCGACATCCTGATGATAAAACCCGCCGATCCGCTGGCTACGGAGGAAGGCCGCTTCGCTTATTCCATCAAGCTGCCACCGCCGCATGACAAGCCGAAGGTGCAGTATAAGAATGGCATGAGTGCAGAGGCGTACTTCAAAAAGTTGTGCGAGAAAGAGGAGGGCGACTTCATATTTCGGACGGTGGAGGGGGTGGAAGGGATAAAAATCATGCGGCCGATACCGAAGCCATCGGGATTACATTTATGGGACGAAAAATCAGGCCCAGAAGTGGGATCATTTGTTTCACATGTTAATGGAATATATGAGTACGTCGACGCGGTTGAGTTTGTTAATAGTTTGTCTGGAACAACGCATCTAATTCATTACGTTGTCGATAACAATGCACCTGCCAATACTCGTCTCTACGCTCCTCCTTATGGAAGAGAGCAGTCTTTAGTTGTTAAATCCGAAGCTCGCTATGGGTATACATTTCGTAACTCGTCTTTAGAAAGTAGGGAGCAGGGAATTGTCGGGCAGGAACTCATTGTTCTCGATCTTGTGAAGAATGAAATTCTCGCGCTACGCCGTAGATTCAGTCGACTAAAATTCATTGATAGAAGCACGCCGCAGATCATGTCAAGTACGCCATGTAGATTGATATCTACGGAAAATTCAGATGGCCGATTCATTGCAAGAGTACTTATGCCGATCTTGTACGCTAAGGGAGATGAGAAATGACTCCTATTATTCAAACTTGGTACGACTCTGTTCTGCAACAAATGGCGGCAGAATCGTATTTGGACGGGTGGCACTTATTGAGTTTGGAAGACAGAATTGGTCGATTGGAGCTTGGGAGCAACAATTTTGTAGTACCCGAAAATCAACCTGGTGCCGCGCTCCTCCCCGGCACCACCCGCATGACTGCCGCTCAGGCGGAGGATTTCCTGACCCGCTATGAGATCGTCAGCCACCTGCCCAACACCGCGACGGGATTCTCCGGGACGCTTATGCGCAACCTGGAGACGGGCGCCTACACCTTGTCCTTCCGCTCCACCGAATACTTCCCACCCGAGCAAGGCGGCGACCGCACGCGCGATTTCGCGACCAATTTCGAAATTGGACTGGACGGATTTGCTTTTGGCCAGATCGCCAGCATGGAGAGCTACTACACGCACCTGCAAATCGGAGAAAGCTACAACCCAGTGAGCGGGCAATGGGAAAGTGATCCTGCGCTGGATGATTTCAAGAATAGATTCGGCTTTGGTGGAACTGGCGGTGAACTCAACGTCAGCGGCTACAGCCTGTCGGGGAGTCTGGCCAGCGTATTTACCTACTTGCACCGCGATCAGGTCAATAACGCCCTGGTGGTCAATGGCACCGGACTGGGCGACATTGGACAGGGTTTCCTACGCGGCATGGTTGCCACCTTGCAGTCACGTCTGGCTGCTGCGGGCATCAATGTCTCGGACCCGAGCAATGAGAATATCTACGCCATCCCGAATCCCGATTTACCTACGGCCTATCAGCTCATTGTTGCCGGGATCAAGCTGGAATACGACACCAGCTACAGGTTGTTCTCCAGCACGGAGGGCAGTTGGGTGGACAACAAGATCACCCAATTCTTTGGCGAAGGGGCGCACAACGACAGCCAAATAGTCGCCAATACCGGCGTTCACGTAGCGGCGACGAAGATATTTATCGAAGACCAG
>JBJXGQ010000241.1:0-12030 GCA_046160525.1 Burkholderiales bacterium
GGAGGTTTCTTGGCCATCTGCCTATCCTGTCATCTCGGTCCAATTGCCGGGACAGTGTCGCGACAATCATTTTCTGCGACAGTTTGTCGCAGAAAGTCGCCGCTTCCATAAGCCCCGAAAAAGCGCCGCGCATCAAGGCGAGTGGCTCGGAAATTCCTGGCCAGCATTTCCATCACACCCCCCAATCCCTTGGTTCACAGTTTCTCGACGATGTCGTGCCTGATGTCTCAATTGTGACCTCAAAAATTCTCCCATAGCTGAACTCGCCACGCTTTGTGATGAGTTGGGGGTCTTTTCTTCTCGATGCCTGCATGATTGTCTGTCCGCTGGAGAGCATGGCGATACCCTGCTCGGTGAAGGCGTAGGGAAGGTAATTGATGTTCTGGCCCCGCTTCAAGATCACAGTTTGTGATCTTGAAGCGGGGAGGCCGCTGACCTCCTCGCGCGTGAGTTGGAACATGAAATCATCAGGGAACCGCTCGATGTTGCGCTTGACGGCCTGGTTGAGCGCACTGACGGTCACACCGTAAAGGCTGGCGAGTGGCTCGCTCAGCAACACCTTTTCACCTCGCAGGAAATGGATCAGGGAGACCAGGTTCTCAGGCTTCAATGCAACAGTGCGCATCAGGTCGTCTGCGTTGCTATGACACGGCCGATCATTTCGCCGAATTCGCTCTCAACCTTGGCCTTGAAGTCCGACTCGATGGTGTAGACATCGACAAACTCGACATTGAAAAGATTGTCTTCGTTCAACTCGTAGGACTGTCGGCGCAGGGCGCGGCCGATCACCTGCTCGCACAAAAGCTGGGTGCCGAAGGCGCGTACGCCGAGCACATGGGTCACGGTGTTGGCATCCCAACCCTCGGTCAACATGGACACGGAGACGACGCAACGGATGCCGGCGCCGAGCTGCCCGCGCTTGCCGACCGTATTCATCACCTCGCGCAGCAGGGTCACGTCGTCGATCTCCTTTCCTTGCTGCAGATCGCGCGGGTCGAGCGCTTCCGCCTTGCCGCGCCCTTTCTTGGGCATCTTGGCGCGGATGTGCTCCCACAGGTTGGGGAACATGGGCATCTCGTTGCCCGGAATATTGCCGGCCACCGGGACACGCGGCAGCTTGACGATGCCGCATTCGATGGCATCCATCAGCGAGAAGTCGCTCATGGTCCAGGGAAACAAGGTGCCCTCGGCATAGCCCGAGCCGCTTAGAAAGAAGGGTGTCGCGGAGAGATCGATGACCCGCGCCACGCCGAGCTTGCGCTTCACCGCCTCCAGGCCGTTAATCCATACCCGGGCGGCCTCCTTGTTTTTCTCGGCTTCCTTTCTTTCGTCTCCCTTTAGATCTTCCTCGCCGGCGCCGGGCTTCTCGCGATAGCAGTGGTGGGCCTCGTCGTTGAGCACCAGGATGTTCTTCATGCCCATCAGATCGGGCATCACACGCTGCAACATCTGGCCTTCGGTTTCTCGGGTGTTCAATTCTTTGCTGCCACGGCCTTGAAGAAGCGAGCGGCCGCCTGCGGAGAGTGCGATGCGCTCGCGCAGCTTGAAGGCATGGAAGTTGGTGATGACGATCTTGGCGCGGTTGATATCGTCCAGCATGTCGCCGGGAACCAGGTCGCGGTCCTTGTAATAGCTGTCCGGGACGTTGGCTTGCAGCACCCGCAAACGGTCCTTGATGGTGATGCCGGGCGCGACGACCAGGAAGCCGCGCGTGTAGCGCTTGCTCTGCGGGTGGCGCACTGCATTGATGGTTTGCCAGGCGATGAGCATCGCCATCACGGTGGTCTTGCCCGCGCCCGTGACGAGTTTGAGCGCGAGGCGCATCAGTTCTGGATTGGCGTCGTTGTTGGCGTTGGCCAGATGTTCCAGAAACCTCTCGCCGGCTTTCGATGATTTGCTGCGTCGGCTGACCCGACGCATCCAGCTCCCAATGGCGCGAAGGATAGCCCTAGGGCGAGTAGAGGATCGGTTTTTCGAAGAACTGGTTGTTCATGCCGGCTGCTTATTGATGAGCATACGATCCAGTGGCGGGCGTCTCATGTGATCGCGCCTGACACTTCTTCGGCGTGAGCCATTCTACGCAACTCTTTATGCGTACAGCCCCCGCCATACGGCAACGATCACGAAGCCAAGAGCTTCCGGGTATCCCCGCCCTTGATTCTCTCGATATCGTCGCGATACTTCAGCAAAACCCCCAAGGTCTCGTCCACGACCTCGGGATTGAGTTCGGTGACGTTGAGAACGGACAGTGCCTTGGCCCAATCGATGGTTTCCGCCACGCCGGGCGGTTTGAATAATTCCATCCCGCGTAGTTTCTGCACAAATGCGACCACTTGGGCGGAGAGGTTCGCGGCGACGCCGGGTACCTTGCGCGCAACGATCTGTAGCTCGCGCTCCGCGCTCGGGTAATCCACCCAGTGATAGAGGCAGCGGCGCTTGACCGCGTCGTGAATTTCCCGCGTGCGGTTGGAGGTGATGATCACCACCGGAGGCTCGCTCGCTTTCATGGTGCCAAGCTCGGGGATGGTGACCTGAAAATCCGAGAGCACTTCGAGCAGGTAGGCCTCGAAGGGTTCGTCGGCACGGTCCAGCTCGTCGATGAGGAGCACGGGCGGTGCGCCCAGGTCGCCTTCCAGCGCTTGCAGTATGGGGCGGCGGATGAGAAAGCGCTCGGAGAAGATATCTTGCGCGAGGCCTTCGCGGGAGCGCGAGCCTTCCACCTCCGCTAGGCGTATCTCGATCATCTGCCGCGAGTAGTTCCATTCGTACACTGCGGAGGCGACGTCCAGCCCTTCGTAGCATTGCAGGCGAACAAGTTTCCGGCCCAGGGTGTGGGCGAGGACCTTCGCGATTTCCGTCTTGCCGACACCTGGTTCGCCTTCTAGAAACAGCGGGCGGCCCATGCGCAGCGCGAGATACACGGAGGTCGCGAGGCTGCGCTCCGCGATGTAGTCACCGCGATTGAGAAGTTCGAGGGTGTCGCCGACGGAAGCAGGGATGGGCATGGCTACAAGCGAAACGGGCCTCATCGCGAGGCCCGTTAGAGTGGAAGTGGGTGGGTTAGCACCCGGAGATTGCTTCAGCGACGGCGCGCTTGGCCATCACCTTGACCAAATGCGCGCGGTACTGCGCCGAGGCGTGCATGTCGGAACTCAAATCGTCCGCGGCAACGGGAATGCTTGCTACGGACTCGGGGGCGAACTTCGCCGCCAGCGCCTTTTCCATGGCGGACACGCGGAAGACGCAAGGCCCCGCGCCGGTGACGGCGACGCGAATTCCCGAGGAAGTTTCGCTCACGAACACGCCCACCATGGCGTAGCGCGAAGCCGGGTTGGGGAATTTCACGTAGCCCGCGCGCTTAGGCACGGGGAACGAGACGGCCGTGATGATCTCGCCCGTTTCGAGCGCGGTGCCATACATGCCGGTGAAGAAACTGTCGCCGCTTATCTTGCGCTTGTTGGTGTGGACGGTGGCGCCCAATCCGAGCACGGCCGCGGGATAGTCGGCGGCCGGATCGTTGGTGGCGAGGGACCCGCCGAGGGTTCCCATGTTGCGCACCATGCGATCCCCGATGCCTCCCGCGAGTTTGGCCAGGGCCGGAATGACTTTGCTCACCTCGGCCGATCTCGCCACCTCCGCGTGCCGGGTCATGGCGCCGATGACAAGCGCGCCGCCTTCGGTTTTGATGCCGGCTAACTCCGCGATGCCAGCCAGGTCCACCAACTCGCTGGGAGACGCCAGGCGCAGCTTCATGGCCGCGAGCAAGGTCTGCCCGCCCGCGAGCAATTTGGCTTCGGAGTTGGCGCTCAGTTTCGCGGCGGCGTCCGTGACCCCCGCGGCTTTGGAATAGTTGAATGCGTACATGATGGCTATCCTTTCATGGCGGCGGCACCCGCGCGCACGGCCTTCACGATGTTGTGATAGCCCGTGCACCGGCAGAGGTTGCCGTCGAGTTCGGAGCGGACTTGCTCCTCGGTGAGGTTGGCGTGCCTGCGCGCGAGATCGATGGCGCTCATCACCATGCCCGGCGTGCAAAATCCGCATTGCAGCCCGTGATGATCGCGGAAGGCCGCTTGCATGGGATGCAGTGTGCCGTCAGCGGGTGTCACGCCTTCGATGGTGACCACCTGCGCGCCATTGGCTTGGAGAGCGAGCATGTTGCAGCACTTGACCGCGTTGCCGTTCACGTGGACGGTGCAGGCCCCGCATTGGGCCGTATCGCAACCTACGTGGGTGCCCGTGAGCTTTAATTTATCCCGGATGAAATCCACCAGTAACGTGCGCGGCTCCACCTCGGCGCTCACCGGCTTCCCATTTACCGTCATCGACAGCTTGACTTGCATACGGCCTCCTATTCCTTAAAGGCTTCCACGGCGATCATGATTTTTATGTCGTCGCCAATCCCCGGTAGCGCGCGCGTCATGCCGAACTCCGAGCGTTTGATCTGAGTGCTCACGTTAGCCCCGCACATGGGCTTTTTGTTGATGGGGTTCGGCCCGCATTTGAATCCGCTGATGGTAAGGTTAACAGGCTTGCCCACCCCTAGGAGCGTCAGCGTACCTTCGGCGGCCACGGGCTTGTCGCCCAGGAACAGGACCTTGTCCGACCGGTAGGTAATGACAGGGAACTGCTCGGTGTTGAAATAGGCATCGGACTTCATCTGCTCGTCCCATTTGTCGATGCCCATATCGATGGAGGTCGCGTCGATGGTGATTTCAATGGTCCCCGACTTGGTGGTGTTGTCCAGCGTGATCTTGCCCGTGGTTTTGTTGAAGCGCCCCCGTTGCAGGGAATAATCGTAGTGCGATACTTCGAACACCGGAAAGGTGTGGCGGGGGTCGAGGTTGTAAGTGTCCGCCGCGGCGGCGGGGGCCACCATGGCCACCCCCAGCAAGATACCGTATAGCAAGTGGTTCAAAATCTCCTCCGTTAACAGAAAGCGTCCAAAGCGCGATTGTGCGGCATTTTGCCCGCAAGATGAACTACGATGTTACCCAAGGCAAGGGAGTCAGAATGACCGGACTGCGGAAAACGCGGTGGCAGCTCAGCTTGGCGGTGCTTGTGTGCAGTGGCCGGCTGTTAGCCGGCGAACCTATACCGGCCGGCCCCTTGGGTGATGCCATCCGCTGGGGCGAGCGCATCCTGACCCATACGGCCCAAGCCTTGCCGCAGTTCTCCGGCAACGCGCTCAACTGCACCAGTTGCCATCTGGATGCCGGGCGCAAGCCCTATTCTTCCTCGTGGGTGGGCGTCTGGGGCGTGTTTCCCGAGTACCGCAGCCGCAGCGCGCGCATCAACCTGCTTGAAGACCGCGTGAACGATTGCTTCGAGCGCTCCATGAACGGGCGCGCTTTGCCCCTGGATAGCCCCGAGATGCGCGCCATTCTGGCCTATATGCAGTGGCTCTCCGCCGGCGTGCCCACCGGGCAGGAGGGTCCCGGCCGAGGATTCAAGCGCATCAGCGCGCCCGCGCCGCCAGACCCCAAGCGCGGAGAGCGCATCTACGCGGAAAAATGCGTTTTATGCCACGGCAAGGAGGGCGAGGGCACCTACAACGAGCACGGCGAAACCGTCTTTCCGCCGCTATGGGGCCCGCGCTCCTTCAACATCGGGGCGGGCATGGCGCGCGTGAACACCGCAGCCGCCTTCGTCAAGGCCAACATGCCCTTCGGCCAGGACAACACCCTGACGGACCAGGAAGCCTTCGACGTGGCGGCGTTCTTCACCCACCAACCTAGGCCGGATTTTCCCGGCAAGGAGCGCGATTGGCCGCTGGGGGATAAGCCGAAGGACAGCAGGTATTGAATCTAAGCCCAGTTGGCCATCACTAGCGGAGCCTTAATGCGTTCGTAGTGCCGGATATTGTTGGTCACCAAAACCGCGCTGGCCGACAACGAGTGTGCAGCGATCATCATGTCCATCTCTCCAATTGGCTGGCCTGTCGTCACGAGTTGGTGGCGGATATCGGCATAGTAGTCTGCTGCTTCCGCGTCCCATGCCAAGACCCGGACGATTCTCAAAAATTGGCGTACTCCAATGTGAAGCCGGTGATCCGGCGGCAGGCGTTTCAAGCCGTACATTAGTTCAGCACGGGTAATCACCGATACGCAGACCGTGGACGGCGCAATCGCTCCCAGTTTTTCTTCGATTTCTGGCGAGCGCCCCCTGATAGCGTAGCTTGCCATGCCGGTATCAAGCATGTGCAGCACGCTCATAGGGTTTAATCGCCGAGCAAGTGGCGCTCTCGTGGCGTGGTGTTCATCGGCCGTTCGTTCATGAATTCTGCCGGGACGTCGATGGATCGCATTAACTCAAAGAAGTCGCTCCAGGTTTTTGTCCCCGGCCGGCTGGACAACACCACGTCACCGGTTACATCATCGCGTGTCATGTAGATCTCATCGCCTTCGAAGCGAAATTCCGCTGGAAGACGCACTGCTTGGCTGGCGCCGTTCTTAAACAGCTTGGCAGTTCGGGTTTCGCTCATCGAGAACTCCTGAAAAGAACAGTATATCTGCCAGTATATACTCCCTTTCTGGAGCAGCGAGGAGAATGCGCATGTCACTTCCGAACATCACTCATCTTGAACGCCGCAAGATCGAGGCGGGTGTCTTGATTCCCATGATCCAGGCGTTTCAGCGTGCCGTGGGAAAAGAGCGCGCAAACGAAATCGCCCGGGAGGTGATTGCCGAGCTTGCCCGAAAGGATGGCGAGGCATGGGCGCAAAGGTTTGGCACCGGCTTAGGGGGATTGGAGAAGGCTGCGGACCTGTGGGCATCCGGAGGCAGTCTTGTCACCGAGCAAGTCGAAAAGTCGGACGAGAAACTCGGCTTCAACGTGACGCGATGCCAGTACGCTGAGTTCTTCAAGGACCTCGGACTTCCTGAACTTGGCTACCTGTTCCATTGCAACCGAGATTTCGCGATGGCTGGGGGCTTTGGCGGCAACATTACGCTCAAGCGTACACAGACCATCATGGAGGGTGCCAGCCATTGCGATTTTCGTTTTACCCTCTTAGCGGTTGAATAAATCCAGCCGCTAAGAGGGTATTCGTAGACGCATGCACAAAATCATCGGAGCTTTTTCGCTTCTCGTATGGCTACATATGCTGCTGTATGTCTATCCTTTTCCCCCACAAAAGGTTGAGCGATTGCAGACTGCGATCCATGGCGCATCAAGCTCCAATAGCAGTCCGCAGGCACAGGCTGAAGGGAAGCGACGTGCGACTGAACTGTTGTCCCGCACGTATGGGGACTTGCAACGGTATTTTTGGATCAAGTGGGCCAGAAACTTGGTTCTGATGGTGATCGTTATGGTCGTTTCTTACTTTTGGCTGCGAGAAATCATCGCTCAAAACCGTCTCGAATAGAGAAGCTCCGTTGGCGCCCAAATGAATAATGGGATCAATTGCCGGGGCAATTGATTGCGATTGACGGTTGGCAATTTCAGGAATAGATTGACGCGCTGCTGGACGGGCAGGCTTGCCAGTGCTGCGATGCATCGAAAACACGTCCGGGTATGAGAGACAGCCGTTCTTAGCCAGATGTCGTCAACCGACCGGCGCACGCCGGCACTATAAATACGAGGGGAGGAGACCATGATGAAGTTCCATAATGCCCGCCGTTTACTGGTGGGAACCGCGGCAGCGGTTGGGATTGCGCTCGCGCCGGGGGCGTCCCAGGCCGCCAATGTCAATACGCTCATGATGAAGGCGCTGGGCACCACGGATAATCCCGGGCCCGTGGTGGCGGAAGCCTTCAAGCGCGCGGCCATCGATTTGACGCCGGAGCAGCGGGCGTTGGCGCTCAAGTGCTGGAAGGCATCGGTCTGCGAAACAGGCCGTGGCACGCTGACGATTGCCTATGCCGATGGCTTCGGCGAGAACGTCTGGCGCCAGGTCACCAAGATGGAGTTCGTCGTCCAGGCGCTCACCTATCCTGACGTCAAGAAAATCATTTACACCTCGGCCGCCGGCGATGCCGCCAAGGCCGTGTCGGACTTGCGCGCCTACATCGCGCAGAAGGTGGATGTCATCGTGGTCTTCGCCGACGCGGGTGCGGCATTGCTACCCACGGTGAAGGAAGCCACCGCCGCCGGGATCATCGTGGTCACGCACAACGGTACGGATGTGGGCGGCAAAGTGGGCAAGGATTATTTGTCCGTCGTCGCCGAGAACATCTGCAATTTGGGCGCGGGCTTCATCAAAATCGTGGCGGAGAACTCGAAGAAGAATCCGACGAGCGTGGTCGAACTGGGCGGCACGCCAGGCAATCCGCTGAGTGCTACTTGGCAGAAGTGCTCCGATGCGGAAATCGCCAAGCACCCGCACTTGAAATTGCTCGGCAAGGCCGACACCAACTGGACACAGGAAGGCACCTTCGAGGCGATGTCGAGCTTCCTCTCCCGGCACGGCAGCGTGGATGCAGTCGTCTATGAGTACGCCGACGGTTTCCGTGGCGGGCTACGCGCCTACCAAGCGGCCAACAAAAAGCCCAAGGTGATCGTGGCCTTGCGCACCGACGAGCAAGGCTTGTTCTGCGATTGGGAAAAGGCCAACGAGCCTGACTTCAAGATCTTCTTTTCCTCGGGCCAGAATTATCAGTCGCGCATCGCGCTCACGGCGGCCATGATGAAGAAGGCGGGCCAAGAGGTTGCGCCCAACATAGACGTGCCTTTCCGCATGAAGCAAGTAGTCAAGGGGATGTGCAATCCTGCTCTACCGCTGGACGCATCGGTCTCGACCTTGCTCGATAACGACATGCTCAAGGCGATGTTCGCCAAGTAACCACTCACCTAATCCGGACGCGCGCGCAACGCCGCGCGCGCCCGCTAATGGTTTCTACTTGTTTCACCACCGCGTAGTCATCGCGAGAGACCGGATCTGTGCCTGATGGCGTCCCCGTCCCTCCAACTCACTGGTATCACCAAGCGCTATCCCGGTGTGCTTGCGCTCGATCACGTGGATTTCGAGTGCCGGCCAGGGGAGATCCACGCTGTCGTAGGCGAGAACGGCTCGGGTAAGAGCACGTTGCTCGGCATCGCCAGCGGGGCCATCGTGCCTGGCGAAGGCGAAGTCACCATCATGGGTACGAAGCTGGCCGCCGCCGACCCATTGCTGGCGCGGCGCCTCGGTTTGGCGACGGTGTACCAGGACGATTCGCTGGTGCGCGAATTGAGTGTCGCGGAAAATCTGGTGCTGGGCGCCGGTGAAAGCGCCGTTCCGGTGGCGGGTGCGAATGAATGGGCGGCGCGGCTGCTGGCCCCTTATGAGTTCGGCATCTCTCCGCGCACACTGGTGGGTAATCTGACTCCCGCGCAGCGGCAATTCCTGGAGATCGTGAAGGCGCTTGCCAACGACCCGAAGGTGCTGCTGCTGGACGAGCCCACGGCCAGCCTCGACGTGGCTGGTGTGGCCACGTTGAGCGCCATCATCCGGCGCATTACGGCCGCCGGTACAGCCGTGGTCTATGTCAGCCACCGCCTTCCCGAAATCCTCACGCTAGCCAATCGCGTGACCATCTTGCGCGATGGTGTGGGCCGCGGGACCTACGAAGTCGATGGCACTCTATCGGAAGCCAATCTGATCGCGCTCATGGTGGGGCGGCCCATCGAAGCGGAGTACCCGGAGCATGGTGATGTTGGAGCGAACGTGCGCGTGTTATCGGTGCACGGGCTTAGCGGGCGCGGCTTTAGTGACCTGACCTTCGAGCTACAACGTGGCGAGATCCTTGGCTTCGCCGGCGCGGAAGGCAATGGGCAACGCGAAGCCATTCGTGCGCTGGGAGGTCTTGAGGACGCCAGCGGCACCATCATCTGCGGCCACACTGCGGTAAGTGTTGCGAGCCCAGCCGGTGCACTGGCGGCTGGCATCCTATCGTTGAGCGCGGATCGCGCGCACGAATCCGTGTTTCCCGTATTGGGTGTGCGGGAGAACATGACCGTGCAGGTGCTGGAAGATTTCGCGGCATCCGGCTTGGTATCGCCCGCCCGCGAACGCGCCCGTGCCCGGGAGGTCGCGGCCGAGTTGAATATCGTGACGCCAACGCTGGAACAGCCCGTCAGCCATCTGTCCGGCGGTAACCAGCAGAAGACGGTATTGGGCCGCGCATTCCTGCGCCGCCCGAAGGTGGTGCTGGTAGACGAACCCACGCAAGGTGTGGATGCCAATGCGCGCTTCGATATCTACCGGTCGCTGCGCGTAATGGTAGGCAAAGATACCGCTTGCGTTGTGAATTCCTCCGATGCCATGGAACTGGCCGGCATCTGCGACCGCGTTCTGGTGTTCTCGCGCGGCCGCGTGATCCGCGAGTTGCAACGTCACGAAATCACCGAAGAGAGCATCGTGACAGCCTTCTTGCGCTCCACGGAAGTGGCGGGCGCGGCCACCGCAGCCTCCAGTGCGGGAGGGCCGCTGCGCTCGCTCTGGCGCCGCATTGGCGCGGGCGGCAGCGGGCAATGGTGGGTACCGCTGCTGTTTCTCTCCTTGCTGATGCTGGGCACCATCGCTTACGCCACCACGAAGACAGACGTGTTCCTCACAGAGATCAACATTCGCCACATCCTGCTCGCCACCGCACCGCTCGCCTTGGTAACGATGGCGCAGTTCAATGTGCTGATGGTGCGCGGCTTCGACATCTCCGTGGGTTCGTTGATGAGCCTGACGGTGGTACTGGCCTCGTTTCATATCGGAGCGGAGGCCGGGTCCGGCGCAATGCTGGGCGGCATTGCGCTGTGTTTGCTCGCCGGTGCCGTCGTGGGCGCGGTGAACGGCGCCCTCGTGCGTTTTGCTGGCATCAACTCGGTCATCACCACCATCGCCATGCTGAGTGTGCTGCAAGGCATGGCACTCTACCTGCGGCCCTCACCAGCCGGAGGCATCAACGGCGACTTCATGGACCTGCTGGCCACACGCGTAGGTGGTATCCCCGTTTCGTTCTTTGTAATTCTCGCCGCCGCCATCGCAGGCGATGTCTGGTTGTACCGCACGCGTAGCGGTCTGAAAATGCGCGCCGTGGGTTTTCGCCATGAGGCCGCCAAGCGCAACGGCGTGCAGACGGGAGTGGTGAATCTGCGCGCCTATATTTTTTCCAGTTTGCTTGCCGTGCTCGCGGGATTCTTCCTGTCGTCGGAAGTCGGTGTCGGCCATCCCGTCATAGGCTCGGGCTACACGCTCACCAGCATCGCCGCCGCCGTGCTTGGCGGCGCCGCGCTCACCGGCGGGCGCGGCTCCTTCGTGGGTGCAATGTTTGGGGCGTTGTTCTTCACCACCACGGTGAACATCATCGCGCTTCTGGGTCTTAACACCGGCGCGGGCGTGATCACGAGTGGCGCCCTCACCTTGTTCGCGGTGTTCCTGTACACGGGTTGGCAGCCTTTGGCGCGCTTGTTTAAGCAGTTTCGTAGTCGCCTGCGCGAACCCACGACCCTTGAGCGTGTGTCATGAATAAAACCAATAGCGCCATTCCCGCGAGCGGGAATGGCGGGCGCATTCAAATGCGCTTCGCCGCCATCTGGCTCGTCATGCTGGTGTTGATCGGTTTTTGCGCCGTGGTGGTGCCCACCAGCCTGATGCCCTCGGCGTTCCTCACCATCGCGCCCTTGGCGGCCTTTCTCGCCATCGCGGCCATGGGCGAATCGCTGGTGCTGATGTCGCGCGGCATCGATCTTTCCACCCCGGCCATCATCACGCTGTCCAGCACGCTGATCCTCGGTATTTCGGGTGGGAGAGACGAAGCACTGACGCTTGCCATAGGCATCGCCTTGCTAAGCGCCGTAGCCATTGGCGTGATAAACGGCATCCTGGTGGCCGTTCTGGAACTCAACGCGCTGATCGTCACGCTCGCGGTGGGTGCCATTACGACAGGCGCGACGCTGTGGTACCGAGAATCGCTGCCCGCCGAATCGCGCGTGCCGCCGGTGCTGGCGGATTGGGGCGGCTCCCGCATCTTCGGGCTGAACGTCTCGGTGTGGGTCGCGGCATTCCTGGTCATCGTGCTGACTATCATTTTGCGCAAGACCATCACCGGCCGCCGC
>JBJXGQ010000242.1:0-12904 GCA_046160525.1 Burkholderiales bacterium
TCTCCTCCGGCGCCGCGTCGATCTGGTCGTAGTTCTTCGCCTCGCCCCCGTATTTCTTCGCCAAGATGTGCGTCATCGCCGCCGTCAGCGTCGTCTTACCATGGTCCACGTGACCAATCGTCCCAACATTCACGTGCGGCTTCGTCCGCTCAAATTTACCCTTAGACATGGTGCTCTACCCGTAATGAAGTTTTTGATGTGAGATGACCGCCTTTCCAGCCGCCTCTCTCGCTTCGTTTTTAGTACCCAGTACCTGTAGTACCTAATTCTTGGTGCCCATGGCGCGGATTGAACGCGCGACCTCTCCCTTACCAAGGGAGTGCTCTGCCACTGAGCTACATGGGCGAAAATACACAACGGCAGTCTGTAAGGCCATACAACTCTGGAGCGGGTGAAGGGAATCGAACCCTCGTCGTAAGCTTGGAAGGCTTCTGCTCTACCATTGAGCTACACCCGCGCGCCCCATTCACACACTTGCAATCCTTGGTGGAGGAGGCTGGATTCGAACCAGCGTAGGCGTAAGCCAACAGATTTACAGTCTGCCCCCTTTAGCCACTCGGGCACCCCTCCAACGGAAACGGCGGATTGTCGGGGAAAGAGGCCCCTGTTGTCAAATTACGGGCCAGCATCTTGGTTATGACAACCTTCGTCAAAAGCGAATCCAGCGCCTCCAGCCGGTGTATTTCAAGGATTAATCTCGAATCGCGACCACGAACTCGATCTCCACGGGTACGCCCCTGGGCAGTTCGGCCACCCCAATGGCACTACGCGCGTGCCGCCCCGCATCGCCAAGGACATCGATAAGAAGCCCCGAGGCGGCATCGATCACTTGCGGTTGGTCGGTAAAGCCTGGGGCGGAGGCCACGAATCCCGTGACTTTGAGGACACGCTCCACTCGGTCGAGGGAGCCCAACTCCGCCTTCAAGGCGGACAAGGCGCCCAGTACACACCGCCGCGCCGCCTCTTTGGCAGTCGCCAAATCGATCTGCGCTCCTACCTTGCCCCGCACAAAAACATCCGCTCCTTCTCTTGGTATCTGCCCGCTCACATAGGCTACGCCTTGGTGTACCACCACGGCCTTGTACTGAAAAGCCGGTGCCGCGAACTCCGGTAGGCGTAGCCCCGCAGCCGTGAGACGTTGCTCGATTGCACTCATATTCATAACTCCTCTAGAACCTGCCCGCCTATCCGATAAAGGTGTGGAAGTTGCTCCATTCCTAATCTAGGTCGGGCGAAAAATCGGTTGGAAAGAATGGCCGAAACCAGCCGGCAGCGTACCGATGTTAGGCAGCATGACAACCGAGGGCGATGCATCATGCAGATCGTATACAACAGTAATCACTACCATGTCGTAGAGTACGCCAATGAGAATCTCTATGAGCTCATCGACAAAGTTCTAGGGGTTGGAGGCTATCTGCAAGGAGATGTCGCAACGGCCTTTCGCCATTCCTTGGCCAAGGTTATCGAACACGATCCCACGGTGGATTCGGTGGATGACTTTCTCACGGACTTCAACTGCCTAATGACCCATCCCGTGCGATTTCATTAGGCTACAAACACGCAAAACCTCCCGGTCCAAAGCACTACGCCGAACTCTAGGTTCGGCGTAGTGCTTTGTGGGACGTAAGAAACGCCTTTCGGCGTGCGCCAGTTACCGGTCCGAGCTTTGCGACGCGCAAGTATCGGGGCGCTCCTCGCAAGTGGCAAATTGGCCTACGGGCCGTTTGAAGGTGTGGCGGAAGGGTTTGACTAACAGCGCGTTGGTCGCTTTACCCACGCTGCGGCTGGTCAGCGTGAAGGGCATGGAAACCACCCAAACCACCGCCCCGCTCACCAGAGTCACCACGCCCAAGGGGCGAATCAGCGCCGCATCGACAAATATCTCGGACGCGCTCGGAACTTGATCCGCATCTGGGTCCAAGGCAAGGGCAGTGCAAGTACTTCCCGCCAACACCGCGGCAACGACTAATTTCTTGGGGCTCAACATTCTATGTATCCTCCGGATCACGTGAATCGGTTCAATCGGCTCTGGCTTGGTCGGTTACGCGGACAATATCAAATTGCGCATGGACGGTATCATCCGTGTTTCAAGGACCATGCCCAGGCCCAAGGACAATATGCATATCACCCTCAATTACGGCAAAGGACAGCTCCCTCTTGAGCTGCCAAATAACTGGGATGTCACCGTCATCCGCAAGCCACCCATGCCGGTGTTACCAGATGCCCCCGAGGCAGTGACCCAAGCATTGGCCTCGCCCCTAGGCTCCCTGTCCTTGGCCCAAGAGGCTCGTGGCAAGCGAACGGCCTGCATTTTGATTTGCGATATCACCCGGCCCGTGCCCAACGGCCTGCTGCTTCCAGCCATCATCGGGCAACTCTTATCGGCGGGCATTCATGCCGAAAACATATGCGTGCTGGTCGCCACCGGACTACACCGCCCCAACGAAGGCAAGGAGCTCGAAGAGCTTGTGGGAGATCCTTGGGTGCTATCCACCGTCAAGGTAGAGAACCATTTCGCGCGCCGGGATGAGGACCACGCGTTGGTTGGAGTGACGCCGCGCGGCACGGTCGTGCGCCTAGACCGGCGCTTTGTACAGGCGGACCTTAAGATTGTGACAGGCTTGGTGGAGCCGCACTTCATGGCCGGGTTCTCGGGAGGGCGCAAGGTCATCGCACCGGGTATCGCCCACGCCGAAACCATCACGACCTTCCACAACGCCAAATTCATGTCCCACCCCAAAGCCGATAACTGCGTGTTGGAGGGTAATCCGCTGCACGAAGAACAGTTAGCCATCGTGACGATGCTTGGAAAAGTATTGGCCGTGAATACCGTCATCGATGAGCACCGCCAAATGTCCTACGTGAACTATGGCGAGGTGGTGGAAAGCCATCTCGCCGCCGTACGGTTCATCCAGGCCTATGCCACGGTGCACGTTTCGCGGCGCTTCCCCACGGTACTCACCAGTGCGGCGGGCTATCCCTTGGACAAGACTTACTACCAAACCGTAAAAGGCATGGTGTCTCCCGTAAATATTCTGGAACCCGGAGGCAATTTGTTCATCGCATCCGAGTGCTCCGAGGGCATTGGTTCTCACGAATACGCCAGTGCACAGCGCCGCTTGATCGGGTTGGGAGTGGACGGCTTCGATTCCGCCATTGCGCGCAAGGACCACGCGGACATCGACGAGTGGCAAACGCAAATGCAACTCAAGCCCATGCGTGCCGGTGCCGTGCATCTCTACACGACTGGGCTCACAGCCGAGGACCGGTCCTTGACAGGAGTAAACATGACCGGCTCCCTCTTGGAATCCCTCACGCAGTGCGTGGAATCCTCGCCCGGCAAGGCCCTGGCCGTTATCCCCGAGGGCCCTTATGTTGTTCCGGTGCTGGCATGATGCCCAGCGCCCTCTCCTTTTCCTTCGTGGGTTACACTTCCACTCAGTTGAACTAAGCCGAGGTTCCCATGATTTCCGATCGCATCGATGTTGCCATCGCCGGTGGCTTAAACATTCCTCTTCCGCGCATGGCGTATGTCCGCCAAAAATTCGAGGCCACGCGCCTGGCTGATATCGACGCCGCCGTGCATGCCCAATTCCAACGGCCCGAGATTCGGGCCAAGGTCAAAGCCGGACAGCAAATAGCTGTCGGTTGCGGGAGCCGCGGTGTTGCAAATATCGCATCGATCGCGCGCGCCACAGTGCGAGAGCTTCTGGCCCTGGGTGCCAAGCCCTTTGTATTTCCCTGCATGGGGAGCCACGGGGCCGCCACGGCGGAAGGCCAGAAAAAAGTTCTGGAAAGCTACGGCATCACGGAATCTTCCCTGGGCGTTCCCATCAAGGCCACCATGGAGACTACCATCGTCGGGCATTTGGACGATGGCACGCCAGTGCACATGGACAATTACGCCGCGCAAGCCGAGGGCATCGTGGTGATCAACCGGATCAAGCCGCACACGGGATTTCGCGGGGCGACGGAAAGCGGGCTCACCAAGATGCTGGCCATCGGCATCGGCAAGATCACTGGAGCTGCAACTTATCACTCGCGCGGCATGGACACATTTGCGGAATTGCTGCCTCTTATCCGCCAGGTCAACATCACCAAGCGCCCCGTGCTCTTTGGCGTGGGCATCGTGGAGAATGCCTACGACGAGACCGCGCTGGTCGAATTGGTGCTGGCGGAGCAACTCGCGACCCGCGAACCCGTTCTGCAAACCCTGGCCAAGAGCATGATGCCGCAACTGCCCTTCGATAACATCGACGTGCTGGTCATCGACGAGATGGGCAAGAACATCAGCGGCGCCGGATTCGACCCCAACATTACGGGCCGCAACCGCCGCGTCATCAAGTGGGATCCCAAGCCGTTGGTCCGCAAGATCGTGGTGCTGGGTCTCACGCCGCAGAGCGGCGGCAACGCCACGGGGATGGGCGGTGCAGACATCATTACCATGCGCCTGTTCAAGGAATTCGACGTCGCCTCCACCTACGCCAACATCATCACCTCCATGAACCTGGACGGCGCGGCCATCCCCATGATCATGAATACCGACCGGGAGGCCATTCAACTCGCGGTCAAGACGCTGGTTCGAACCAAACCGCAGGACGCGCGCATCGTGCGGATCAAAAACACGCTGCACATCTCGGAGATTCAGGTCTCGGAACCCCTGCTGGCGGAAGTCAAGGCGAAACCAGAGCGGCTCTCAGTCCTGACATCGCCCCAACCTTTCATTTTCGATGCCGATGGCCGCCTCGCTGCGTTGGCCCCGCCGCAAGCGCAGGCCGCCGCTTAAGCCTGCCTTAAGTTTCATCGGAAAAAATGGCCAAGCAACATGCTCATCAACAATACACTTAAGGAGTCGTGCATGAGAAAACTATTGGCCCTGGCGTGCTTTGCCATTCTTTCCAACCTTGCCGCCGCTCAAACGCCGCAGCAATCAAAAATGAAGGCTTGCAATGCCGATGCGGCGAAGAAGGAACTCAAAGGCGAGGAGCGCAAGAAATTCATGAACGAGTGCCTGTCCGCGAAGAAGGAAGAGCAAGCGGATAAGAAAAAGGAACTCACCGCCCAGCAACAAAAAATGAAGGATTGCAACGCCGAAGCGAAGACAAAAGATCTTAAGGGCGATGCCCGCAAGAAGTTCATGAGTGAGTGCCTATCCAAGTAATCCGGAAATTCTCGCTCAACAAAAAACCCCGCCTATGCGGGGTTTTTTGTGCGTGGTACGAAGCTAACCGGGCGGCACCGCGATGAACATGCGCTGCTCGTTGCGCTGAATGAGGAGTGCCACCGGCCGGCCACCGGGAACCGAATTCGCCAAGGAATCCAGTTGCGGCGCGGACGCGACTTTTTCGCCATTCAGGGCGAGCACGATGTCGCCTTGGCGGACTCCGGCTTTTTGCGCCGCGCCCTTGACTTGCCTTACCAGCGCCCCGCCCGACACGCCCAGTTGTTTTTGCTGGCTGGGGGAAAGATCTTCCACCATCAAACCGAGCTTATTGGCGGAGCCGGCGTCCGGCTCGCCGCGCGCGGCCACCTTCTCGGGAGAAAACTCGCCCACCTTGAGCGTGATCTCCATTTCCTTACCGCCGCGCCAGATCTTGACGTTGACCTGAGTGCCCGGACGCGTCGCCCCGACCAAGGGAGGCAAATCGCGCGAATCACGAACGGGTTTCCCGTTATAGGCGAGAATCACATCGCCCGCCTCCACTCCCGCTTTGTCGGCCGGCCCGCCTTTCTCGATTTCAGCCACCAACGCGCCCTCCGCGTTGGTTAACCCAAAGGACTTAGCCAGTTCGGGACTGAGCTCTTGAATCTTCACGCCCATGCGCCCGCGCGCGACCTTGCCATGCTCCTTCAACTGCTTGGCCACGTCCATGGCGATGTCTATGGGAATGGCGAAGGAAATTCCCATGTATCCGCCGGAGCGCGTGTAGATCTGGGAGTTGACACCGATCACTTCGCCGCGCAGATTGAACAACGGGCCGCCAGAATTACCGGGGTTGATGGCAACGTCGGTTTGAATGAAAGGGACGTAGTTTTCATCCGGGAGCGCGCGCCCCTTGGCGCTGATGATGCCGGCGGAAATGCTGTTCTCGAATCCAAAGGGAGCGCCAATGGCAGCCACCCACTCGCCCACCTTGGTATTCGCGGGATTGCCTATGGGAGCGATGGGCAGGCCTTGCGCGTCGATCTTAACTAGCGCCACATCCGTTTGCCGGTCAGTACCCAGGACCTTGGCTTTGAACTCGCGCTTGTCCGTGAGTTTGACCGTGACGCTCTTCTCGTCGCCGACCACATGCGCATTGGTCAATATCTCGCCGTCGGTGCTGACAATGAAACCCGAACCCATGGAGGCGCGCTTGGGTGCGGGGCCCGGGTGTCCCCGGTAAGGCTGGAAGCGCTTGAATAACTCATCCCATGGCGCGCCAAAGGGGGAAGGCGGGGAGGAATCCTCGTCGTCTTCTGCATCGTCGCGCGCAACGGTGATATTTACCACCACCGGGCCTTGCCGCTCGACCAAAGCGGAGAAATCCGGCAACTGCAGAGGGGCCGTAACTGCCACGGCCGTGGGTTGCGGATTGGCTTGCGCGGAGTTCGGTACGTCAACCTTATGGCAGGCTGCAAGCAAAAAAAGAAGCGCGAGAGCGCAATGGCGAACCATCATGCAAACTCCTGGTAGGCGAAGGGGATCACGCTTAGGTGGGACCAGCTTCGAGTAGTTCAACCCGGAAACGACACGCCAGACGAGCGGCTCATTGGCCGCCCGTCCGGCGATTTACCTCAAGGGATTTACGTACTCAGAGCGTGAATACCGTGGAACCGGTGGTCTTGCGTCCTTCCAAGTCCCGGTGCGCCTGGGCGGCGTCTTTAAGCGCATAGCGCTGGTTGATTTCGATCTTCACCTTGCCGGACTTGACCACATCGAAAAGCTCGTTGGCGGAAGCCACCAAGTCTTCTCGGCGCCCCGTGTAGACCATGAGCGAGGGACGCGTTACGTAGAGCGAGCCCTTTGCCGCCAGTACGTTCAAATCGAACGCCCCGACCGGGCCCGAGCCATTTCCAAATACGGCGAGCAATCCGCGCGGCATCAAACAATCCAGCGATCCGGCAAAAGTATCCTTACCCACCGAGTCGTACACCACGGGCACTTTCTTTCCACCCGTGATTTCCATTACGCGCTCGACGAAGTTCTCGCGTGTGTAGACGATGGTGTGATGACATCCATGGGCCTTGGCGATCGCAGCCTTCTCGTCGGACCCCACGGTGCCGATTACCGTGACGCCCAGTGCCTTCAACCATTGGCATGCGATCAGGCCCACCCCGCCGGCCGCGGCGTGGAACAGTACAGTCTCACCCTTCTGCACCCGGTAGGTACGGCGGATCAGATACTGCACAGTCATGCCCTTCAACATCATGGCCGCGGCTTGTTCGTCGGTAATGCCGTCGGGAACTTTCACCAGGCGGTCCGCGGGGATCAAGCGCAATTCCGAATAGGCGCCCACGGGTCCCCCGGCATAGGCCACTCGGTCTCCTACATTCAGATAATCGACGCCATCGCCCACGGCATCGACCACCCCGGCGGCTTCCAGGCCGATCCCGCTTGGCATTGGCAACGAATAAAGCCCGGAGCGGTGATAGGTGTCGATATAGTTCAGGCCGACCACGGTGTTACGCACCCGTGCCTGGCCGGGTCCTGGCGCTCCAACTTCGACGTCCTCGTAGACCAAGACCTCTGGTCCGCCCGGCTTATGAAATCTCACTGCTTTGGTCATTTTTTAATCTCCTGTGAATGCTCGCGAACACAATGGTGACACCGTGCCGGGCGCGATTCTATCAGCGGCGCAGGCGATCGCCAGCAATCTATGCGGCGATCATGGCGGCGAATCGCTACTCTTCGAGCTTAGCGGGTGGATTGACCGCCGGGGCCCTCGTTCCCGCTTCTTGCGAAGAGGAAGCATCGGGCAGGAAATGCAACCACACGATGGCATCGTAAGGCACCAATGCTCGCTCGTTATTGGCGAGCGCGGCCATTTTGCCAGCCGTTTGTACCAACACCTTCTCCGCCGAGGCGGATTGCACAACCCAACCGGGCACTAGTTTGTCGAAAGCACCGCTGGCGCGCAGCAAAGCTGCCGCGAATTGATTGATGTTGCGCTGGCGGGGTTTCCCGAGCTTACGATCCCACTCCCTGGAATTCAGTGCCGCTCTGGCCAGTACCACCGACAACCACGGATGCTCAATGACGCGTCCCAGACCTATACTCATTTCCTGATGGTTGGCATCACGGGCAAGGGTGGCGGGATTAAGGCCGGCGAAAATCTGCTTGAACTGCTCACGGCCAAGGGCACAAGGCGCGCGCAGGCGCAAGGAAAGCCGCCGCGGGTCGTGGTTTTCCACCAAGAAAGTAGCGTTGCAGGACTTCGTAACCGGAATATCACGCTCGGCGCCCCAGCTTGGCGAACTGGCCATCAATCCCACGACCAGGGCGAGGCCGCACCACGGATGCATCTTCAAGGACGAGCTCTCATGCCTTGTTCAGAAATTCCCGTATCTCCGGGTAGATGCTTTCGCGAAACCTGCGCCCGCTAAAAATACCGTAGTGCCCGACCTCTTGCACACACAGGTGGCGCCGCCGCTTCGCACCGATGCCCGTGCATAGATCGTGAGCGGCCAAAGTTTGCCCATTGCCGGAGATATCGTCCAGCTCACCCTCGATGGTGAACAACGAAGTCTGGCGGATGGCAGCGGGCTCCACCAAGCGCCCTCCCACCGTCATCTGCCCCCGAGGTAGGGCAAACTCCTGGAATACCGTCTTGATGGTATCGAGGTAGTACTCGGCGGGCATATCGAGGACGGCGTTGTACTCGTCGTAAAAACGGCGGTGGGCATCCGCGCTATCTCCGTCACCGGCCACCAAGTGGTTGAAGAACTTGCGATGCGATTCCACATGCCGGTCGGCATTCATGGACAAAAAGCCCCAGTGCTGCAGGAATCCCGGGTATACGCTGCGTCCACGCCCAGGATAATTCCAAGGTACGCGGTGGATCACGTTCTTCTCGAACCACGCGTGCGAGCGCTTGGTAGCAAGCTCATTCACCTTGGTGGGATTGCGCCGCGCGTCGATGGGCCCGCCCATCATCACCATGGCCTTGGGCACGCATGCATCGTTGTCTTGCGCCATGAGCGCCACGGCGGCCAGCACCGGCACCGTGGGCTGGCACACGGACATTACCTTAAGCCCGGGCCCCAGATGGCGAATGAATTCCTGGCAATAGCGCACATAGTCGTCCAGGTGAAAAGTGCCCTCGCCCTGGGGCACCATGCGAGCGTCCATCCAGTCCGTGATGTATACGTCGTAATCGCGCAACGCCGTGCGCACCGTATCTCGCAGCAATGTCGCGAAATGTCCCGACAGCGGAGCGAAAATGAGGAGAGGCGGGCCACGGTCCGCCACATCCTTCTCGAATCGCAGCAGATGGCAAAAGGGGTTTCGCATCACCGTTGCTATCCGCACATCCACGGGCTCGCCACGGATTTCCACATGGCCGATACGCCACTCGGGCTTATCGTAGTTGCGCAGCAAGCGGACGAACAGTTCGTTTCCCGCCGCCGCTTGG
This sequence comes from Burkholderiales bacterium, assembly GCA_046160525.1. Classification (GTDB taxonomy): domain Bacteria; phylum Pseudomonadota; class Gammaproteobacteria; order Burkholderiales; family SHXO01; genus SHXO01. The sequence continues at coordinate 9,615 of JBJXGQ010000242.1, forward strand.
CGGCTCATTGGCGTATGGGAAAGCAGGCTGTGAGGGTGGCTGAAAAGCTGGTGGTTCGCTTGCGCCCACGTGACGAAGGGCGCGGAAAGGGACTTTTGCAACTCATGCAACGAGTACAGCATGCGCGGGCCTTTATTATGGTGACCAGGGATTGGTTGCCCGCCCGTGCCGCGGCACCGGGAGAACGACCTCACTGTAACGAGGGGGCCACCGTGCGTCAAGGTGGAATTATGCTCGCCTACCATCGCAAGCAAGAACTGGGGTCTGTTGGCACCTATCTCCTCCCTGAAATGGGTGCCAATAGACCCTGGCCCACGGCCATGCGCTCCCGCTCCACCAGTTCGCGCCTGAGAATTTTTCCGGAGGGCGAGTTCGGGATCTGCTCGGCGGACACCACGATACGAATCTCTTTGAAGGGCGCCACGCGCGCGGCGGCGTAGTCCCTCACGTCCTGCGTGCTCAATTCGCCCTTGCGCGCTCCCAAAGACAAAGATCTCCTTGACCCGTGACTTACCGGCAGCCTCCTTCGCTCTTTCCACCAATGCCGAAACCGTGAGCAAAAATTGCGCTCCAGAATCGTTCCGTTGATGTGCAAGTTCATCCGTCGTGCACATGGGATTGATGGTGGCACTTGCCCCACCCGCCCACAAAAACGCCATCGCATAACGGGCAGTTTGGGAGGGTAAATCCGCAGCACATCTCCCTTCTTAAATGCGCGCTGGGCTAATCCCGGGGCAAACGGCCAACTCCCCGGCCTTTGTCCAAATAAACCGATCGAAGGGTACCTCTGAAACGCACCCATCTTGATAAGCGCTTCGAGTAATCATGGCGGATCGCAACCAATCAGTCGGAGGGCAAATGCTAGCGCACGCCAGTCTTGAGCGATGATCTGCTAACCTCACTGCTCGAACTGCGAACCGGAGGCATAGCAGGTCCATGGACAAAGAACTCGCTTTCTCATCGGCCAAGAAACTCGCCGCGCGCCTTAAACGCGGCAGTATCGGATGCCTGGAATTGCTCGATTTTTATCTAGGGCGGGTAGAGCGCTATAACCCGGCCCTCAATGCCATCATCGCGATGGATATAGACGGGGCGCGCAAACGCGCGAAAGCGGCGGACCGGGCGCTGCGCCGCGGGGAGGTGTGGGGTCCGTTACACGGGGTGCCCGTAACCATCAAGGAGTCCTTCGACGTTGCGGGGATGGCCACCACTTGGGGGGTGTCACAACACCAATACAACATCGCCGCCAAGAATGCGCTTGCCGTGGAGCGTTTGAACACGGCAGGCGCGGTACTTTTTGGCAAGACCAATGTGCCCGTGATGCTGGGCGATTGGCAGACCTTCAATCCCATTTACGGCACGACGAATAATCCGTGGGACGTCTCTCGGACTCCGGGCGGCTCCTCGGGAGGCGCGGCGGCGGCCCTGGCCGCTGGTCTCACGGGCCTGGAGATAGGAAGCGACATCGGTGCATCCATACGCAATCCCGCCCATTACTGTGGCGTTTATGGACACAAGCCGACTTTTGAAGTGTGCTCAGCCGTTGGGCAAAATCTGCCTGGCGCGCTAACCAACAAAGACTTGAATGTGATCGGTCCCATGGCCCGGCACGCCGAGGATCTTGCGTTGGCATTGGATGTAATCGCGGGACCTAGCGAGACGGATGGCCGCGCCTGGCAGTTGAAACTGCCGAAGCCGAATAAAACACGCCTGCGCGAGTTTCGCGTCGGACTCTTACTCACAGCGGGCACAGCGGAAGCCGATGAGAGCATTCAAGCAGTTCTTAGGAAGCTGGCGGAGTTTCTTGTCCGATCGGGCGCAAAGGTGAGTAACAACGCCGTGCCGAAAATCGATCTCGCAACAGCCCACCGCGTATTTATCCAGTTACTTCGCGCCGCCACCTCGGGATCGCTCAGCGATGAGGTCTTTGCACGCGCGCAGACCGCGGCGCGCAATTCCGCGCTGGATAACGACGACTACTACCAATGGATGGTCATCGCGCAAGCCATGCCCCACCGCGATTGGCATGCTTGGAACGAACAGCGCCACCAAATGGCGGCAGCGTGGGAGGAATACTTTACTGAATACGATCTGTTGCTGTGCCCGGCCGCAGCCACCACCGCCTTCCCTCATAACCAAAAAGGCGAACGCTGGGAACGAATGATTACGGTAAACGGCAAGCCCCAGCCCACCACCGCGCAGATGTTCTGGGCAGGATATTCGGGGATGGCTTATCTTCCTTCGACAGTCGCGCCCATCGGACTTGCCGAAGACGGCCTACCGGTTGGCGTACAGATCATAGGGCCACGCTACGGCGATCACACTTGCATCGCGTTCGCGCAGCTCCTGGAGAAGGAGTACTACCCTTTCACTGCGCCTGCCGGATTCACTTAGGACCGGCTAGGAAGACCCGATGACTGAGTTCGCTTTCCTGCTGAAGAAAATTGTATCTAGCCTAATCCTACCTCCCGTCGCACCGGTTCTAATAATTCTTCTCGGACTCGTCCTGCGAAAGAGGTGGGCGGGTTTCGCTTTGATCGCAACGGGGCTGGTATCGGTTGTAGCGTTATCCACCAACGCCGTGTCGAGCGTACTGCTTGTGAGCTTGCAGAATTCGCCTGCACTGAATCCTTCGAATCTTCCCCAGGCCAGCGCCGTCGTCGTGCTGGCGGGCGGCCTGCGCGAGGCAGCGGCGGAGTATGGGTCTGACCAACTCAATACTTTCACGCTGGAACGCTTGCGCTACGGCGCGTGGCTCGCTAAACGTACGGGCCTACCGATTCTTGTCACTGGAGGCTACAAGTACGATGGGCCCACGGAAGCACAAGTGATGGCGCAAACACTGCGCGATGAGTTCGGGTTGCAGCCCCACTGGGTCGAATCGCGCTCACGCGACACGGCGGAAAACGCCGCCTACTCGGCCGAGCTGTTACGCGAGGCCAAGATCTCGCGCGTATTGCTGGTCACCCATGCATGGCATATGCGCCGCGCTATCGCGGAATTCAAAGCTGTGAAACTCGATCCCATTCCCGCGCCAACGGTCTTCGCGCGTAGCCCAGAGAAGCTCGCCCTCGAGGATTTTCTTCCCACGCCACGGGCCTACTTCCATAGCGGGTTTGCATTGCACGAATGGTTAGGAAACACCTGGTCTGAACTTCGCAGCCGCTAGAAACGCGAATGCCCCAACCTGTTGGTTGGGGCATTTTTGTATAAGTACCCTGACGATGACCTACTTTGGCTACGACGTCACGTTGCGCATACGCGCAACATGAGTCTGCGCCGCAACATCG
>JBJXGQ010000243.1:0-3212 GCA_046160525.1 Burkholderiales bacterium
GTCAGGTTCACGCACTCGCATACTGAGCGATCGACTGATCTCCCAATGGCGGTTCACCTCACGAAAATGAAGCCAATCAAAGTACAAATAACCGTTGTCTGTGCGCAAACTTGGAACCCGGATGTAGCCGGTAAATCCATCTACTGGATCGGGATTCTTGAAGGTGAATCGGTAAAGAAGATCGCCGGTCGTAGTGAACTTAGAAATAATTATATTTCCGGGCTCTTCCATATGAGTAATGAACCAAATGAATTCATCACACAGGACCCTAACTCCCATGTTGAACTGCGCCCGTGTTGAGTATGGTGCTGCTCTCTTCCCCGTGCGATCGTTGACAAACCTCTGCCCTTGCATAGAATCGTTCGGATCGGCTACGGTAAACAGATCCTTGCATTTAGGTTCGCGCTTCTTATCAAACACTAGACTAGACCAATCTTCCCCCACGAATCGATTCGGCGAGTAATTGTTAATTTCTATAACTTCAGCGATGGCTTTGGTCGCCGGCGGTAGAGACACTTGTGGCAGTGAAGCACGCGGCGGCCTACAGTCACCTTGTTTTCGGTCGTTGAGGTGACTGTCCTTATAGAGATAATTCCATTCGGCGTAGGTTCTTGGAATTCTTCGTTGAAAGAATCCTGCATCATTACTAGGGTGGGCGTCCAGCAGATTCGCCTCCCGCAACTCGGTGGGCGCTCTCTCGACTGGTAGTGGCACCCAACTCCCGATGGTACTAAACTCGTACTTTGTATATTTAAGATAATAGTACGGTAAATCAGGACAACCATAAACAGGCTGCGCGTCTTTGGAGGTAAATCCGTTCAAGACGAGATATGGAACGCCACCCAAAAAATCAAGAAGAACAGGTCTGAAGTGAGGCTCGCCTTTCCAAATAATATCTTCCTTAGTATCTGGATGACTGAACTTAAGACTTATCATGACAGGGCCTGTTTCAAGACGAGGCAATACTGGTAGTCCGAAAAATGGATCAGCAATTCTAAATAGCGTTGTCAAATGAAAAGTACGTTCAACACTAATCAGTCTTCCATCTCGAAGAGAAACATCTATTATTTCTGTTTCTGTTCGAGTTGTCACCCCATATGAGGTGCCACTAAGGAAGGTCTGCGCAATTGACCTCCAGTAGTGCCTATCGGTGAACGCATTGAATTCGGTGTTTCTCAGCGCAATGGATTCGATTTCTTCGGCAGTGATCGCACGGCAAGGTCGCTTTCCGCTCTTTTCAAGCCGCAATCGCCATTTGCGGGCGGATTTTTCTATCCAGTACGACGAGCTTTTTGCGCACCATCCACAGATTGGCCAGCGCGAACAAGGTGTTGAGTTGCGCGGTGTTTTTCTTGAGCCCGCGATAGCGAACTTTCACGTGGCCGAACTGGCGCTTGATCACGCGAAACGGGTGCTCCACCTTGGCCCGCACGCTGGCCTTGAGCCGCTCGACTTGATCGATGAGCTGCCCCAGCTTGCTCGTCTTGTCCAGCGCGGCGCGCTTGCCCGGGCGCATGGCCACGTGCCAGGCCACACCCTCGCGCGCGTCGGGGCGCTTGTGCGCACCTTGATAGCCGGCATCGGCAAACACGTCAGTCTCTTCACCGTGCAGCAGCGCGTTGCCTTCGACCACGTCGTTGACGTTGCCCGCAGTGCCGCGCACCGTGTGCACCAGTCCGGACTCGGCGTCCGCGCCGATGTGGGCCTTCATGCCGAAGTACCACTGGTTGCCCTTCTTGGATTGGTGCATCTCAGGGTCGCGCTCCCCACTGACGTTCTTGGTCGAGCTGGGCGCTGCAATCAGCGTGGCGTCCACCACCGTGCCGGCGCGCAGCATCAGGCCCTTGTTGCGCAGCAGCTCGTTGACCACCTCCAGGATCTGTGCGGCCAGCTTGTGCTTCTCCAGAAGGTGGCGAAACCGCAGGATGGTGGTCTCGTCGGGCAGCCGGGTGTTGCAACTCAGATTGGCGAACTCGCGAAACAGCGGCATGTCGTGCAGCGCTTCTTCCATCGCCGGGTCACTCAGCGTGAACCACTGCTGCATGAAGTGAACGCGCAGCATCGTCTCCAGCGGGAACGGTGGGCGGCCTCGCCTGCCCTCGGGCGCGAAGGGCAGAATCAGCTGCACCAACGCGCCCCACGGCACCACGCGATTCATCTCGGCAAGAAACTCCCGCTTGCGCGTTCGCTTCGTCGTCAGGTTCAGGCCCAAGTCGGATTGCTGCATGGGTCCGATTCTCGCCGCCACATCAACCCCGAGCACTCATACTTGCTCGGGACTTTTGCAGACCTTCCCTAATAGTAGCCAATAAGCACAAAATAAAGGCGCGGAAGTACATGCGAGAGGTCTCGGGGTATTGTTGCGCAGACGAAGTACGCCACTGGTGGCATGAGGCCCAACGTGTGACATGAGCCGCAGACGACGGTACCCCGGCGGCTGTCGGCTCGATGGAAGGGTTAGGTTCCAGCTTCCTTAGCTGCGGCTGCGGCGGAGGGCGAGGGTTGCCTAGGGAAAGCGCCGATTTCATGGCGTGAGTGTGCTTCAAACTTCGAGTTCAGCGCATCCCCAGGGGTGATGACGGACTGTGCAAGCCGGGAGGGTGCGTTACGTAGGGACAGCCAGCGGTGCGCTGCCCGCCGAAGGACGGGCAGCCCAGGAAACCGCGGATTCGTGTTCTTGGCATCACACCAACGGTTCGCCGACCGCCAACGGACGGGCGGCCCGCGCCAGACGGTGCCCGACCGCAAAGTGCGCCACCGACGCGGCAGAGAGCCTTGAAGCGACCACGCGTGTGTATTCAAGCGGTGGTGGTGCAGATGCGCTCGACATGCGCCTCGACTTCACGGCTTACAACGGTGCAGCGAGCTGGGACCGCATTGCCTCTGGAACCTAACGTTTGAGTTCAGCGGCTGCCGAAGGCAGTCCGCTGGAACGAATGGTTAGGCCTCGGCGCCTTGACCTAGCGTTCGACATGTATTTTCTTGAAGCGAACCATCGCCTTACTCTCGCCGTAGAAGCAGAAGAGGAAGATAGAAGTGGCCCCGCAAAACTGAACAGCGCGATAAGTGGAAACTCTGGGCACGAAGCTGGGCCGAGGATGGTCTGGCGAGAAGGAGTTTTCGATGGTCAAGAAATCAGCGCGGCGCACCCGGCGCACGCACGGTCCGGCGTTCAAGGCACGGGTGGCTCTGGCAGCCCTGCGCGAAGACAA
>JBJXGQ010000244.1:0-3276 GCA_046160525.1 Burkholderiales bacterium
ACCGGCTGGCGGAAATGCAGCTCAGGGTGCTCTGGGAAGAGATCATGAAGCGTTTCAAAATGGTCGAAGTCGTCGGCGATGTGGAACGGATCTCCAACAACTTCATTCGCGGCATCGCCACCTTGCCAGTGCGGGTCCACCCTTACTAGCGGATCGGCAATTGGCGCGCTGAACGCGTTACAATTGTTGTCTCATTCGCCAGTCATCCGTTCGCCAATGCTGTCTGGATGATGACCCGATCCGGTGAGCGCAACGAACGCGTGTTCAAGAACAGGAAGTGGGAGGAATGAAATGTATCCAGGGCATTGGGCAAAGAAGTTCCCCGAGAAGGTCGCGATCACCATTTCCACAACCGGCGAGCAGCAGACCTACAAGCAGCTGAACGAGCGGTCCAACCAGCTCGCCCAACTCTGGTGGAAACAAGGCCTGCGCGCGGGCGACCACATCGCCATTTTCCTGGAGAACCACCTTAACTTCATGGAGGTGGTTTGGGCGGCGCTGAGATCTGGTCTCTATCTGACGCCGATCAACTGGCATCTCACGACAGAAGAGGCCGCGTACATTCTAGATGATTGCGAAGCCAAATCCATCGTGACGTCGGCGCGGATCAAGCAAGCGGAAGGGTTGAAAGCCTTTCCATCGCAATGCGAATCCTGGCTATCCCTCGATGGAGGACTTGCCGGCTTTGAAGACTACGAAACCGCATTGGCCGTGCATTCAGCCGAGCCGCTGGCCGAAGAACCAGCCGGCGCCTATATGCTCTACAGCTCTGGTACGACAGGCAGGCCAAAAGGAATAAAGCGGCCTCTGCCCGGCAAGACCATAGAAGCGCATGCTCACGCATTTGCGGTTAATCAACGCAATTTATGGTATGTGGACGAAAGCACGGTCTATCTGTCGCCCGCACCGCTTTATCACTCTGCCCCGATTGCGTTTTGCACCGCAACTCTTGTGCTAGGCGGCTCCATCGTAATTATGCCGAAATTTGACGCCTTGGAGGCTATCCAGGCAATCGGAAAATTCAAGATCACCCACACCCAGTGCGTGCCCACCATGTTCTCACGCATGCTCAAGCTGGACATCGATCGCAATCGATACGATCTCAGTTCCCTCAGGGTTGTAGTCCACGCAGCCGCCCCGTGCCCACGCAAGGTCAAGGAGCAAATGCTCGATTGGCTTGGTGACATCATCTACGAATATTATGCAGGCTCGGAGGCCAACGGCTTTACTCATGTCACGTCTGAAGAATGGAGAAAAAAGCCTGGAACGGTCGGCAAGGCGCTGATGGGGAAGCTGCACATTTGCGACGAGTCCGGGAAAGAACTACCAACAGGCGAAACTGGTCTGATCTATTTCGAAATGCCGCAGCTTTCGTTCGAGTACCACAAAGACCCTGAAAAGACGAAAAAGGCCCAACATCCGGAGCACCCGAATTGGTCGGCTCTGGGAGACGTCGGGTATCTGGACGAGGACGGCTATCTGTTTCTGACCGACCGGGCGACGTTCATGATCATCTCGGGCGGGGTCAATATCTACCCGCAGGAAATCGAGGATGTGCTGACGATGCATCCAAAGGTCGCAGACGTCGCCGTGATCGGCATTCCCAACGAGGAGATGGGCGAGGAGGTCAAAGCCGTCGTGCAGCTAGCCAAGGGTATCGCAGCGAGCGCCGAGCTCGAGGCGGAGTTGCTGCGCTATGCGCGGGAGCACATTGCTCATTACAAATGTCCAAGGACGGTCGACTTTGTCGACGAGTTGCCGCGTCTGCCCACGGGAAAACTCTACAAGCGAATTCTCAGAGACCGCTATTGGGGAAACAGCACCTCGCGGATCGTGTAAGCGCGTGGGCGCCCATGCGCTACCGCCCTTGGCGGCGCGACCGCGACCGGCCGCGCTCAGCTCCAGTCATCCCAAGTCAGGAAGTTCCGATGCAAAGCCGACCCGCTTGTCGCGCGCCTCTTGGTCGATCCCGGGGTTCATCCGAAGGCGCCTGTTTCAGGGAGTAGAGGTAAATGCGCAGGACCGAGATACTCTATGAAGCGACACACGGCGTTGCGACGATCACGCTCAATCGCCCTGATCGTCTGAATGCATGGACGGGTACCATGCACGCTGAGGTCAAAGGCGCCATGCGAGCGGCCACTGACGATTCGACGGTTCGCGTCATCGTCCTCACAGGGGCCGGTCGGGGCTTTTGCGCCGGGGCCGACATGCAGGCCCTAAGTACCATTCAAGGCAGTTCGCGAGGCGGAGGGGGCGGCCGAGAGGAAGCGCCCTTCGATCCGGCGGCGCGCGCAGATTTCCAGCGGTCGTATTCCTATTTTCCTTCCGTACCCAAACCGATCATTGCTGCGATAAATGGTCCTTGTGCGGGCGTCGGCCTGGTCATCGCGCTTTATGCGGATATGCGCTTTGCATCGGACGCCGCGGTGTTTACCACCGCCTTTGCAAAGCGCGGCTTGATCGCCGAAAATGGAATATCCTGGGTGCTCCCGCGCCTGATCGGCATGGCGAATGCGGCGGACATCTTGTTTTCCGCGCGGAAAGTCAGCGCGGCCGAGGCCAAGGAGGTGGGGCTTGTCAATCGCGTTTATCATCATGCGGATTTCACGAGCGAAGTCATGTCATATGCCAGGGACCTTGCTTCAAACGTGTCGCCGCGCTCGATGCGAGAGATGAAGCGCGAACTTTGGGACGCTCAATTTCAAAGCTTGGGAGAGGCTATCGACACCGCAAATGCCGACTTGCTTGAAAGCTTCAAAAGCGAGGACTTCAAGGAAGGGGTAGCCCATTTTGTGGAGAAGAGAGCAGCCAATTTCAAGGACCTTTAGCCCTGCTGCGAGAGCAGGCAGAGTGGCTTCGGAATCCAGCGGGGCGAGTGTACGGAATTCGATGAGGTTATTTTGGAGCGCCGAAGCATTCGGGGGTATACGCCGGATGCAGTGCCGCGCAAACTGATCGAGGAGGTTCTCGAGCTGGCGATGCGCGCGCCGTCATCTTTGAACACACAACCCTGGAACTTTTTTGTGGTCGCCGGAGATCCACTCGACCGGATCCGCAAGGGCAATACACAACGAAACCTCGCCGGCGTTCAAGAATCCCGAGAGTTTCGTGGGCATGGAGCCTATGTCGGTATCCACCGCGAAAGGCAGATCGAAATCGCCAAGCAACTGTTCAAGGCGATGGATATCCCGAGAGAGGACAAGCTCAAGCGCAAGGAATGGGTATTGCGCGGGTTTCGCCAGTTCGACGCGCCGGTGTCGATTGTGGTGACCT
>JBJXGQ010000245.1:0-10737 GCA_046160525.1 Burkholderiales bacterium
CCAAATCGCGAAACAGAGACGCGCTCAAGCGATGACTTCGCCGCTCAACAAGTTGTGCCAGCTCTTCAGCCGCTGCTTGCCAGCGCTCATTCCAGTGGCCCAAGATACGGCGAGCGAACAAAGATGCGCCCACCAAATCGTCGCCGGAAGGCGTTAAGCCCGTGCCAAAACCGAGCAACCCCGCGGCGGCTTCGCCAAGCGCGTCCGGGTCATCGTTTTCATAGGCGTCCGATAGGCGCTGTAGGCGAGAGGCGGCAAGCCCGAGGGGAAACGGGAGCGGTTGCCCCGCCAGCCAAGCGCCAAATCCCTTGGGTGAAAGATTCAATACGGTGCCACGAAGCCGTTCCAACTCGGCATAAGGAATTGAATTATCCAGAACCGGCGATTCCCCCGCCCAGCCATGCACCGGTACGACATCGAACCTTAACTCGATCCCTCGCGGCACCGCGAGGGATGTGACCACCGCACGCGGATGCATGGCGGGCAAGTGCGTCCCCACCCATAGGATCTCGCCGTTGGCCTCGGCATAGGGGGCATCCTCAAATCCACTCACTGGAAATGCGACGCCCCCGCCTGCCTTGAGGGCATGGCAGGCCACTTGGCCGCAGGAAACTATCCGTACGGTGTGAGCCTGCCTGCTCATCAACGGCGTTAAGTTGCCGGCTCTTTCTGCTGCGTTCCCGCCAATAGGCATACCACTCCAAACAACGCGTAGCCCAAGGCGACCGAGGGCGAGGCTCCCCACCCCAGTTGCGCGCCATGAATGAGTCCGATGTAGGACAACACCGCGCCGGCAAAGGCACTCACCGCCGCATGGGTGAGCTTGCGATCGATGATGAACGCCGCCATCGCACCCAGCACCATCCCCGCCAGAACGGAACCGCTGCCCAGTAATGCGATGCCGTTGTAGATCACGCCCGTACTAGCGAGTTTCTCCGCGCCGAGGGTGGCAGCCGATGTGCCCGCGGCCGTGAGCGATCCGTCGATGTTGATCTTGGCCCACTCCGCGATGTTGGGAATGATGGCCAGCACCACGGCCGGCGCATGCTTGGCGGGAGAAGCCTGGAAAGCCTGCGCACCGATGACCAATCCGATGTAGAGCAAGATCGGCAGGATCGCCACCAACGGAATGATCTTGAGCAAGAGCGCGGTTAAGCCCAGGAAGCACACCAACGCGATGACGATTCCCGTGGCGAGCGAATAGCCGATGCGCCCGCCCACGGATTTCCATCCTGGGTGGCCGATGTATACCGCCGGCGGGAACGGGCTGCCCAGCAGCGAACCCACCACCGCACCCAATCCGTCGGCCAACAAAATCTTGCGAAGGTTGTAGTTATCCCCGGCGGCCGAAGCGCTCTCCACGTTGTTCATGGCCTCGGTGAAGTTGTAGATCCCCAGCGGGATCGCGGTGGCCAGCAAGGGCGCGACATCGCCCAACCCGGTGAACACATCCATGGAAGGGATGGGCAAATGCAACCCGAACTGCTCCAGGGATTTCGCCACCTCGCCGGCCTTCATGTAATCGCTCCAACCCATGAACGCGGCAAGCCACCCGATGAGGGCACCGATAATCACGGCGGCGAGCCCTCCTGGAATGCCGCCGGGCAAGCGTATGTTGGCCGTCCACGCGATCAAGACGATGGCAAAGCACACGAAGGCAATCCACGGTACTTCCCACATTTGAAAGGCCGGGCGCATGGAGATGAAGGCGATGGAAATGCCGGCCAATGTGCCCAGCATCGCCGCGCGCGGCGTGTGCGCCCGAATCCAGGGGCCCACGAAAGCACCGAGCAGCACGATGACCCCGATGATGAAGCACCAGGCAAGCCCCGCGCGCCAGGCGAGCATCGCGTCCTTGGTGGTGAGGTACGTGGGCAGCATCACCACGAACACCACGATGAACATGTGCGGCACACTGGGCCCGTAGGGCATGGCGGTCACGTCGTTGCGCCCCTCTTTCTTGGCGAGTTGCCAGGCTAGATAGGCGTAGAACAGATTGCCCAGCGGCAAGGCGATGCCCAAAGCGGGTAAGACCCGGCCGAACACCGTATCCGCCGGGAGCTGCACCACGTAAAGACACAACGTGGTCAGAACGATTACATTGAGTAGTACGTTGGTAAACAACCCGAAGAAGCCGTTCCAATCGCCGGGCACCCACCACTTCGCCTGCACTGCATCCGTTGCCATGGTTCTCTCCCCTTTGTTGTGCGCGCCCGGGATGGGCGCTTTGCTCAAAAACTTTAAGACCTTTCACCACTGAGGCACAGAGACACTCGTCTCTGGGTAGCGCTAGCCCGCATTTCTCACAGGTCGCCCCGATATGCAATCCCCTTGCTTCGTCCAAGGCTCACCGTGAATCGGATATTACTGCCCGGGCTGACAACGGGCTGCGCGGGTGCTGGCGTGTTTATGCCGGTCATTTTCGGCATGCCCGTCTTGGCCGTATGTCCAATACGGCCAAGACGTTCGAGCCAAAACTGTCTCGCCCTAAACGCGCCATCATCCCGCGCCCCTGTGAGAAATGCGGGCTAGCCCCTTGGATTCCCCCTCATCACTAGTGCTCCATCCTGTTTAGAACTTATACCGGGTGATAGCCGAACTCCTTCCCCTGCTTGCGGGGGAGGGAATGTTCCGGCAATTCGGAAGCACTACACTCGCACGCCGGGTCATCGAAGAGCGCATCGAGCCGGCTTAAGTCTTCTCTGGGGCTGTGGTGAAGGTTTACTCATCGACCCAGCGCCTCGAGGAACTGCCGCGAATCGCTCACCCACCCGAAAATCCCTCCCTGCGCCTTGATCATGTTCAGCGCCGCCACCTGAAACTCCGGAAAATAAGAGCCCACGCAATCGTCCAGCACCAGGCAATCGTAGCCGCGATCATTGGCTTCGCGCACGCTGGTGTTGACGCACACCTCCGTGGTTACGCCGCACACGACCAACTGCCGAATGCCGCGATGGTGCAATATCGAATCGAGATCCGTGGCGTAGAAAGCGCCCTTGCCGGGCTTATCGACCACGGGTTCGCCTAACACTGGCTTCAATTCATCGATGATGTCATGCCCGTACTCGCCCCTCACCAGGATGCGCCCCATGGGCCCGGGATCGCCGATGCCATTCTTGAGGCGCCCGCGCAGTTTCTTGTTGAGTGGCAAATCCGCGAGATCGGCTCGGTGGCCTTCGCGCGTGTGAATGACCAGCATGCCCTTCTTGCGCACGGCATCCAACACTCGCTTGATGGGGGCGATGGTCCTCCTCAGTAAAGACACATCGTTCCCCAATATTTCTCCGAATCCCCCGGCATCGACGAAGTCACGCTGCATGTCGATGATCAGAAGCGCACAGGTCGCGGCATCGAAATCGAATTCGTACGGTTCTGCTTGTACTAGTGTCATCGTCTTCTCCCTTTAGCCCCCAGCCCCAAGTCCCCAGTCCCTAGCCCCTAGCCAAGTACGCCCTCCACCCCCCCAACCCCGTAATGTCCTTCGCACCCACCGTCGCGTAATGCTCACACAAGAAACCACGCACCTTCTCATCGTCTTCCAACTCCACCGTGCCAATCCCTAGCGGGCCGGGGATGCTGTCCACGAATCCGCCGAAGGTGCTGGAGGGCACTTCCCATACTTCGAGTTCTATCGCGCCGCCGCCTTCCGCGCGTAGCATTCCGGGACGCGGCGGAGAGAAAGCCTCCAACGCGAATAACCGGTAGCAATGGGCGCTACGCGTAGCGCGCACCAAGCGCCCGCCTCGCTGGGTGAGTTCGCGGTTCAACGGTAGGCCGGACATGTGGGCGCCGCACACCGCCACGCGAATGTTTGCGTTCTGTACTGATACTTGGGGAGAAGGTTGGTCTCCCCGCAACTCGATTCCCGTCGCCCCCATGGGCAGCGCGAAATCGCGCTGCACGCGTGCGCCCAGATCACACAAAGCGTTGTCCTGGAAAGCGGGCGCCACCAACGTTATGCCGAACGGCAGCCCGTCGCGGCGAAAACCGGCGGGAACAGCGAGGGCACATAGGTCCAGCAGATTGACGAAATTGGTGTAGTAGCCCAGACGGCTATTGAGCGTGATGGGATCGGCGTCGACGGCTTCCTTCGTATAAATCGTCCCAGCGGTGGGCGTCACCAACAAATCAACGCGCTCCCACATAGGTTCGGTTTCTCGTTTGAGTTCGCGCAAGCGGTAAGTGGCCGCGAAGGCATCGCCCGCAGTTTTTTCCGCGCCCTTCTCGATGATCGTACGCGTGACGGGCAGCAGGGCATTGGGTTTCCGCTGCATTAAATCGCGCGCCACCAACCAGCGTTCGGCCACCCATGGCCCCTCGTAGAGCAGGCGCGCCGTTTCGATGAAGGGTTGAAAATTAATTTCAGCACGAGTGCCACCGAGGGATTCCAGCCGGCCAATGGCGCGCTCGAATAATTCCCTTGCTTGCCCATCGCCATAAAATTCCAAATCCGAGGATCGGGGCACGCCGAATACAAAGCGTTCTCCAATGGCCCGTTGCACGCCAGGATCCTTGCGCGAGAAAGGATCCTCGCGGTCGAACCCTTGCGCCACCGCTAGCACGCGTTGCGCATCTTGAACGTTTAGCGCAAAGATGGACACGCAATCAAGCGAACGGCAGGCCGGCACGACACCCTGGGTGGACAACAAGCCGCAGGTGGGTTTCAGCCCCGCCAAGTTGTTGAAGGCCGCGGGCACTCGCCCCGACCCCGCCGTGTCGGTACCCAAGGCAAAGGACACCAAGCCGGCCGCCACGGCTACGGCGGAACCCGCGCTGGAACCTCCCGAGATATAGCGTGGATCGAAGGCATTCCCGGGTGCGCCGTAGGGCGAACGCGTGCCCACAAGGCCCGTGGCGAATTGATCGAGGTTGGTCTTGCCGATGGCGATGGCACCTGCATCCAACAGCCGCTGCACCACCGTGGCACTCGCGGCCGGCGTGTAGGCGTAATCCGGGCAGGCGGCGGTGGTGGGGCGCCCCGCGAGATCGATGTTGTCCTTTATCGCGAAGGGCACGCCGTAGAGCGGGAGCGAGGCAGGATCGCGCGCCTCCAACTCCCTTGCGCGTGCTTCGAGTTGCTCGCGTGGCACAAGATCTATCCAGACCTTGTCGTCTCCGCGCCGCTTTATGCGTTCACTCACCTTAGCCACGAGGGCGCCTGGCCGCAGCTTGCCTGAGAGATAGGCTTCGCGCAGGCGCGTTAGATCGAGACTGGTCTCAGGCATGGGCATTTTTGGTATGGCTCCTCCTTGCCACGAGAGTTTGAATCATAATGGCGCATCAAGCAACGGCCAGTTCGTTACCCCATGCCCACGGGACAGCGCGTCATCCGCAACACTTACCGCGACTCCGTCTCGCTGATGCAGATTTCGGCGCGCATCGGTGCGCTTACGGGCATCCGC
Source organism: Burkholderiales bacterium (assembly GCA_046160525.1). GTDB lineage: Bacteria > Pseudomonadota > Gammaproteobacteria > Burkholderiales > SHXO01 > SHXO01. The sequence goes on from JBJXGQ010000245.1 coordinate 5,403, forward strand.
AAGGCCTCCCTGGTAATGGCCACCGAAGGTAACCTGGCGCTCCTGCGCGAGGCGAAGCTCATTGCGGAATCGGTTCACGCCGAGCCCAGCGATTTGCTCATGGTGCTGGAGGGCGAGACCGACGAGGCCATCGAGCAAGCTTTTGCACAGACGGATGAGGCCCTGGCCGGCGCCACGAGATCTTCCGCGCATGGAGCGCCTACCGAGTTATCTCCACGCAGCCTGTCCATGGCGCTCAACAATCTCCCAGAGGCCAACCTCGTTCTAATTTCCACGCCTGGAGAATTCGCCGCCGCCGAGGCCCTGAAGGCATTGCGGCTCGGCCTGCACGTCATGCTCTTCAGCGACAACGTGAGCGTTGCCAATGAGATCATGCTCAAGGGCGAAGCAGCCCAGCGTGGGTTGCTGGTAATGGGGCCCGACTGCGGTACCGCCATCGTCGGGGGCATCCCATTGGGATTCGCTAACGTGGTGCAACGCGGCCCCGTGGGAGTCGCCGGCGCATCAGGCACGGGCATGCAACAAGTGACGTCGCTCTTGGGCCGCGCGGGCGTCGGGATTTCCCACGCGCTGGGCACGGGAGGGCGCGATTTGCGTTCCGAGATCGGCGGGGCTTCCATGTTGCAAGCCATCGATGAATTGGCGGCGGACTCCCAAACGCGAGTCATCGTACTGGTCTCCAAACCCCCTGCTCGCGATGTGGCCGCAAAGGTTCTCGATCGCGCCGCGGCAACGGGCAAACCCGTGGTCGCATGTTTTCTCGGTGCGGAGGCGGGATCCGTGGAGCGCACCAACGTCACGGCGGCCGCCACCCTGGAAGAAGCCGCAAGCATGGCTGCCGCGCTGGCGCGCGGGCAACCGCCTAGCCGATCCGTGGCGGAGATTCCCGAAATAGAGATGCCAGTATTCAATCCCGGGCAAACCTATCTGCGTGCGCTCTACAGCGGCGGAACCTTTTGCTATGAGGCGACCCTGATGCTGTCGAGTGTCCTGCGTGACGTCTACTCCAACACCCCGGCGGGCATGGCTCGCGAAATCACGGATGTGTGGCAAAGCCAAGCCCATACACTCATCGACCTGGGCGATGACGAATTCACCCGCGGCCGCCCTCATCCCATGATCGATCACCGTCTGCGCAATGAACGGTTGTTGCACGAAGCGGCGGATCCATCGGTGCGCGTAATACTTTTCGACGTCGTCCTGGGTTACGGCGCCCACGCCGACCCTTCCGCGGAAATGCTGCCCGCCATCGGCGAGGCGCAATCGATCGCGCAACGCGATGGGCGTGCCATCGCCTTCGTGGGATTCGTGTGCGGGACGGAGCAAGATCCGCAAGGCTTATCGCGGCAAGAAACGGCGCTGAAGAACGCGGGCGTTCTACTAGCCAACAGCAACGCCCAAGCGGTGCGAATAGCGAAGAGGATCGTCAATGCTTCTACAGAGTAAGCTGGCCGTGGTGAACGTGGGCTTGAGCCGCTTTGCCGAGGCGATCTCCGCGGCGGGCGGGGCTGTAGCGCATGTGGAATGGACACCTCCAGCACGTGGTGACAGCGATGCGGGAATGGCGCTCGCCCGGCTGGTCAATCATCCCGTCATCGAGAAGGCGAACCAGCGCGCCTTCGATGCTTTTCTCGCGGTCGCGCCCATGTTGCGTGGCGTTGGCCGTGCGCGCGACCTTCTCCCGAAAATGAACGACCGAACGCTCCTGCACGCAGGCCCGCCCATCGAATGGGAGCGTATGTGCGGGCCCATGCAAGGCGCGGTCATCGGGGCGGTGCTCTACGAAGGCTGGGCACAGGATGGCGAATCCGCCGCCAGGCTCGCATCCGCGGGAAAGATCACCTTCGCACCCTGCCACCACCACGGGTGCGTGGGACCCATGGCCGGCATCATCAGCCCCTCCATGCCCTTGTGGATCGTTGAAGACGCCACGGGGCGCCGCGCCTATAGCAACTTCAACGAAGGGCTTGGCAAGGCGCTTCGTTTTGGAGCCTACGGCACGTCCGTGCTCTCGCGCTTGCGTTGGATCGAAACCAATCTTGCACCCGCTGTGCAATCGGCACTCGCGCTGGTGGGCGGCGTGGAATTGAAACCGCTCATGGCGCAGGCACTTCTCATGGGAGACGAAGTCCACAACCGCAATGCCGCCGCTAGTGGTTTGCTGCTGCGGCGCTTGGCAAGCGCACTGGTGCGTTCGCAAGAAGCCTCGGACAAAATCTCCGAAGTGCTCGACTTCATCGCCGGCAACGATCACTTCTTTCTCAACATCTCCATGGCCGCCTGCAAGCTCATGCTGGATGCCGCCCACGGCGTCGCCGGTTCCAGCATGGTGACGGCCATGGCGCGCAACGGCGTGGAATTCGGTATCCGCGTGAGTGGCCTGGGCGAGCGCTGGTTCACCGCCCCCGCGGGCGCGGTAGACGGGCTCTACTTCGCGGGCTATTCCGAAGCGGATGCCGCCCGCGACTTGGGCGATAGCGCCATCACCGAGACGGCGGGCTTGGGCGGATTCTCCATGGCCGCGGCGCCGGCCATCGTCAAGTTCGTCGGTGGTTCGGCGAGGGACGCCACGATGAATAGCCGCACCATGCGGGCCATCACCTTGGGAGAGTCCAACATCTTCCAATTGCCCGCGCTGGATTTTCAGGGCTCGCCATCGGGAATCGATGTGCGCGCAGTGGTGGATACGGGCATTGAACCCGTCATCAACACCGGCATCGCGCACCGAGAAGCCGGCGTGGGCCAAATCGGCGCGGGTCTAACGCGCGCACCCCTCGCTTGCTTCATGCAAGCCGTGAACGCGCTCGACAAGGAGTTAGCTCCATGAGTGCTCAGAACAAGCTCACCGTAGTTGCCGTGGGCGGTAACGCACTCATCCGCGACGAACAGCACCGCAGCATCCCTGACCAATACGAAACCGCGCGGGAAACCGTTGGCTACATCGTGGACATGGTGGAAGCGGGCTCGCGCGTGGTCCTCACCCATGGCAGCGGACCGCAGATGGGATTCATCCTGCGCCGCTCCGAACTGGCCCTGAGCGAAGTGCCCCCCGTTCCCATGGACTACGCCGGCGCGGATCTTCAAGGCGCCATCGGCTACATGTTCGTCAAGGCTCTGCGTAACGAGTTTCGCCGCCGCGGACTCGCGCGCGAAGCCGTCGCCGTGGTGACGCAAGTTCTCGTGGACCGCGACGACCCCGCGTTCCGCGATCCCACCAAACCCATAGGCTCGCCCATGGACGAGACCACCGCGCGCGAACGTATCGCCACGCTCGGTTGGCAAGTGCGCAACGATCCTGGGCGAGGTTGGCGGCGCGTGGTGCCCTCCCCCATTCCGAAGGCCATCCTCGATTTGAAGGTCATCGCCCACTTGGTGGGTTCCGGCTACGTGGTGATCGCCTGCGGGGGCGGCGGCATTCCAGTCATCCAAGACGAGCAGGGAGAAATCCGGGGCGTCGAAGCCGTCATCGACAAGGATCTCTCATCGAGCCTGCTCGCCCGCGACTTGCACGCGGACAGCTTGGTCATCGCCACCGGCATCGAAAGAGTCGCGCTGGATTTCGGCAAACCCACCCAGCGTTGGGTGGACCGCATGACCCTCGCCGAGGCCAGGCAACATCTCGCCGGCGGACACTTCGACCGCGGCAGCATGGGCCCCAAGGTGGAAGCGATGATCGAGTTCGTTGAAGGCGCGGGCGGCGAAGGCATCATCACCGATCCGCCGCACCTCACAGAGGCGCTCGCGGGGCGGGCGGGGACGCGGGTGGTGCCATAGCTTCTTTTTCCCTCGCCCTCCGGGAGAGGGTTAGGGTTAGGGTGAGGGAGGTTTTAATCTCCCCCTTAGCTGAGCACGTCGAAGCCCGCTGGGACAGCCCTTCGGACTGAGTAGGGCGAAGCCCATTCGATGAACCGTTCGGGCTGAGCGAGTCGAAGCCCCTTCACCCTTCGGCTGCCGTCCGAATCCGCGGCTCATTGGCGGCTGAAGGCTAACCTGCCTTCCTTTAGAGCCTGTCCAGCGGACTAAGCACTCCTCTTCCGCCGCGATTAAGGACGTGGGTATAGATCATCGTGGTACTCACATCGCTGTGACCTAGCAGCTCCTGCACCGTTCGGATGTCGTAACCGGATTGAAGTAGGTGGGTGGCGAACGAGTGGCGCAGCGTGTGTGGGGTAGCGGGCTTGTTGATCCCGGATTCTCGCAAGGCCTGCTGCATGGCCCTTTGAATTGGTTTCTCATCGGCGTGGTGGCGCCGCTTGATGCCTGACCGGGGGTCAATGGACAACTTGTTCGAGGGAAAAATGTACTGCCAAATCCAGTCTCTTCCGGCATTCGGGTACTTTCTGGCAAGCGCGAAAGGCAGGAAAACGTCGCCATATCCAGCGGCGAGATCTTCCCGGTGCAACTCCTTGACTCTGGTGAGATGAATTTTCAACGCCTCGGCCAGGTTCGCCGGCATCATGGTCACCCGGTCTTTCGCTCCCTTTCCATCGCGCACCAGAATTTCCAAGCACTCGAAGTCCAGGTCTTTGACCCGTAGCCTCAAGGCCTCCATGATTCGTAGCCCCGTTCCATAGAGCAGTTTCACGATCAAAGCCGGGCTTCCCCTTAAGCGGCCAAGAAGCGTGCTGACCTCCGAAGGTGTAAGCACCACGGGTAAGCGCTGCGATTTCTTGGCGGTCGTCACCCCGTCCAACCAAGGCAATTCGACATCGAGGACTTCTCGGTACAAAAACAACAAAGCACTTTTGGCTTGATTCTGCGTTGAGGCAGAAACTTGCCTCTTATCAGCCAGATAAGTCAAGAACGCCTCGACCTCGGCGGCTCCAAGATCACGCGGATGGCGCTTGTTATGGAAAAGAATGAAGCGGCGAACCCAGTCGGTGTAGGCCACTTCAGTTCGAATGCTGTAGTGCTTGACCCGGATACGAGCCCGCACTTGCTCTAACAGACCAGGAGATTTCGGAGGACGACCAGAGGCGCTATTGACAGGTGCGTTTGACATGGAGTACCTTGCCAAAAATGAATGCAAACAGACGATTACCAATTAGGCTGGATATTTATACACCTTACAGGTGCAAAGTTCAACACCTTCTAGGTGCCTACATCTAGTTGAACTAGCCCGGCTACGCCGGGGGAGTGCGTCGTCCACAACCGCGGTAATGGGAGACGGTTGCCGGATCATCCGCATGAAAGTAGTAGACTGTTGGGATGTCCAGTCTATTGCAAGAAGTCTTCCGGCGCCACTACCCCGCCTACGTGGCCACGCACAAGCTGCCGCGCCACCAACTGCGCGCGGGATACCTGATCGGGGCGTGCCGCAGCGCGGCCTTGGGTG
>JBJXGQ010000246.1:0-32326 GCA_046160525.1 Burkholderiales bacterium
GCTCTTGTACCTTGGGCGAGAACACGTCTTCCCCGGCAACGTCAGGCGCTTCGTTCGAGACGGCGGAATCATCCCGGCCGCGAGCGACCACTGGCAGCAGGTCGAGATCCCGCCATACGGGAAGGCCCATCACAAGAAGTGACGCCCACAATCCGGACCTCAAGATCCAGAACAGGGCCCCGCCCGAGGTAATCGCAAGACCTACGCCGGCAGGCTCCACTTTGAGGGAAGAGTTTCGCGGGCCCCCGTCCCTAGGGCTCTCACCGACATCAATGGGATCAGGTGTCACCTGCTCCACGACCTTCGGCGCGGGCTCGGGTGCGGCAACCTTGTCGTCAAAGGGGCAATGAGCCGGGCGCGATGCCGAGGCGCCGATTCGGCCGTCCGAGGACACTTCGCGGCCGGTTGAGTCGGCTAGCGCCTTGCATCCCGCGCGGATCGTGCCGCCCTGCGCCCCGCCGTTGCGGCCATAGTCTTCCGCCATGGCATGGGGCATCTGCCATACACCGAGCACAAACATTATGCGCAGGATGACTGCTCCGGGGCACTGGCCCGGGACGGAAAGCGAAATCCTGTTCATCCAAAATTGCACGTGATGATGGTCAATTGGCTGTTTAGAAACACATCCAAGGCGGCGCAATGGATGTTCCGGTCAAGCAAACGCCCTGGAAATCAGGCGAGCCGCAAGGCAAAGGCAAGAGAAATGCCACCGGAGGTGGCCTGTGAGAGATAGGGGCTACAGCATCTCGGGCGAGAGTGCCGCTTTAAGAAAGGCTTGAGATTCGTGGTCTCGCCGGCGCAGCCACCAGATGGCGCCCTTCTTCACGTTCCAACCTCTCACCTCGCCGCATAGGAGATAGGCCGCCAACTCTCCCAGGGTGGGCTGGTGATTGACCAGCACGACGGCGCCCGCGCGCTTGGGCCACTGCACGGCGTGTAGGAGAATTTCGTGGTTCGCACCCGGTGCCAGCTCGTTCAGCGTAGTGAACTCCTTGGTAAGGGCGCTCGCGGTTTGCCGGCAACGCTCGGCGGGACTGCACAATACCAAGGTATCCCCAGGCAGGCGCTCCTTTAGCCAAGCACCCATTTTCTCCGCCTGCTTATGCCCCTTGGCCGTAAGGCGGCGCGCTAGATCCGGAAAGCCGTCTTCGGCTTCGGCGTGCCGCCATAGGATAAGGTCCATATTCCACCGCGAGTGTTGCTGAACAGGGAAAGTTTACTCCCCGCCTTGTACCCAAAAGGGTTGCGCCTGCTTCATGCGCTTCCAGGCCTTGAGCGCGGGGAGTGTTTCGGCACGCGCCTGCGCCGCGAAATATCCGCGCACGGCACCCAGCGCTTCGCGCGTATCGGGCTCGCGGCAATCCTCGCGCAACGTGTCAGTGAGGCGCACGACCGTCGTGGCGTCGTTAATGCTCCCAAGATGATCTTGGATCTCCGCGAGCAACTTCAAGAACTTCCTGGTGGTTTTCTTGGGAAACAAAGAGGCGAAGAACTCCCCGCCATAGCGCAGTTTCTTCAATTCGATGCGCAACGGATGCAGGCTGGCGGGCTGCGCGGCACCGGTCACGGCGCCACGTTTGAGGGCCGCGCGCCAGCGCTTGCCCAGGACACGCCGGGCGAACTCGGTAAGCGGCAAGGCGCGCGCTTCCAAGGTCTCCGGGTCGCTATTCCAGGACTGGCGGTAAAAAGCGCTGGCGAAGTCCAGCAGCGCCAAGGTATAGCTGGGAGCCGCCACATGGCGTTGCGCGAAATCGCGAGCTTCCTTGCGCCTGCCCTCCGATTCGGCGATCAGGGCCTGCGTTCCCGCATCGCTGGTAAGGCCAGCGGGTAACGCCGGCAATGTTTCAAGACGAAATACGTCCCAATCGCGCGCGGCCCCAAGGGTCTGAGCCAGCTTGCGCAGTTCGGCGTTCTGGGGCTCCAACGCGCTTCCGGAAACCAACGGCCGGAATACGCTTAATGCGGCACGAAAGCGGCGCAACGCCACTCGCGCTTGGTGCACGTATTCGGGGTCTTCGCTCGCGAGCAGCCCGTCCTCATTGGATTGAAGATGGCGCAGGCATTCATTCACGATGGCGGCGAATGCTTCGAACGGCGTCATGCGAGGATCGAGGCTGGCGGGCTGAGCCCGCCCAGGCTGCGCTGCCCCGCCTTTCATCAGCGCGTAACCGCGCTGCGCCTTGCTGCGATTCTCCAGTCGCAGGGGAAACTCGGAGCACAACTCGGTGGCAAGCGCGAACAACGCGCTGGGCTCGCCTTGCTTGAGTTCCAGCTCCAGTTCGCAGATCGGCGCTACTTCGGCTCCGAGGATGTGCCCGCGGTCGAAGGCCACTTCGATCAGCGCCCCGGCCAAGCCCACCATACGCGTGGAGCGGCGAAACTCCGTGGTGAACACGGGCTGCAGCAGTTTGCGCAATTCCAGATCGGCGAAGGCTTCTTGAAACGCACTCCCCTCCAAGGGGGCAAAACTCGGCCAGCGCATGGACACGGCGCTTTCGAATTCGTCACGGTCGTGCAATCCCGCGCTCACCGCGCGCTCGCGCTTGATGGTTTGAACCCATTTGCGTCCTTGCTTGCGCAAGCGCAATCCAATCCCTTGGCGGCGCAAGGCGCCATTGGGCGTATCGAAGTACACGCTGTGCAAAACACGTGTGCCGCTCTTGCCTTGGGTGCGTTGTCTGAGAATGGGCGAACGCATCGCACGCTCCAGCAAATCCCGCGGCCCGGCGAGTTTGATCTCCAGTTCGCGCGGGGTGCTGGGTGGCGGCGCGAGGGCTTCGCTCACTTCGCTGGCTTGCGCTTGAGTTTTTGAGGGCGCGCAGCAGCGGATTCGTCTTCCTTGCCCGCGGAAGCAAGGCGTGCGATGAGCACGGTTTGCGCGCACACCTTGCGTGTGCGCGCAGGCTTGGGCAAATGATAGGTTCCCCCGGAATCCATCTCCCATGCCTGGGTGTTGTCCTCCAGGTAGATCTCCAGCCCTTCCGTGATGACACGGCGGCGCAATTTTTCGTCCAAGACAGGAAAGCACACTTCCACTCTACGGAAGAAATTTCGGTCCATCCAATCGGCGCTGGACAAGTAGACCTGGCCGGTGGAGTGAAAGTGGAAGATGCGATGGTGTTCCAGGAAACGGCCGATGACGGATCGCACACGAATGTTTTCCGACAACCCAGGGATACCGGGACGCAAGGCGCACACGCCACGCACGATAAGCTGGATCTTCACCCCGGCCTGCGAGGCGGCGTAGAGTTCCTCGATGATTTTGGGTTCGAGCAGCGCGTTCATCTTGGCGGTGATCCCCGCCCTTTTGCCTGCCCTGGCCTGAGCCGCTTCATGGCGCACCGCGGCGATCGTCTGGCTGTGCAAGGTGAAGGGCGACTGCCAAAGGTGGCGCAGTTTCCCCGCCTTGCCCAAGCTGGTGAGTTGCATGAACAGGTCGTTGACGTCCGCCGCGATGGCTTCGTCGCAGGTGAAAAGCGCGAAATCCGTGTACAGCATGGCCGTACGAGAGTGGTAATTCCCCGTGCCCAAGTGCACGTAACGCCGCAGCCCGGATTTTTCGCGGCGCAGCACCATCACCATTTTTGCGTGGGTCTTGTGTCCCACGACGCCGTAGAGCACGTGGGCTCCCACTTCCTCCAGGCGCGCGGCCCAGTTGATGTTGGCTTCCTCGTCGAAGCGCGCCATCAACTCCACCACCACCGTGATTTCCTTTCCGCGTTGCGCCGCGTCCACCAAGATGCGCATTACTTCCGATTCGGCACCCGTGCGATAGACCGTTTGCTTGATGGCCACGACGTCGGGATCCTTGGCGGCTTGATCGAGGAAACTGATGACAGGCTTGAAGGATTGGTAGGGATGATGCAGCAGCACGTCGCCTTTGCGGATAGCGGCAAAGATGTCGCTGCGCTTGACCAGGGTTCCGGGAACGCCTGGGGAAAACAGCGGGAACTTCAGATCCGGCCGGCCGACTTCGTCCGGCACTTGCATCAGCCGCACGAGATTCACCGGGCCGTCTACCTGGTACAAATCCGCGGTACCCAGCCCGAATTGTTGAAGCAGAAAATCCGTGATGGCCGGCGGGCACAGCGCCGCGGCCTCCAGGCGCACGGCGTCTCCGAAGTGGCGCTGCGGAAGTTCGCCTTGCAAAGTGGTACGCAGGTTCTTGATTTCCTCCTCGTCGACAAACAGATCGCTGTTGCGGGTGACGCGGAACTGGTAGCAACCCAGCACCGCCATGCCCGCGAACAACTCGCCTACGTGGGCATGGATGATGGAGGAGAGAAACACGAATCCGTAATCGCAACCCGACACCTCGCGCGGCAGGTGAATCACGCGCGGCAGCACGCGCGGGGCTTGCAGCAGCGCCATGCCGGACTTGCGGCCAAAGGCATCCTTGCCAGAAAGCTGCACGGCGAAATTCAAACTCTTGTTCAGGATGCGCGGAAACGGGTGCGCGGGGTCAAGCCCCATGGGAGTCAATACGGGCATCAACTCGCTAAAGAAGTAGGCCTTGATCCATGCCTTTTGCGAGGTACTCCATTGCCCGCGGCGCAGGAAACGGATGCCCTCCTTGGCAAGGGCTGGTACCAGTTGGCCATTGAACATCGCGTACTGCTCACTGACCAAATCGCGCGCGACGCGCCCGATCCGCTTGAAAACTTCGGAGGGCGCCAGACCGTCCGGAGCGGGATGTTCGGCACCCAGCTCAATTTGCGCCTTGAGCCCGGCCACGCGAACCTCGAAAAATTCGTCGAGGTTGTTGCTCACGATGCACAGGAAACGCAGGCGCTCCAGCAACGGCGTGGCGGGATGCGCGGCTTGCGCCAGCACGCGCCGGTTGAATTCCAACTGGCCCAGCTCCCGGTTAAGGAAGTGCTGGGCAGACGGTTTTTGTTTGCGGCGCGCTAGGGCAGGCATGGGTGGATTGGGAGCAGGACCGCGCTGGGATTGCGCGTTCCCGCCCTCTAGCAATGGAGCGAGCGTCAATCCTTCGCGGGCTGGTAGCCCGAGGCTTCCTGCGCTCCCGTTCCGAAGAAGTGCTGTTCCATTTGTTCGGCGAGGTACTTGCGCGCTTTCGCGTCCGCCAAGCTCAGGCGCATTTCGTTGATCAGTCTTTTCTGTTGTTCCAGCCATTCTTGCCAAGCTGCCTTGGAGACGTTGTCGAATATGCGCTGGCCCAGTGCACCGGGGTAAGGAGGGAAGCCGAGTCCTTCAGCCTCGCGGCCTAGCTTGATGCACATAACGGTTCGGGGCATTGCGATTCTCTCTTACGATTGGGGGGCGTTGGTTACAAATTCATGACAGTACAGCGAAGGCCGGCTTTTGCTCCTTGGGCCTGGACAGATGATAGCCCTGAACCAGGTCCACCCCCATGGTACGCAGCATTTGCAAGGAACCCTCGTCTTCGACGCATTCGGCCACGGTACTTTTGCGCAGGCCCTTGGCCACTTGGATGATGGCACGCACGAACACTTGGTTATCGTGGTCGGAGGGAAGGTTCTTGATGAACTGGCCGTCGATCTTGAGCATGTCCACGTTCAAGTGCTTGAGGTAGGCGAAGGAGGAGAATCCGGCGCCGAAATCGTCCAAACAAGTCTGCGATCCGGATTCGCGCATGGCATCGATGAAGCGCTGGGCGTCGTGCAAGTCCGACACGGCGGCGGTTTCGGTGATCTCCACAATGAGCCGGGAAGGTGACACATCGGCGTGGCGCAAGGCATCGGCGATGTAGCGCGGAAGAGTGGGTTCATCCAAGGAGCGGCCCGACAAGTTCAAGGCAATGGCGGGAACTTCCGGATGGGCGGCCAGCAGGCTGGCGCACTCTGCGATGACCCAGCGGTCGATGTCCAAAATCTTGCCGCTCTTCTCCGCGATGGGGATGAACGTGTTGGGCATGATGGGCCGGCCTGGATGGTCCTTGTCCACCATGCGCACGAGGGCTTCCATGTGGCGCAGTTGCTTGGTGGTGCACTCGTGGATTCCTTGGAAATACAATCGCAGCCGGTCGTTCTCCAGCGCGTCTTCAATGCGTTCGTTCCAGTTCAGGCGCTTGAGCATGCGCCGGCTGGTGGCCGAATCGGCCTTGTACATACGCCAAGTGTTCTTTCCGGCTTCCTTCGCCTGGTACATGGCCGTGTCGGCGTAGGCCACCAAATCCTCCGCGGGTCCCGCGTGGGCCGGATAGAGCGCGATGCCAAGACTGCACGTGAGCCGCAATTGGTTACCCTCGAAGTTGAAGGGAATGCGTGCGATGGCGCGCACGATGCGCTCGGCCAGGGATTGAACCTCCACGGGGGTGACGTTGGGACACAGGATGGCGAACTCGTCGCCGCCCAGGCGCGCGAATACTTCGTTGCGGCGCACTTGCGCGGAGACCTCTCCCGCTACCCGGATGAGTAACGCATCCCCCGTTCGGTGCCCGAAGGTGTCGTTGACGTGCTTGAATTCATCGATGTCGAAAAACAGCAAGGCGGAGGTGGCCTTCTCGCGCTCGCCTTGGGTGAGGACGCGAGCCAGTTCGTCTTGAAAGCGGTGGCGGTTGAACAAGCCGGTGAGCGGATCGCGCTCGGCCAAATACAGAATCTGGCTAGCGGTCTGGCGCTCGCGGGTCACGTCCTCGAACACCCATAGGTAGCCCACGATGTCCGCACCGTTGACATGCACGGGATAGCCCTGGCGCGTGACCAGGCGGCCATCGGCCATCTCGATCTCCAAGGGCTCCGCGGGCTGCGCGCTGGGTTGGTCGTGGAATAAGCGCTCCTCCAATTTCTCCGGCTGCGCCAATATGTCTTTCACGCTGCGAAGCACACAACCCGCATCCATGCCCAGGAAGTGCGCCTTGGAATTTCCCACGAGCCAGATGTGCTCGAAGGCCGGATTGGAGTAGATTACCTTGTTGCCTCGGTCCACAAACAAGATGCCCAATTGCATGGCCGATAGCAGTGCATTCAGGCGCGCGCGTTCGTCGCTGGCTTGAGTGAGATATTCGCGCTGTATGGCGTTGGCTTTCTCCAGCTCCCTGAGCGCATCGGAGAGCCGCGCTTCGCCCGCGGCCAGGGCCTGGATTTTCCCCTGCGCGGCGCTGGCCACCGTGTTGAAGGCGTGGCCCAGCTTAGCCACTTCGTCATCGCCCACGACACGCACCCGCGTGCCGAAATTGCCCGCGGCCACGTTACCCGCCGCCCGCGTGAGGCGGCCCAGATGCCGCGTGAGCCAAAAACCCAGCAAGGTGAGCATCAATGACGATGCGCCAATTCCAAGCACGGCAACCAAGCCGCTTTGCGAGATGAGCGCGCTGCGCGATTGCGATAGGAAACGGGTGGAGAATCCGATCCCCAAGGTACCGTATTGGGTACCGCCGATCACAATGGGAATACGCTTGTCGTAGTTTCCGTCGGCGCCGTCGTCATGGATGCTGGCGTCCGCGCGCGGCAGCGCATCGGCGAACTTGCGCCCGGAGGCTGCCACCGGACGGCCGCGATGATCGAGCAATTGCAGGTAACTCAGGCCGTGGCCGGAGCGCATTTCGTCCAGTAGATTCTGGATGGTGGCGTAGTCGCGCTGCACCAGCGGGGCGGCCAGGCTGGCGCTCAGGATGGGAGTGGTACTTTCGATCCAGTTCTGCGCTTCCTGGATCAACGCCTCCTGGTTAAGTCGCACGCTATTGGCGACCAGCACGCAGATGGTGGCTACTTCCACCACCAATGCCGTCAGGACAAGCCTAAGACGAAGGGATTTGGGGACGAATTTCATGGGAGGATGTGTCCTTGCGCGAAAAGGCCGCCGTTACCATCAACGCACCTGCCTTTGACCCAGTCGCAGTTCCTCCCAAATTCTTCTTTGGTCCGCGGCCAGGGAATCTAGATTTTTTAGGTCGGTGTCCGAGACAGGGCGCACCCCTGCCAGGCCCGTCTCTTTGAGGAATTTTGCCCCTTCGGGTGTGGTTTCCATGAACTCGGTGATGGCGGCTTGCAGCGCCTCTCGTCCAGGCCGGGACAGATCCGCGCGAGCGACGATGATGAGGTTGGAGATCTTGCGGGTCTGCGCGATCTGCTTCACCAGTAGCCGCTGCGATTCTGGAGCCTGGTGCAAGACGAATGCATTGACCAGGGCGGCGGGGTACTCCCCTTGAGTCAAGCCCAGCAGCACGGAATCTTGAAAGCTATGGGGACGCTCCACGTGCGACATTCCGACGCCGTACTTCTCCAGGAGTTCCTGCCCAAGCAATGCCGTCGCGCTGGTGCGCTGCGGAAAGGCAATGACTAGCCCGGCAAGCTCGCGGACGTTTTGCACGGGGCTACCGGCCTTGACCAGCAGCACGCCGTACAGATCGGAGGAGAACCTCAGCAAAGGTTCGTAGCCATGGTCGCGCTGCGCCAGGCGGGCCGTGTGCGGGGCTACGATGGCGATGTCGTACTGCTGGCCGATGAGCTGTCTGTCGAAATTCTCCAGATCTGGAGCGCTCACTAACATGACGGGCCGCTCCAAGCGGCGTTCCAGGAACGCCGAGAGCGGCTTGAACATTCCCAGCAGCGTGCGTGTGCTGATGTAAGGGGCTAGCCCGAACTCAAGCGCACTCTCGGCCCTTCCCGGCAAGCTGGCCAACAGCAGCCCTAGCGAGAAAATCGCGGTCAGCAGGAGTCGCATGAATGGAATACGGCGGGTCTCTCGGATAGTTATGCCCGCAAACGAAGCCAAAGTCGCGCCAGACCGTTGTCATATTCCCGCTACACCCTCCGGCGGTGCGGGCACTGATACACACGCTAGGCCAGTTTCTTCGCCAACACCTTGGAACGCCGCTGGAGGTTATAGAGTGACTTTTTTTCGGGCGGCAACTCTTCGACGGCGGACTCGGAAAATCCGCGCTCCGCGAACCAGTGGGCGGTCTTGGTGGTGAGGACAAATAACCGGCGCAAGCCTTGTTTCTTGGCCAGATCCTCGACATGCCGCAGCAGCCTTTCGCCCGCCCCGCCGCCTTGGTGCTCTGAGTGCACGGCGAGGCAAGCCAGTTCCGCCGCCTTGGCACTGGGGAACGGATAGAGCGCGGCGCACCCCACGATCATACGGTCATGCTCAAGCACGGTGAAGCGGCCGATCTCGGTCTCCAAGCGCTCGCGGCTGCGTTTGACCAGGGTACCGTCGGCCTCCAGGGGCTCGATCAAGCGCAGAATACCGCCCGCATCCTCGATGGTCGCTTGGCGTAAGCGTTCCAAGGGATCCTGGGTAATCATGGTGCCCACGCCCTCGTGGGTGAACAGTTCGAGCAGCAGGCCGCCATCGGTTTCCCGGCTCACGAAATGCACTCGCTCCACCTGGTTGCGGCAAGCCCGGACTGCGAGTTTCAATGTTTGGGGGGCATCCGCCTGGGCGATTAGCCCTTCTGCCTGCGTGGCCGCAAGCTCTCGCCAAGCGCCGCGCCCGGCCTGGGGTCCGTCCACCAGGAAGATCAACTTTTCAGCGGCCAGTGCCATAGCTGTCTCGGCGGCAACCTCCTCGAAAGCGAGGTTGAAGATCTCCCCCGTGGGGGAGTAACCCAGGGGCGAGACCAACACCACTTCGCCCGCATCTAGACGGCCGCGGATGGCAGCGGTGTCGATCTTGCGCACCTCGCCGGTGTGAAGCATATCCACCCCGTCGAGCACGCCCGCCGGACGCGCCACCACGAAATTTCCTCCGGCCACTTTGAGCCGCGTGTCCGCCATGGGCGCATTGGCGATGCCCATGGAGAGCAGCGCTTCGATTTCCGTGCGCAGCCGGCCGTTCTCCTCCTTCACCACGACCAGCGCCTTGTCGTCCGTCACCCGCATTCCTCGCACGAAGCGCGCACTCTTCTGGGAAAGGCGGCGTTCTATCTGCGCGCGTGAACCATGCACCAGCACCAAGCGCACACCCAGGCTGGCCAGCAGATTAAAGTCCCGCGTGAGCGCCGTGAAATTGCCGCCCGCCACCACCTCGCCGCCAAAGGCCACCACGAAGGTGCGTCCCCGGAAGGCGTGAATATAGGGCGCCGCCGAGCGCAACCACTCGACGAATTGGGAGTGGGCTAACATCGGCGAGGGGTGAGGGGTGAGGGGTGAGGAGTGGGGCGTGCGCGGTGGCATAGACACCCAGGATCGTATGCGTTGGCCGGAGACCTGAGCAAGGCTACGAACTTACTCCTCACCCCTAACTCCTCACCCCTCACTTACTTGGGTCCCATCCGTATCGCCCCATCCAGCCGGATGGTTTCGCCATTGAGCATTTCGTTCTGGCAAATGTGCTGTACCAGGGCGGCGTACTCTTTGGGCTTGCCCAGGCGCGAGGGGAAGGGAACCTGTTTGCCGAGGGATTCTTGAATTTCGGGCGGCATGCCCATGAGCATGGGGGTCTCGAAAATACCGGGGGCGATGGTGACGACTCTTATGCCGCTGCGAGCAAGATCGCGGGCGATGGGCAAGGTCATGCCGACCACGCCACCCTTGGAGGCGGAATAGGCGGCTTGGCCGATCTGGCCGTCGTAGGCTGCCACCGAGGCGGTATTAACGATGACGCCGCGCTCGCCCGCGGCATTGGGCGCTTGCTTGGCCATGGCATCAGCCGCCAGGCGGATCATGTTGAAGGTGCCGATCAGATTGACTTGGATGACGCGTGTGAAGGAAGCCAGAGCGTGAGGCCCGTCCTTGCCGATGGTCTTCTCACCCACCGCGATGCCCGCGCAGTTGACCAAGCCGTGCAGAGCGCCAAACTCCTTGAGCGCCGTGGCGATGGCGGCCTTGGCCTGCTCTTCGTTAGTGACATCGGTGGTACAGAAGCGCGCCTTGGGCCCTAGCTTGCCCGCGAGAGCATCGCCTTTGATGTCGGCGATCACGACGTTGCCGCCATTGGCGACGATCATTTCTGCCGTGGCGCCGCCCAAGCCTGAGCCGCCGCCCGTTACCACGAAGGTGCTGTTGCGAATTTCCATGTGTGCCGGTCCACTCTGTAAGAATTAAGTGGGCGGCAGTATAAGGCCCGGCGGCTTCAGAAATCTCCCCAAAGGGCGTGCATGGCAGCCACGGTGGCGAGCGCGGCGGTTTCCGTACGCAATACGCGTGGTCCCAGCACCACGGGTTGAAAGCTAAACCGCTGTGCGAGCTCGCGCTCCTCGGGCGTGAGGCCGCCTTCTGGCCCCACCAACAACAAAATCCGTTCGGGTGGTGCAATGTCCTTCAAGCGAATACTGCCAGCGGGCGATAGCAGCAAGCGCAGACCGGGAGAAGTCTTCGGCAACGCGCCCAACCATTGATCGAAGCGCTGCACGCCATGGATGACGGGCAACTTGTTGCGCCCGCACTGCTCGCAGGCCGCGGCCACCACGCCCTGCCAATGCTCAAGGCGCCGGTCCGCGCGCTCATCGCTCAACTTGACCACGCTGCGCTGGGTGATAACGGGAAAGATCTCGCTGACCCCCAGTTCCGTGGCTTTCTGCAAGGTGAGATCCATCTTCTCGCGGCTGCTCATGCCTTGCGCCAGGGCGATGTGGAGCGCGGATTCCACGCTGCGCAGCTCGGCTTGATTCACGCGCACCCAGACACGGTCGCGTTCGATGCGGGTGATGACGCCATGCCACTCGCTATCGTCCCCGCAAAAAAGCCGTACGGCATCGTCCGCCTTCAAGCGCAACACGCGGGCGGCGTGATGAGCTGCCGCCGCCGGGAGTTCGCGCTGCATGCCCGCGGACAAAGGCGCTTCGCAGAAAAACCGGGGCGCCCGCTTGCCGGAGTCAATGGGTTTGGCCATGGTAGGATCTTGCCATGAAATGCCCTGCCCGCTCCCGCACGCGCGCTATCTACTAGCGTTCTCTCGCTCACGCCTGGGTGTCCCCGTTGGCCCCGGGTTTGCAACAGCGGCCCACCTCCCCCTACTTGGTTCCGATCCATGAATCTCGCACTCGCCGGGCTTGCGCCCAGCCTTTCCCCTGCCTCGGCCCTGGTTTCCCAGGTAAGCGACTTGGTGCGCTACGTCGCCGCGCGCGAGATCATGCCGCGATACTTGAAGGTTGCCTCCCAGCGAAAAGTGGACGGAAGCCTGTGCACCGATGCCGATATCGCGGCACAGGATGCGCTGGAGAAGGGTCTTAGGGACATTAGCCCGCTGCCCATGGTGGCCGAAGAAATGTCCGAAGCGGATCAAATGAAACAGTGGCTGGCGGGCGAGGAGGGGCTCTGGTGCGTGGACCCCATCGACGGCACTTCGAATTTCGTCAATGGCCTTCCTTACTTCGCCATATCGGTGGCCTTGATGCGCAAAGGCAAAAGCGTGCTGGGTGTGGTCTACGATCCGGTGTCCGGTGAGTTATTCCATGCCGAGCGCGGCGGCGGCGCCTTCCTGGATACCCAGCGCCTATCCTTGAAAGGGCACACTCCCTCCCTTCGCGGGGCCATGGCCAACGTGGATTTCAAGCGCCTGGAAAGCAATCTCTCACGGGAATTGGTAAGTGCCCCGCCCTACATGAGCCAAAGAAACTACGGTGCCGGGACCTTGGAATGGTGTTATCTGGCGGCCGGGCGCTTCGACCTGTACCTGCACGGCGGCCAGAAACTCTGGGATTACGCCGCCGGCTCGCTGATCTTGCAGGAGTCGGGCGGGTGTGTGTGCACCCTGGATCAGGACGAGTTCGATTCGGGTAGTCCGTGGAAGCGCTCCATCGTCGCCGTCCACAACCCGGCACTTTTCACGCCTTGGCGAGATTGGATACGTAATCATAGTTAGTCGTGGTATTAGCATGCTGCATTCTGCATTCTGCATTCTGATTACGCCGGAATTCATGTGAAGAAGTGAGCACGATTGTCTGTGCACGTCTCGAATCAAGACTTATGACAAGAACCAAGCGCATTGAGTATCTGCTGGAGGCGATCCCTAGTCTCTCGGACTATCGCCTTGAACTTGTCGACAAAATCGTTAGAGTTTTTTCACTGGCAAGTGATTTCCGCAGTGTTAATGCGTCAGCCATCATAACGAAGCGAGTAGTCCAGGATTTTGGCGATGTCCTACGCCTTCACCATTGCTTTTCCCGTGAGCCTTTCTCCAAAGACAAGTTTGAATATGCTTTGGAGCGAGTGCTACAACTGCATGGAGTAAACGCGGCACTCGCCCCTCGCGGGAAAAGGGGCTACGACATACAGATCGACGGCGAGAACTTCTCACTAAAGACTGAGGCCGCAAAAGCAATTCGGGTAGATACAATTCATATTTCTAAATTCATGGAACTCGGAGGGGGATCGTGGGGGAATAATCCCAAGGATCTTGAAGGCCTAAGGGACCAATACCTTGCCGTTCTTGAAGGGGTACAACGAATTCTTATCCTTAGAGCACTTAAAAAAGATAGCCCAGATTATGAGTATGAATTAGTCGAAATTCCGAAACCTCTTCTCTCGAAGGCGGCAACCGGCCGTCTCGAAATGAGACTGGAAAGCCGGCAGCACCCTAAACCTGGATACTGTTATGTTGAAGAAAACGGAGAGCGCCTCTTCAGCTTGTACTTTGACGGTGGTGGAGAGCGAAAACTGCAAGTAAAGGGTTTGAAGAAGCGGCATTGCCACGTCTTGGCCTCATGGAAGTTTCATCTTTCAGGCGACGCTGCGTAAAGAAAGTCGCGGCATACGCCAGTAAGCCGCTGCTTTGCGATGCCAACGTAATCTGGCTTGATCTCAATTCCTACGCAGCGTCGGCCGGTTTCGATTGCAACGATGCCGACGGTTCCACTCCCAAAAAACGGGTCTAGCACAAGTCCCCCGGCGGGACTCCCCGAGAGGATACAGGGGCGCACCAGATCGCGCGGAAATACCGCGAAGTGCGCCTCTCTGCACGGCTCTGTGTTAACCGGCCATACAGTACGCTTGTTCTTCCGCCCTTTCCCATCGATTGTTGGCTCCTTAATCGCTTCCTGATCGAAGTAATAGTTCTCGCTCTTTGAGAGCATGAACAAGTACTCATGAGAAACCGTCACGCGGTCTTTTACCGATTCGGGCTGGCAGTTCGGTTTGTACCAAATGATGTCGGAACGAAGAAACCACCCATCGCGCTGTAAAGCCATCGCGAGCATCCACGCGACTCCAATAAGATCTTTTGGTTTTAGACCCTTCGGAGTGTCTGGGCGGTACGACATTGCGCGTCCTTGGTTTTTCGCGTCTTTGTCTCTCCATCCGCGCCCACCTGACGTATAAGTGTTGGCCACATTTAGCCACAGCGTTCCATTCTGCTTGAGAACCCTTCGGACACCGCGAAAACACAAGACCAAACTCGTGATGTAGTCGTCTACCGAGGTCTCGGCTCCAATTTGCCCCTCGTACCCGTAATCGCGCATACCCCAGTACGGCGGCGAGGTGATGCAACAATCAAAGGTCTCGCCCGGAAGGGTAGATAGTTTCTCTCTAACATCACCGCTAACAATCTGAACTGGCTCACCTTCGGTGAGCCTTAACGGCCACGCATCCGCACCATTAACGTAGGGAGCATTCATTCTTTATTTTCGACCTGTCGGGAGACGATGTAGCTGGCTGGCTCTTCTTGCACTTTTTCCTTCAATGTTTCGATAATGAGAGAGTGCAAGGTCTGATTTGTTTCAATGGCTTTGTACTTCAATGCCTTGTGAAGATGATCTTCGATTTCTAGAGGGAAAGTTTTCATGTCCGTAGATACCTGCGACGTATAGGGGCGCCGAATACGGAACTTACTTAAGTAACTTAGGTTAGTCAATGGCCTTGCTCTGGAGTAATTTGCGAACGACACATCTTGCGCTTGACCTCACTTTATTCAGTCAGGGTCCCGGCAGACGCCTTGGCCCTCGCAAGACCGCGCGATTTCGCTGCCCACTACAGGCGTTAGTGCGGTCAATATTTTCTTCATGTTCTTGACCGGGCCTGCCGCCCCGGGTAAATTCCGTCGTTCCGTCTTTAGGTTCGTGCAGGGCAAAAACCATGGAAATGACTACCCCGGGAGTGAGATCTCAGACCGAATTGAGCGGTGCCGAGATCATCGTGCGCTGCCTTCAGGAAGAAGGCATCCAATACATTTTTGGGTACCCCGGTGGCGCGGTATTGCCTCTGTACGACGCCATCTTCCAGCAAGACAAGGTCAAGCACATCCTGGTGCGCCATGAGCAGGCCGCCGTGCATGCCGCGGACGCCTATGCCCGCTGTACCGATAAGGTCGGCGTCGCCCTGGTGACTTCCGGCCCCGGAGTGACCAACGCGGTGACCGGCATCGCCACTGCCTACATGGATTCCATTCCCTTGGTCATGCTTACGGGCCAGGTACCCAGCCACGCCATCGGCGAGGATGCTTTCCAGGAAGTCGATACGGTGGGCATCACCCGGCCTTGCGTGAAGCACAACTTCCTGGTCAAGGATGTGCGGGACATCGCATTGACCATCAAGAAGGCTTTCTACGTGGCCAAGACCGGCCGCCCTGGGCCCGTGCTGGTGGATTTTCCCAAGGACATCACCCAGCAGAAGACCACCTTCCATTACCCGGAACACGTGTCGATGCGCTCCTACAACCCGGTGGTGAAGGGTCATAGCGGGCAGATCAAGAAGGCTGTACAACTCCTAATGCAAGCCAAGCGCCCCATGATTTACACGGGCGGTGGCGTGATCCAGGGCGGGGCTTCCGCGGAACTTACCCAGTTCGTGCGTACCCTGGGCTATCCGTGCACGAATACCTTGATGGGCTTGGGCGGGTACCCGGCCACGGATCCGCTCTTCGTGGGCATGCTCGGCATGCACGGGACCTACGAAGCCAACATGGCCATGCAGAACTGCGACGTGTTGCTGGCCGTGGGCGCGCGCTTCGACGACCGCGTCATCGGCAACCCCAAGCACTTCTACCAGGAAGGCCGCCAGATCATCCAGATCGACATCGACCCTTCCTCCATCTCCAAGCGCGTCAGGGCCGACATCCCCATCGTGGGCCACGTGACGGAGGTGTTGCAGGAGATGAACCGCTTGCTGGCCGCCTCCACGGACAAACCCGTGAAGGAAAACATCGATGCCTGGTGGGCCCAGATCAACTCCTGGCGCGGCCGGGATTGCCTCAAGTACGACCGCGCCTCTCCCCTCATCAAGCCGCAGTTCGTACTGGAGAAACTCTACGAACTCACCAAGGGGGAGTTGTTCCTCACCTCGGACGTCGGCCAGCATCAAATGTGGGCCGCGCAATTCTATAAATTCAACAAGCCGCGCCGGTGGATCAACTCCGGCGGGCTCGGTACCATGGGCGTGGGCATTCCCTTCGCCATGGGTGTCAAGCTTGCGCATCCGAACGCGGATGTGGCCTGCGTGACCGGCGAAGCCAGCGTCATGATGTGCATCCAGGAACTGTCCACCTGCAAACAGTACCGGCTGCCCATCAAGGTTCTCAATCTGAACAACCGCTACATGGGCATGGTGCGGCAGTGGCAGGAATTCTTCCACGGCAACCGCTACGCCGAATCCTATATGGATGCGCTTCCCGATTTCGTGAAGCTCGCCGAATCCTTCGGGCACGTGGGCATGCGTATCGACAAACCGGCCGATGTGGAGCCGGCGCTACGCGAGGCCTTCGCGCGCAAGGACGACCTCGTATTCATGGACATCGTGACGGACCAGACTGAGAACGTTTATCCCATGATTCCGGGCGGCAAGGGGCTGTCCGAGATGATTCTCGTGTAATGGAAAATGCGTCACATCCTTTCGCTTTTGTTGGAAAACGAGTCCGGTGCGCTGTCGCGCGTGGCCGGGCTATTCTCAGCCCGCGGCTATAACATCGAGTCGCTGACGGTCGCGCCCACGGAAGACCCAACGCTTTCGAGAATGACGGTGGTCACCGCCGGTTCCGACGAAGTCATCGAGCAGATCACCAAGCAGTTGAACAAATTGGTGGATGTGGTCAAGGTGGTGGATCTGTCCGACGGCGAGCATATCGAGCGCGAATTGATGCTCGTGAAGGTGCGCGCCGCCGGCAAGGACCGCGAGGAGGTCAAGCGCACCGCCGATATCTTTCGCGGACGCATCATCGATGTCACCGACAAGTCCTACACCATCGAACTCACCGGCGACGGCCAAAAACTCGATGCGTTCCTGAACGCCATCGAGCGCGCCGCCATTCTGGAAACCGTACGCACCGGCGCCTCGGGAATTGGGCGGGGGGACCGGGTACTTAAAATCTAGTGAGGGGTTAGGGGTTAGGGGTGAGGAGTGAGGGGTAAGGACGTTGACTTTACTCCTCACCCCTCACCCCTCTCTCCTCACCGCCTCTAAAAGGAAAACCATGAAAATCTATTACGACAAAGACGCCGATCTATCGCTCATCAAGGGCAAGCAAATCGCCATCATCGGCTATGGCTCGCAGGGGCATGCGCATGCGCTCAACCTGCACGAATCCGGAGTGAAGGTCACCGTGGGGCTGCGCAAAAGCGGCCCATCGTGGGCGAAGGCCGTGAACGCCGGGCTCAATGTGCAAGAAGTAGCCGAGGCCTCGAAGGCGGCGGACTTCGTCATGATGCTGATGCCCGACGAGCATATCGCCGGCACGTACCGTAGCGAGGTGGCGCCCAACATGAAGAAAGGCGCGACCCTGGGCTTCGCCCACGGGTTCAACATCCATTTCGGCCAAGTCATCCCGCGCGAGGATCTCGATGTGGTCATGATCGCGCCCAAGGCCCCCGGCCACACGGTGCGTAACCAGTACCAGCAGGGCGCGGGAACACCGTGCCTCATCGCCGTGGCACAAGACAAGAGCGGGCGCGCGCGCGACATCGCGCTTTCCTACGCCGCCGCCATAGGTGGCGCGCGCGCTGGCGTGATCGAAACCAACTTCCGCGAGGAGACCGAAACCGACCTATTCGGCGAGCAGGTCGTCCTATGCGGCGGCACCACCGCGCTGGTGCAAGCGGGCTTCGAGGTGCTGGTGGAAGCTGGCTACGCTCCCGAGATGGCCTACTTCGAGTGCTTGCACGAATTGAAGCTCATCGTGGACTTGATGTACGAAGGCGGCATCGCCAACATGCGCTACTCCATTTCCAATAACGCCGAGTACGGCGATTTCACGCGCGGCCCTCGTCTCATCACGGAGGAGTCCAAGAACGAGATGCGCCGCATTCTCAAGGAAATCCAGACCGGCGCCTATGCCCAGGAGTTCTTGCTGGAGAACCAGACCGGCGCGACCAAGTTGAATGCGCTACGCCGCATCGGCCGCCAGCATCCCATCGAAATCGTCGGCGAAAAACTGCGCGCCATGATGCCCTGGCTGAAGAAGGGGCGGCTGGTGGATCAGTCCAAGAACTAGTGAGGAGGGAGGAGGGAGGGGGGAGGAGTGGCGATCGGCATGCGCTGATCGCCCGCGAGGGGTGGCCACATCTGGCCATCGCGGGCGCGATTACCCTCGTCGCGACTTTTTATCTTGGGGGGTGGTCGTGGCCCTTCTGGATGGTGTTTGTTTTTATTCTGCAGTTCTTCCGCGATCCGCCGCGGGTGGCGCCACAAGATGCGGGGATTGTCGTGTCCGCCGCCGACGGGCGGGTGCTGGTGGTCGAAAAGACAAGAGATCCCTATCTGGAGCGGGAGGCATTGAAGATCAGCGTCTTCATGAATGTCTTCAACGTACACTCCAATCGTAGCCCGGTGGACGGCAAGATCGAGCGCACCTGGTACAGCACGGGCAGTTTCTTCAACGCGGCGCTGGATAAGGCTTCTTCCGATAACGAGCGGCAAGCCCTTTGGATCAAGACCGCGGCGGGCGAGGACATTACCTGCGTGCAAATCGCGGGACTGGTCGCGCGCCGTATCCTGTGCTACGTGAAGGAAGGCGATACCCTGGTTCGCGCCCAACGCTATGGCTTCATTCGCTTCGGCTCCCGGGTGGACCTCTATCTGCCGCCTTCGGCCCAACCGCTGGTGAGCGTGGGGGACATCACCACCGCAGGCGAATCCATCGTGGCGCGGCTAGCCTGACCGCGTCCGTTAGAATCCCCCCGCCATGAACTATCCAGGACCCAAGCCTAAGTGGCTGAGTGGCGGCCGCATACGCCGCACCGGCATCTACTGGCTGCCGAACGCCATCACGACGGCCGCGTTGTTCGCGGGTTTCTACGCCATCGTGCAGGCCATGAATAATAAGTACGAACTGGCAGCCATGGGCATCCTGGTCGCCATGGTGCTCGATGGCCTGGATGGGCGAGTAGCGCGTTGGACTCACACGCAAAGTCCCTTCGGCGCGGAATTGGATAGCCTGTCGGACATGGTGTCCTTTGGCGCCGCCCCGGCGTTGGTGCTCTACGAGTACGCCCTCAAAGGCATGGGCAAGCTAGGCTGGGTCGCCGCCTTCGTCTATTGCGCTTGCGCGGCGCTGCGATTGGCGCGCTTCAACACCAACATCGACGTGGTGGACAAGCGCTATTTCCAGGGCTTGCCCAGCCCGGCCGCGGCCGGCATTCTCGCGAGCTTCATCTGGACGATCGAGTCCTTTCACCTCAGCCCCCAAGACTGGCGCGTGGGAGCGTGGATCATCGCACTCTTCGCGGGACTCACCATGGTCACCAGCATCAAGTTCTGGAGCGGCAAGGACATCAACCTGCGCCGCAGCGTGCCCTTCTGGGTACTCGTGGCCATTGCCTTGTTCATGGTGTTTTTGCTGCAGGTGACCAGCAACCTACCTGAGTTGCTGTTCTTTGTGTTCCTGGCTTATGGCCTATCCGGCTACGTGATGTGGGCCGTGGAGTACTTTCGAAATAGGCCCGGGACGCCGCCGCCGGGGCAAGACCGCGTGGACCCTTCGTAGCCGAAAAACTTCTTGCGCGGCGTTTTCGAACCTCTTATAGTTCGCCCATGACTCTGCGGGCTTCCTTATTCTTCCTTCCAACCGCCAGCCTTCTGCTGGCGGGCCTGCTGCTGCGCCCAGCGCGCACATAATCTAAACTCACCATTCGTTGTACCCCAAGCCCGCCTGGCACCGCCCGGCGGATGTGGCGTAGTCCAAACAGTGCGAGCACCCTCATGATCAAGATCCCATCGCAGAAGTACCCCGCCTTCATTCCGGTCTCATTGCCAGACCGGACCTGGCCCCACCAAGTCATCGCCAAGCCCCCCGTGTGGTGCAGCGTCGATCTGCGCGACGGCAACCAGGCGCTGATCGAACCCATGGACGCGGAGCGCAAGCTGCGCATGTTCCATTTGCTAGTGAAGACAGGATTCAAGGAAATCGAGATCGGTTTCCCCGCGGCATCGCAAACGGATTTCGATTTCGTTCGCAAATTGATCGATGAAAAGCTGATTCCGGACGACGTCACGGTGCAGGTACTCACCCAGGCGCGCGAGCCGCTGATCCGCCGCACCTTCGAGTCCCTGCGGGGGTGCAAGCGCGCCATCATGCATTTGTACAACTCCACTTCCACGGTGCAACGGCGCGTGGTATTCGGGCTGGACCGTGCCGGTATCGTGGACATCGCCGTGGAGGGCGCCAAGGTCGTACGCGATTGCGCCCGCGAGCAGCCCCAGACCGATTGGATTTTTCAGTACTCGCCGGAAAGTTTCACCGGAACGGAATTGGACTTCGCCGTCGAGATCTGCGACGCAGTGAATGAGGTGTGGAAACCCACGCCGCAAAGGCCCGTCATCCTTAATCTGCCCGCCACGGTGGAGATGTCCACACCCAATGTCTACGCCGACCAAATCGAGTGGTTTGGCCGCCACATCGCCCATCGCGACAGCATCGTGCTCTCGCTGCATCCCCACAATGACCGGGGTTGCGCCGTGGCCGCCGCCGAGTTGGGCGTCATGGCGGGGGCCGACCGGGTAGAGGGATGTTTGTTCGGCAATGGCGAGCGCACTGGCAACGTGTGTTTGGTGACGCTGGCCCTTAATCTCTACAGCCAGGGCATTCACCCCGGACTGGATTTCTCCGACATCAACGCCGTGATCCGCACCGTGGAGCATTGCAATCAATTGCCCGTGCCCCCGCGCCACCCCTACGGCGGTGAACTGGTGTTCACGGCATTTTCCGGCTCTCACCAGGACGCCATCAAGAAGGGATTGTCGGCCCGCAAGGCTGGCGATCCTTGGGAAGTGCCCTACCTTCCCATTGACCCGGCGGATCTGGGCCGCGCCTACGATGCGGTGATTCGCGTCAACAGCCAGTCGGGCAAGGGAGGCATCGCCTACCTGCTGGAACGCGATTACAACCTCACTCTTCCGCGCCTGCTGCAAATCGAGTTCAGCCGGGTGATTCAAGCCATAACGGATGCCACCGGAAAGGAACTCTCCTCCGCCGCCATCAAGGCGGCCTTCGACAAGGAGTATGTGGAGCGTGACCAACCCCTTGCCTTCGTGGAGCATCGCATCACCCACGATCCAGGGCGCAGCGACATCGAGCACGTCACTGCGCGCCTGAAGCTGGACGGCCGCGAAACCGCCATCGCCGGCAAGGGCAACGGGCCAGTGGACGCCTTCGTTCAAGCATTGAGCGAAGGTTGCGGCTTGGACTTCCACGTGATGAATTATCACGAGCACGCCGTGGGTAGCGGTGAAGACGCCACCGCCGTGGCCTACGTGCAAATCCGCATCGGCCGCGAGCAGTCCCTCTACGGCGTGGGCGTACACAGCAACATCGTCACCGCGACTCTGCGCGCCGTGTTGTCCGCCACCAACCGAGCCGTGAAGCAGGGCCTGTTGGAAGTAAAGAAACCGGCACCCAGGGTCGCGGTAACTTAACCTGTCCCTTTATCGTTCATGCAAGGCGCCGCTTTCGCGGCGCTTTTCTCTCCTTTGGACCTAAAAACCCGAATTCGGCCACAGAGGACACAGAGATCACAGAGAAAACCAGTGGGTGATTTGCCGCGACCCTTTCGCTCAAGCGTATGGTTAATGGGCGAGCCGGGTCTTCTCTCTGTGGCCTATGTGCCCTCTGTGGCCAATTGCTTTTTCTAGGACAAATCGAACCATGAACTCCCTGCATCGCATCGTCATAGTGGGCGGTGGCGCTGGCGGCTTGGAGCTTGCCACGCGCTTGGGTGACTCGCTCGGCAAGAAGCGCAAGGCGCTCATCACGCTGGTGGACCAATCGCGCACCCATCTTTGGAAACCCTTGCTGCACCAGGTGGCGGCGGGCAGCATGGATCTGAACGACCACGAACTGGACTACTTGTTCCAGGCGCGCTGGCATCATTTTCAATTCCGCCTTGGGCGAATGGATGGCCTGGACCGCGAGCGCAAGGAAATCCAAGTCGCGGCGACCCTCGACGAGCGCGGCAAGGAAGTGATCCCGCGGCGCACCGTGCCCTACGACACGCTGGTCATGGCGGTAGGCAGCACCGTCAACGATTTCGGCACGCCAGGGGCGGCGGAGCATGCCATCGCCTTGGACAATCCGCAGCAGGCCGCCCTCTTCCACTCCCGCTTGTTGAACGCATGCTTCCGCGCGAGCGCGCAAACACAACCCCTTGGTCCCGGCCAATTGCACATCGCCATCATCGGCGCCGGCGCCACGGGTGTGGAACTCGCCGCCGAGCTGCACAACACCACCCGCGAGTTCGTCGCC
The DNA here is from genome assembly GCA_046160525.1 of Burkholderiales bacterium. Lineage (GTDB taxonomy): Bacteria > Pseudomonadota > Gammaproteobacteria > Burkholderiales > SHXO01 > SHXO01. Next base: position 22,531 of record JBJXGQ010000246.1, read on the forward strand.
TTCGGACTGGAGCGCATCGACCCGGAACGCGATATCAAGATCACGCTTATCGAAGCCGCGCCCAAGATCCTACCGGCGCTGCCCGAACGCCTGTCCCGTACCGTTGTGGATCTTCTGCGCAAACTCAAGGTGGAGGTCTTGGCCGGCGAGCGCGTCACCGAAGTGCCGGAGCACGGCGTGCGAACCGCCTCGGGGCGGGAACTGCCGGCAGAGCTAGTCGTATGGGCCGCCGGTATCAAGGCGCCCGATTTTCTGCAAGACATCGGCGGCCTGGAAACCAACCGCATCAACCAACTCGTGGTGACACAGACGCTGCAAACTACGCGAGATCCGAACATCTTCGCCTTGGGCGATTGCGCAAGCTGCCCCTGGCCCGAGAAGCAATCCACCATCCCGCCGCGAGCGCAATCGGCACACCAGCAAGCCTCGCATTTGCTGAAGATGCTCCGCCGCCACATAGAGAGCCAGCCGTTGGAGCCCTTCAAGTACCGCGACTTCGGCTCCCTTGTGTCCTTGGGAAATTTCAGCACGGTGGGGAGCCTGATGGGCGCCATCACGCGCGGCAGCTGGATGATCGAAGGCTACTTCGCCATGCTCATGTACCGCTCGCTCTACAAGATGCACGAATACGCGCTGCACGGATTCACGAAGGTGTTTCTCGATACCCTGGCGCGCATCATCACGCGGCGCACCGAACCGCACGTCAAGTTGCACTAAGGCTTATTCGTATATACTGGCCATATACATTCCAATTGCCGAGAGATCTCATGCAAACCGCGCGTATCTTTACCAGTGGTAACAGCCAGGCCGTTCGGCTACCGAAGGATTTTCGCTTCGAAGAAGATGAAGTGGTCATCAAACGTGTCGGCCGCATTGTCATGCTATTTCCCAAGAAATACCGCGCGGAGGATCTGCTCGAGATGCTCCAGGCAATCGGACCAATGGGAATTCAGAGAGAGCAACCTGTGCAAGCCGAAACCCGGGAATCGCTCGAATAGATATCCATGCACCTGCTGGATACGAACATATGCATTTTTGTTCTTAACCGCGGACCAGGGTTCGAACGCATTATTCGCCGAATGGATGGTTTGTCGCGCGGCGATGTCCTGGTGTCATCGGTCAGCGCTGCTGAACTTCAATTCGGCGCCTGGGCGAGCGCTCGTAAACAGGATAATTTGTTGCGCCTTGAGCGGTTTCTCGCGGAGTTCGAGGTGCTCCCTTTTGAAGAGAATGCGGCAAGAGCATACGGGCAGTTGCGAGCTGCCTTAAAAGAACTGGGCACCCTGATTGGGCCGTTGGACACCCTGATCGCGGGACACTCACTGTCCATCGGCGCGACTCTGGTCACCAACAACCTTCGCGAGTTTCAGCGAGTGCCCGGCCTTCGCGCCGAAGATTGGTCTTAGCGGGAAGCTCCTACGAAGAGGCCACCACGTCCGGATCGGTAACCTCGTCCAGCGCCCCGACTTCAAGGGCCACGCCAACCTTCTTCCACTCCTTGGCTTCCTCCCTGAGTGCCACTGCCGTGAGGGGATTGGCCACCAGCCACGCAGGGTTCAGTCCGAGACTGAAGCGCTTGCCATCGCAATGGGCTTCCAGGGCGGGAAGTTGCACATCGGTCCTGCTGCGGTGAAAAAGGACAGACAGCCGCAGCGCCATGACCATGGCCATGTCCAGAGAATCGAGGATCTGGCCCTTCATTTTTTCCATGGTGCCGCGGTGGGCCAGTACCAGCATGGCGAGGTGCGCCTGCTCGGTCTTGGAGAACCCGGGCATGTCGGCGAAGGAGATCACGTAGGAAGAGTGCTTGTGATAGCCGTTGTGCGCCACCGTCAACCCGATCTCGTGCAAGCGCGCGGCCCAGGACAGTAAATGCAGCGGGTACCCCGGATCGAGGTGCAGGTCGCCGGAGAATTGCCGGAGCAATTCGACGGCGAGCATCTCCACCCGGCCCGCTTGCTTCATATCCACGTGGTAGCGCTTCATGAAGCGCACGACCGTCGTGTCGCGCATGTCGTGCTGGTGGAAGCGGCCCAGCATGTCATACAAGATGCCTTGGCGCATGGCGCCGTTGGCCAGGGTCATGCGCTCGATCCCCAGTTCGGAAAATACCGCGGACATGATGGCGAGCCCGCCTGGCAATACGGCGGCGCGATCGGGCCGCAGAGACGGTAGGTTCAAGCCTTCCACCGTACCTGTCTTCAGGATCTGGCTGCGCAGCTTGCCTAAGCCCTCGCTCGTGACCGCGCCATCGCCCCAGCCCTGGGCTTGCAGAATGTCTCCCAGCGTGCGAGCCGTTCCCGAGGAGCCCACGGCCTCGTTCCAGTGCCCGGCGGAAAACTGCTTGGCGATGGTTTGCAACTCCATGCGGGCCGCTACCTCCGCTTGCTTCAGATTACCCTTGCCTATCTTGCCACCGGCGAAGTAGCGCACGCTATAGCTCACGCAACCCATGTATAGGCTTTCGAGCTTTTGCGGTTTCATGCCGGCCCCAATGATGAACTCCGTGGAGCCGCCACCGATATCCACCACCAGGCGCTTGGCGGGCATCATGGGCAGACTGTGAACCACGCCCAGATAGATGAGGCGCGCTTCTTCGCGGCCGGCCACGATGTCGATGGGAAATCCGAGGGCAGCTTGAGCCTTGCGCAGAAACTCGCGAGAATTTTTCGCCACCCGAAAGGTGTTGGTTCCCACGGCGCGCACGTCCTCGGGTGCGAACCCTCGCAGGCGTTCGCCGAAGCGGCTCAGGCATTCCAGCGCCCGGGCTTGCGTGGATTCGTCCAAGATTTTCTCTGGCGTGAGGCCGGCGGCCAGTTGCACGGGCTCGCGCAGGGAATCCAGGGGATAGAGCTGGTCGCCTTCCACCCGCGCCACTTGCAGACGGAAGGAGTTTGACCCTAGATCAACCGACGCCAGGGTGGAGTGGGGAGCGTTCACCTTGGCTGGTTCGGACTTGTAACTAAGCCAGGATTTCGCGTTCTATTTCTTCGAGCGTGACATGGCGCACGTCCTTGCCCTTGACCATGTAGATCACGTACTCGGAGATGTTCTTGGCGTGATCCCCGATGCGCTCCAGCGCCTTGGCGATGAACAAGATCTCGATGGAGGCCGAGATGGTGCGCGGATCTTCCATCATGAATGTGATGAGCTGGCGCAAGATGGCGCGAAATTCGTCGTCCACGTGCTGGTCGGTGCGCACTACCTCGGCCGAACCGCTCACGTCCAGCCGCGCGAAGGAGTCCAGCGCCTTGCGCAGCATGTCCACCGCCATGGCGGACATGCGCCGGATTTCCACCAGCCGCGGATGCTGCACCCGGTCTCCGGAATTGATGAGCTTCGCCATGCGGGCGATCTTGGCCGCTTCGTCGCCGATGCGCTCAAGATCGGTGATGGTCTTGATCACCGTCATGATGAGGCGCAGATCTCCAGCCGCGGGCTGGCGGCGGGCGATGATGTGGCTGCAATCCTCGTCGATGCCCACCTCCATGCCGTTGACCTTGTGATCGTTGGCGACGATGACCGAGCATTGTTCGAGATTTCCGCTCACCAGGGCTTCCACGGCCATACCCACTTGCTGTTCCACCAGCCCGCCCATCTGGAGCACGCGCGAGCGCAGGGATTCGAGTTCGGCGTCGAATTGTTTTGAAATATGTTCGCTGTGGTTCATCGAGTGAGCCCTCCTTTTTGTCGGGGCTTGGCTGAAACTTCCCGAGTGTACGGGAAAACTGTGACGGGCAAGTTGCAGTTAGCGCTTTATAGACCTCACCCCTTGGGGTGTCGCCAAAAGCAAGAGATCTGCCGGGCGTTGCGCGAACAGCCCGTTGGTCACAACACCGGGGATCTGGTTGATCTTCGCTTCCAGCTCCACGGGGTTCACGATACTCAAGCCATGCACATCCAGGATGAGGTTGCCATGATCGGAGATAAATCCTGTTCTCAATGCTGGGTGCCCGCCCAGGCGTACCAACTCCCTGCCTACGTAGCTGCGCGCCATGGGGATCACTTCCACGGGCAGAGGAAACTTGCCCAGCACGGAAACTAGCTTCGATTCGTCCGCCACGCAGATGAACTTGCGCGCCACGGCCGCCACGATTTTTTCCCCCGTGAGCGCGCCGCCGCCACCCTTGAGCATGTAGAGGTGTTCGGTAACCTCGTCGGCGCCATCGACATAGACCGGAACGTCCGGGGCACTATTTAAGTCGAACACGTGGATGCCGCCTGCCTTCAGGCGCTCGGTGGATGCCTTGGAACTCGATACGGCTCCATCGATCCGCCCCTTGATCTTGATGAGTTCGCCGATGAAGAAATTCACCGTGGAGCCGGTCCCCACACCCACTATGGCGCCATCGGGTACGAGTGCAATGGCGGCCTTGGCGGCGGCTTCCTTCATTTCGTTGCTGTTCACGCTGGACATCCTTGTTGGCTTCAAGGCGAAGGATATCCCTTGAACCCGGTTTTCACAAACGTGGCTAGATGCATTCAGCTATCAGCTTATGCCTTCGGCAAGCCGATAAAGCCACACTGAAGGCTCCCGAACCATGCGACAATTTTGCTAGCTTCCCCTCCCGCCCGCCCATGACCTCCCGTGCTTTTCTCGCATTTACCACTTTGATCGTTTTCGCCTGCCCGCTGCACGCAGCCGAGGACGATGCCCTCTTTCTATCGGCCCGCGATGCCTACCAGCAGGGCGACGCGGAACGCCTCAACCGCTTGGCGGGCAACCTCCAAGGTCATTTGCTCTGGCCTTATATCGCGTATTGGCAATTCAAGGCCGGTCCGGGCGAGCGCTCCTTCGATGACTGGCGGGAGTTTCTGGAAAAGCAACCCGATGGCCTGACCACCCAGCGTGCGCGCGGGGATCTCATTCGCGCCGCCGCCAAGAAAGCCGATTGGGAGTCCGTGGAACGCGAATTCGCAACTTTCGAATTGGATGACCCGGACGTGCGCTGCCTGAACACGCGGGCACGCATCGAGCGCAAGAACTCCGAGGCGCTCACCGAAGCCAAGCAGATGTGGGCTCAACCTGCCGTTATAGGCGATGCCTGCACGGAACTGTTCGAGTACATGATGCGCCAGCGTCATCTCGCCGAAAGCGATTTGTGGATCCGTATCCGGGCGGAGTTGGAAGCCAACAACAGTTCGGCGGTTGTGCACCTGTTCAACTACCTTCCCGCTAGCGCCCGGCCCGCCAAGAAGCAGTGGGATACTCTGGTTAAAAATCCCCATAAGTACGTTCAGCAAAAAAATCTCAAGCTCAAGAACCGAACGGATCGCGAGCTGGCGGGATTCGCGCTGTTCAGGATGGCGCTCACCCTTCCGGAGCTCGCCCATGAGCGCTGGCAGCAGATCAAAAGAAAATTCCCGCAAGAAGAGCAGGTTTATGTCTGGGCACAGTTAGCCTCCGCGGGCGCGTTCAAGCACCGCCCGCAAGCGCTGGCGTGGTACCGGCAAGCCGGAGATACGCCGCTCACGGAGCGCCAGCTCGCCTGGAAAGTGCGATCTTCCATCCGTGGCGCAGATTGGCAGAGCATCGCCGCCACCATCGACTCCATGCCGGATAAAGACCGCCAGATCTCCACCTGGCGTTACTGGCGCGCACGGGCGTATTTGCAGGAAGGCAAAACGAGCGAGGCCCATGCGATCTTGGCGCCGCTATCCGCCGAATACAACTATTACGGCCAGCTTGCCGCGGAAGAACTCGGAATCACGGTTTCTGGATTACCCGAGGCCCCGGAAATTTCCAGCGACGACATGCATGCCGCCGCCCACAACCAGGGGCTACGCCGGGCGCTCAAACTCTTCGAGCTGGATCTGCGCTACGAAGCCGTGTTGGAGTGGCGCTGGAGCATCCGCCGGATGGATGACAGGCAACTCCTTGCCGTCGCCGAGTTGGCGCGGCGCGCCGGCTGGTATGACCGCACCATCGATACGGCCGAGCGTACCAAAGTGGCCCACGATTTCCGCTTGCGCTTTCCCCTGCCGTACCGGGAAGTATTCAGCGCCTACAGCCAGCGCCAGGGCATAGACGAAGCCTGGGTTTACGGACTGTCTCGCCAAGAGAGCCGCTTCGCTCCCCAAGTGCGCTCCAGCGCGGGTGCCATGGGCCTTATGCAATTGATGCCTTCGACCGCATCGCAAGTGGCGCGCCGCGCGGGTTTGGGCCGCATCGACCGCACCGCCATCAGCACCGTGGACACCAATGTCAGTTTGGGCACTTATCACCTGCGCGAGCTGCTCGGCTTGCTGGACGACAAGCCCTTGCTGGCTTCCGCCGCCTACAATGCCGGGATGTCGCGGGCACGCGACTGGCAGGCCTCTCGCGCCCTGGAGGGCGCGGTATACGCGGAGACGATCCCTTTCAGCGAAACCCGTGACTACGTCAAGAAAGTCATGAACAACACCATGCAGTACGCCCGTGTGCTAGGCCACCCCTTCGTAGCCCTGAAAACTCGTTTGGGAACCATCGCGGGGCGCATGACAGGCAGCAATTAGATGACGCCAAAAACGGTCTGCGTACTGGGCGGCTCGGGGTTCATAGGCCGGCGCGTGGTGCACCGCCTCGTGCAAATGGGCCATGAGGTCTGCGTCCCCGCCCGCGACCGCGAGCGGGCGAAAGAACAACTGATCTTGCTCCCTACGTCCGACGTGCGGACCGCCAACGTGCACGATCCCAAGCAGTTGGAAGCCGTGCTAAAGGGCATGGATGCCGTGATCAATCTGGTTGGCGTATTGAACGACTCCCCCAGGGGTGCGTTCCAGCGCAATCATGTTGAATTACCCCGCACCCTCGCGGGCCTGTGCCAGCGCATGGGCATCGCCCGGCTGGTTCACATCAGCGCGGTCAATGCATCGCTCACCGGCACGAGCCGCTATTTGCGCAGCAAAGGCGAAGGGGAGCGCATCGCACGCGAGGCCAAGGGACTCGCCGTTACCGTGCTGCGGCCAGGCATCGTATTCGGCGCGGGAGACCGCTTTCTCGGTCTGTTCGCCAAGCTGGCTGCTGCGTTTCCGGTCATCCCGCTGGCTTGCGCGCAAACGCGTTTCCAGCCCGTCTACGTGGAAGATGTCGCGCGGGTCGTCGCGCAATGCCTGGCGGAACCGCAAACCTTCGGGCAAACCTACGATCTGTGCGGCCCCAAGGTCTACACCTTGCGCGAGTTGGTCGCGTACGCCGCGATGCAGGTAGGGGCGAATCCCGTGATCATCGGATTACCCAGCGCGCTAGGATGGTTACAGGCAGCCGTGATGGAGCATTTACCCGGACGCCTCATCACGCGCGACAATCTGGACTCCATGAAAATGGATAGCGTTTCCAATGCTCCTTTTCCCGGGATCTTTGGATTTTCACCCACGCCACTGGAAGCGGTCGCCGGGCAATTCCTCGGAGGCGCCACTTCGCGCGCCCGCTACGACGCATTCCGCGCGCGGCGCTAATAGTTCATGAAGGTCTACCGCGTGGGGGGCTCCGTCCGGGATGAATTGCTCGGGCTGCGCGTCAAGGATCACGATTACGTCGTGGTGGGAAGCTCGCCCGAGGAAATGGTGCGCCAGGGATTTCGTCCCGTGGGGCAGGATTTTCCCGTGTTCCTGCACCCGCGCACCCACGAGGAATATGCGCTTGCCCGCACGGAACGCAAAACTGGCCGCGGCTACAAGGGGTTCAATGTCTACGCCGCGCCCGAGGTCACGCTGGAGGAAGATCTCGCCCGCCGCGATCTGACCATCAACGCCATCGCGCGCGGCGAAGACGCAACCCTCATCGATCCCTTTGGCGGCGAGAAAGATCTGCGCGCCGGAGTGCTACGGCATGTGAGCCCCGCCTTCGCGGAAGACCCCGTGCGCATCCTGCGTGTCGCCCGCTTCGCCGCGCGCTTCGCTTTCGAGATCGCGCCGGAAACCCTCGCTCTCATGCGCAAAATGGTGGGTGAGGGCGAAGCCGATCATCTGGTGGCCGAACGCGTGTGGCAGGAACTCTCCCGCGGCCTCATGGAAGCAAGGCCTTCTCTCATGATGGAGGCGTTGCGCGCGAGTGGTGCGCTGAAGAGAATTTTGCCAGAGGTCGATGCGCTTTTCGGCGTCCCGCAACCCGCCCAGTACCACCCGGAAATCGATACGGGTCTGCATACCATGCTGTGCCTGGATTACGCCGCCGCGCGCGGGTTTGCCTTGCCCGTGCGATTCGCCGTGATGAACCACGATCTGGGCAAGGGCGCCACGCCGAAAGAGGAATGGCCCAAGCATCACGGTCATGAAGCGCGCAGCGTGGAACTTCTGAAAGGACTTTGCACCCGGCTGCGCGTACCTTCCGAATGCCAAGACCTCGGGCTGATGGCGGCGCAGTTCCATGGAGACATCCACCGGGCGGAGGAGTTGCGCGCGGCAACCGTGGTCAAGTTGCTCGAACGCAGCGATGCATTTCGCCGGCCGGAACGCTTTCACCAGTTGCTGGAGGCCTGTGCCAGCGACTTCCACGGCCGGCCTGGCTACGAATCCCTGCCCTATGGGCCGCGCGAAATATTTCTTCGCGCCCTGCAAGCCGCCTCCAGCGTGGATGCGGGCGCCATCGCGAAATCGCAAACGGATGCGAGCCACATTCCAGCGGCCATCCACCAGGCACGCGTTCAGGCGGTGGAGGAAGCCCGTGGCCGTAATTAACGCATCAGGTGGAACAAGAGCGCCATCAGCGCCGAGAGCAACAACGTGGACATGAAGGGAAAGTTGTAGTCCTGGCCGCGTAATTTGAAATGAACGTCGCCCGGCAAGCGCCCGAGGCCCAGCCGCCGCAATAGCGGCGTGAACCATCCGATCAAGGACATGGCCAGCACGAACACCAAGAACCATTTCAACATGGCAGTACCGACATCAATGCGGTTAACCCTCCCATTGTGGCCCAATTCGAAGGCTTGAGCCCGATACAATCCCGCGCTCACCCTTGAACGGAGCCCGCAGTGATCGACCTGTACACCTGGACCACCCCCAACGGCCGCAAAGTATCCATCATGCTCGAAGAGGCGGGACTGCCCTATCGCGTACACGCCATCGATATCGGCAAGGGTGACCAATTCACGCCCGAGTTCATTGCCATCAATCCCAACAGCAAGATTCCCGCGATCGTCGATCACGCGGGACCGGAACGCAAGCCTTACCCGTTGTTCGAATCGGGTGCCATCTTGCTCTACCTTTCCTACAAGACCGGAAAATTTCTACCCAGGAAGGCCACCGATCAGTTCGAAGTCATGCAGTGGCTCATGTTTCAAATGGGGGGCGTGGGGCCGATGTTCGGGCAGACCCATCACTTCCTGCGCGCGGCACCCGAACCGGTTCCCTATGCCATCGCGCGCTACAGCAAGGAAACCCGGCGCCTCTACAGCGTTCTCGACGGGCATCTGGCCAAACGGCAGTATCTGGGAAGCGTGTATTCCATCGCTGACATAGCCACCTACCCGTGGATCGCGCGGCACGAGTGGCACAAAGTGGACCTTGGCGATTTCCCCAATGTGAAACGCTGGTACGAGCAATTGGGCGAACGCCCCGCGGTAAACAAAGGCATGAACGTCCCCGAAATCAAGAAATAGCGTAGCGCTCCCGGATCAAGCCAGCGGGAATTTCGCCGATAAACGAAGGGTTGCCAGTGCAACCCTTCCCATGAAAGAACCCGCACCAGAGCGCATCGGTAAGTATCCCGTCGTACGCGAGATCGGGCGCGGTGCCACCAGCGTGGTCTACCTTGCCCGCGACACTTTCGCCGGTCGCGACGTCGCCATCAAGGTCATTCGCAACCGCGCGCCCGAGG
>JBJXGQ010000247.1:0-8860 GCA_046160525.1 Burkholderiales bacterium
TGTCGTGAAAATGCTCGCCAGGCTTGACGTTGCCGCGTTCAGGCAGCACGACGTCGAAGGTCTTGGTGTCGATGAGATGGCCTTCGATATCCCAGAGGCCGTCATCGCGCAGATAGCCGCGGCATTCGATGGTGCGGTGATGCATCGGTTTTCGAGGAACAGCGGCGGAAAGCGGCATGGAAATAATCTTGTTTGTATGAATGATGGTGCGGGCTTGGGCGCATGGCCGCACCCTATAACGTCACGCGGCGGAGATGTCTGAATGATCCCCCAGCAAGCGCTTGCGATCGGCGACCCGCTGCAAAGTGGCGAGTTGTTCCTTGGCCGGCATCTCCAACCAGTCCGCGATTTCCTTCAGCGTGCGCCGGCATCCCCGGCACAACCCGAGGGCCGCGTCCATTTCGCACACTTGCACGCAAGGCGAAGGCACGCGCGCGGGCGCTGCCTTCATGCGTGCGCACGCTCCAGCGCGCGCTTGCGCTTGGCGAGCAACGCCCGGCCAGCACGCGAAACCGTCTGGCGCTTAAGCACTTCGCAGATGTACTGTGAGGCGTCGAGCAAGCGGTCCATGCTGATACCGGTTTCGATCCCCATGCCGTCCAGCATGTAGACGACGTCTTCGGTCGAGACGTTGCCGGTGGCACCGGGTGAGTACGGGCAGCCGCCCAGGCCCGCAATGGAGGCATCGAAAGTCGCAACCCCCACCTCCATGGAAGCCAGAATGTTGGCCAGCGCCTGCCCGTACGTGTCGTGAAAATGGCCACCCAGTTGCGCCGGAGGAATATCCCGCGCCAAGGTCTCCATCAGCAATTTGGTCTTGCCCGGCGTGCCCATCCCCGTGGTGTCGCCCAGCGACACTTCGTAGCACCCCATATCCATGAGGCGCTTGGCGATGTCCGCCACCACTCGCGGATTAACCGATCCTTCAAAGGGACATTCCAGCACCACGGAGATGTAGCCGCGCACCTTCATCCCGGAAGCCAGCGCCTTTTCGCACACGGGCGCGAAGCGCTCCATGGATTCCTCGATGGTGCAGTTCGTGTTGCGCTGGGAGAAGGACTCCGTCGCGGCCGCAAACCCCGCGATCTCGTCCACGCCGGCGGCGAGCGCACTCTCCAACCCCTTCATGTTGGGCACCAGCACGGGGTAACTCACTCCCGGTTTGCGGCGAATGGTTCGCATCACTTCCGAGTGGTCCGCCATCTGCGGCACCCACTTGGGCGATACGAAACTGGTCGCTTCCACCGAAGGCAAGCCAGCGTTCGCCAGGCGGTGAATGAGTTCCACTTTAGCTTCCGTGGGCACGACACTAGGCTCGTTTTGCAGGCCATCACGCGGGCCCACGTCCACCAACCGCACTTTCTTGGGTAGATCCATGCTTAACTTCCTTCTGAGTTTTCGATGGACAGAAGTTGCGCGCCTTCTTTCACTTGGTCCCCAGCCTTGTAGAAAATTTCCTTCACCACGCCTTGCGCCGGCGCACTGATGGTGTGTTCCATTTTCATGGCCTCCAGAATGAGCAGGGCTTGGGCCTTGGTCACGCTTTGCCCTGCCTTCACCAGAACCTGGATGATATTGCCAGACATCGGCGCCGCCAGCGAGCCGCCGGCGTCCTCGGCTTGCACGGCTTGGGCAGCCTTGAGTTCCATGCGGCAACTGGTGCCAAAAGCGAATACGGTGATCTCATTCGCGCGTCTCACCACCGTCGCTTGTACCCGCGCTCCAGCAAGGTCAGCCATTAAAGCATCATCCCCGACGAATTCTCCCTTCGCCTCCACCTTGGAGTGGGGCAAGTCAAGTTGGTAGCTGCCCTTGCGGTAATGGGCCACCACGCTACCCGCACCCTGGAATTCGAAGCGGTGATGGTTATCCTGGTTAAGCCGCCACCCATCCGTCGCATTCCAGGGCGAATGGGGATCGTTGGAGCGCGCCGCCACGGCTTGGGCATCGCGTTCGTTGCGCAGCAACTCCGCCAATACCGCCAAAGCGAGGAAACGATCGGCAGGCTGCGCGGGTTGCGGAATAAGTTCGGTGCGATGCCGCTCGATCAGTCCGGTGTCGAGGCCGCCCAACTCCGTATGCGCCTGAGCAAAAGACGGATGGGCGACGATGGCCGCCAGCAAATCGATATTGGTGGTCACGCCCACCACTTGATACTCCGCCAGGGCCATGTGCATGCGGCGCAGCGCGGCGCCGCGATCCCGGTCCCACACGATGAGCTTGGCGATCATGGGGTCGTAGTGCACGCCGATCTCATCGCCTTGCTTAACGCCCGTATCCACGCGCACGTGGCTAGACGCTACCGGTTGCCGCAAGTGATGAATGACCCCCGCCGTGGGCAGAAAGCCCTTGGCCGCATCTTCGGCATAGATCCGCGCTTCTATGGCGTGGCCGCGAATGGCGAGTTGCTCCTGCGTAAGCGGCAGCGCCTCGCCCGCCGCCACCCGCAATTGCCACTCCACCAGATCCAGCCCCGTGATCATTTCCGTGACGGGATGCTCCACCTGCAAGCGCGTGTTCATCTCCATGAAGTAGAAGGCGCCCTGTTCGTCCGCGATGAACTCCACGGTACCGGCGTTGCTGTAATTGACAGCCAAGGCCGCGGCCACGGCGGTTGAGCCCATCTGCCGGCGCCGCGTGGCACTCATCCCTGGTGCCGGCGCTTCTTCCAGAACCTTCTGGTGGCGCCGCTGCACGGAACAATCGCGCTCGAATAGGTACACCGCGTTGCCGCGCGTATCGGCGAACACTTGCACTTCGATATGGCGCGGGCGTTGCAGATACTTCTCGATCAGCACCCGGTCATCGCCAAAGGACGAAGCCGCCTCGCGCTTCGCCCCTGCGATGGCTTCCTTCAGCTCGCGGGCGCCGTTTACCACGCGCATACCCTTGCCGCCTCCGCCAGCGGAAGCCTTGATGAGCACCGGGTAGCCAATCTTTTCCGCTTCGGCGTGCAAGATGTCGTAATCCTGCGCCTGGCCGTGATAGCCCGGCACCAAAGGCACACCAGCCTTGTGCATGATGTCTTTCGACGCACTCTTGGAGCCCATGGCGCGTATGGCGCTCGCGGGCGGGCCGATGAATATCAACCCCGCCTGCGACACGGCATCGGCGAAAGATGCGTTCTCCGATAGGAATCCGTATCCCGGATGCACCGCCTGCACGCCAGCGGCCTTGGCCACTTCGAGAATGCGGCCGGCCTTGAGATAACTTTCCCTCGGGGCCGAAGGACCAATGTGGAAGGCTTCGTCACATGCGCTCACATGGAGCGCGTTCGCGTCCGCGTCCGAGTACACGGCCACGGTGCGAACGCCCAGGCGCTTGCACGTGCGGGCCACGCGCACGGCGATCTCGCCCCGGTTGGCGATGAGGACCTTATCGAACATGGTTATGGCTCATCGATTGCATCCGGTGGTTGCGGCGGTGCCCAGGATTGCTGGCGCGCGCTCAAGCGCTGGTAGATTTGCCAAGCCAGCACGGACGAAACGGCGAACAGCGCAGCACCTATCACCGATGAGGTGATGAGCGCATGGGTGGTCACTTGCGTCCAGCCTGCTTGCGAAGTCGCGCAAGCCGTCCACTTCTCGAAGAGGTCCGTGGCCAATGCGGGCATCCTCTCCGCGCTCATACTCTTCAGCTCAAACACGAAGGTGTCGTAGGTAGGCACGGCAGCTTGTCTCGTCTGGTTGTAGACCCACAAAGCATAGCCCGCCAGCAAATTGATCACAAAGCCCGCCAGGCCCAACACGCAAAAGAAGGTGAGCACCTTGGCCTTCTGCCGGTCCGCCGCGAGCTCGCTCTTTGCCGCTTCGTTCATGATGAAGTGGTCCAATTCGGGGCGCGTTTTTCCAGGAAGGACGCGATGCCTTCTTGGCCCTCGGCGCCCACGCGCAACTTTGCAATCCGCGTGGCGGTATGCTCAACCAATGCACTATCCAACTTCTCGCGCGAGACGGTTGCGACGAGATCCTTCGTCACCGCCAAGCACTCGGGGCCGCCCTTAAGCAAATCGGCGGCGAAAGCTTCCACGGTCTTATCCAACTCCTCCTCTGGCACCACGGCATGCACTAATCCCATACGCAAGGCCTCCTGCGCGGAGAAACGCTCAGCCGTCAAGAAGTAGCGCCGCGCCATGCGCTGCCCGATGGCCCGCACGACATAGGGGCTGATCACCGCCGGCGTCAACCCCAGCCGCACCTCCGTCAAGGAAAACACCGCACTGGGCACCGCGACCGCGATATCGCAAGAAGCCACGAGTCCCATTCCCCCAGCGAAGGCCGAGCCCTGCAAGCGCGCAATGGTGGGTTTTGCTAGCCCGTTCAAGGTGCGCATCAGCTCGGCCAATGCACGCGCATCGCGCAGATTCTCGCTCTCCGAATACGCCGCCATGCGCTTCATCCAATTCAAGTCCGCGCCCGCGGAAAAACTCTTCCCGGCCGCCGCCAGAATCACAACACGCACCTTCGGATCAGCTTCCAGTGCACGTAGTTGCGTGGTCATGGCGGCGATCAAATGGTCGTCGAAGGCGTTGTGTAGCTCCGGGCGGTTCATGGTCAGAGTGGCCACTCCGCGGACGTCAAGATCAATAAGGAGGGTTGGATCAGTCATTACATAACCTACATCGAGAGGAAAAACGGATTAATACGCCGGTATTGTCACCACTTGCTCAAGCTGAAGCGGAGAAGCTCCGCACATCCACCTGAGTGCCTGCGCTGACCATTTCCTCTCCGGTACGTAGCAATTCCTCCGTAATTCCCTCGGCTACGTAGGCCTCGCCGCAATTTGGGCACACGCTGGCCGGAACATTTTTGAATACCAAGGTTGCACCGCCGCGCTCCAGCGCGATAGTGGTGTGCCCAGCTACGGTATCTGCCTGCTTGCAAATGATGCAGTTCATGATTTTCTCCTACGGAAACTTGGCTCCCAGATCCGCGGGTCTGGCTCATAGACCGTAATGACGATCGTCTCATCTTCTCGGGCATTGTAGGCCGCCATGACGTGAACGGCCCGGCCGTTGGCGTTTCCCAGGATCAACCGGCTTGGATATGGTTTGTCATCCGCGTATTCCACAATCGTGTCCCCAGACTCGATCACGCCGCGGACGTCGTCAACGGTGATGGACCGTTCGAACATCCTGCGAACAGCATGGGTACGGTAAAAAATCTTCACGGTTGATCGCTCGTCGCTCTCTTCTTCAGCGATTCAGGGGGTCGGAATGGCTGAGTTGTTTATGGCTTCTTGGCGACGACTTTGCCATTTTCCCAGAGGTAAATGCGCGTGCCGTGCATGCGCGCTACCTGGCGTGCACGCAACGCCGCCCTTTTCATGGCTCGCATTACGGCGCTATAGAACTTCTCATTTTCCTTACTAGCGGAAGTTTTCTTCATGGGCCTTTCTCCACGAGCCGGGGCGTTTCCCCGGCGTTATCGAATACCATCCATGCGTCGGCGAGCGGCCGGTAACTTCGCTGGAAATTCTCCGCGCTCCGAAGGAATCTCCGCTCAACATCGGCCTTGGGTACATTATGACCGCCTTCCTTCCCCCGTTCCGCGACTCGCCGCAGCGCGAGACGAACCGATGGCAAAGCCAGATAGATAATCTCTATACGATAGCCAGTGGCTTTCCATCTCGTGAGCCTACCAATCAAGCTCACGCCGCTTAAGGTGCTTTCGAAGGCGAAGTCCCCCTGCGCAAGGGCAAGCCGGTCGAGCTCGCGTAAAAATATCCGGCCAGCCGCGACGGCGGCCAATTCCGGATGCAGAGGTGAAAGTCCGCCAGCGATTAGATCTGCATTAACGAAATGCAGAACGCCAGCCCCTTTCGGTAGAAATTCGCGGGCGAAGGTGGTCTTGCCCGAACCGTTCGGACCCGCGATCACAATGCAGCGCGGGGTTTGCCGATGACTTCTGGCCGCCATCTTTAAGCGCCGCAAGAGTTACCGATGGCGCTCATGATAATGAAAATTTCCGCAAATAATTGAAAGTATGAATATAAATGCCGTTTTAGATTTTATTATCAGTGGGCTTTGATAATAAACTCGATACGGTCAATCGCTCGCTAGGGTTTGCTGTAGACAAGCAATCTCCTCCTCTAGCTCCCGGCGCCGGTGTTCGAACTGCATCGCTCCGATAGGGTCGTCATCCGCACTTATTGCCACCAGGATCGCTTTGACCGCCGCCAAGTCGGCCTGTAACCAATTAAGACCGCTTTCGGGGGCGCTCTGTGCGCGAACTTATCCGGCGTATCTTTCATAGGTGAAATCCGCCTTCGGCAGTTGGAGATCCGGGACCAGCTCTATCACAGCAACAAACTTTCGTTATCCTCTACGATCCGAACATCTGCAGCACCTTGGAGCATTAGACTTCGGCCATCCTTGATAAGTGTTCCAACGGCACCGAGATATTTTCGGTCGTTTAGGGCTTTTGTGGCGAGATCGAACATTTGCTCATCGGCAGTAAAACGGACCGACCGAACCCCACCGGCAACTAAAGCCCGAATCGTTACATCGCCTTCGCGCTTTCCAGGCTCTCTTGATGTCTTGACGACCGGGCCCGTCAAAACGAAATCCTCTTCCGGCGCCTTTGCCTTCAATTCGCCGGCCGCCGCGCGAATGATTGTCGCTGCCGCCTGACCCAGGCTAACTTTCGACATAGTCGGCGTCGTCACCCGGGTCGATGCCCAGTTGAACACGATATCCACGTTACGCTCGTTAATCTTGCCAAGACTCAAACCCGCCAATGCATCACATAGATTTGCACTAACACCGCTGGCAATGGCGTCTTCAAATGGTTGCAGTTCCTGGGTTGCTCCCGCGCGCACGGCTGCGGCGACCACCGCCGTCACGGCCGTTTGAAGAGTAGATGTGACCGTGCGCTCGAAGGGCACCTCCTGCGCGAATTCTCCTTGTGAGCTAGTTCGCAGCTCCGGCGCCACGGGGGACAAGACATTGAACACGAAACTACCTGGTTCAGTCTGCCCAAGGCGTACGCGTTTCATGTAATCGGTTGCCTTTACCGGCTTACGCGACGGGTAGAACATTCTCGGATGCACCGCCGCACAAGCGCCCGCCAGCATCATGTCGCGGGCTTCGGCAACGGCTTCGGCCGCATCGTCGATTGGAAGAATACCGTCGTAGGTTTGGCCATCGGAATACAGGCGAATACGAATAATGTCGAAACCGGCTAGCCGCATGTCGCGCATGATGAATTCCGCCGAGCGGTGCTCAACCAACTCCAGTACACCAACTACCTCGCGCAGACGGCGTGGGTAATCACGTAACTGTTGGTCGTGGGGAACAAATGCCTCCTCTAGGGAAGGAGTACTGTCAGCCAATACAGGAGACTGCCACAGGGACCATGGCCTATCTGACGGTGCGTCAATCTGTTGCCATCCCCGCCCAAGCAGGTAGGCACGAACCGACGTTGGGTTTATCGTGGAGAGTCCGGCTTCAAGAATGTCGCTCATTCGGCTCATAGTTTTTCCTTTGCCGCGATCCGGTCAAAGATCGCGCTGAGAGTAGGTACATCGAACCGTTGGGAAAGAGGAATCCGTATCGTTACCGAAGCTTCGTTGGAAACGGCTGGCGAGCCAATCAAACTCGTCCAATACGCACACTCGCGAACCTCGGTATGCGTAGAATGGGTAGTCATCCACCCATCCACTTTTTCGGGAACATACAGTACAACGAGTACCCCTGGGACATGGCTTTCTTCACTCCTTAAGTCATTGTAGTTCTTTAGATTGAGCGGAAAGCGTAATTCCTCTCGCGTACGTTGCGCAACCGCAGTGCACTTCAGTTGCACGTCCAGGCGCGGTGATCTGATAGGCCCTTCACCCCCAGTTCGCTTCAGCGCCATATCGACGGAGTCATCGTCAATCCTGGGTTCACCAACCACTGTCGCACCAGCCGCCGCGGCAATCGCGCACAGCCAGGCTTGGCTGTACAAGTTCTTCTGATCGTTGAGGGTCATGCAGCCGTGTCTCGATTCGAGGGAAAAGGGTACGCCATAACGAGCCGTGAGATTACTGGATTAATCCCTTGGCCACAGCGCGGTAAGCATTGTAAGCGTTGAGTTTCACCGGAGTTCCTTCAATGCCGGACCCAGCCCTTGCGGATCCCTGCATACAAGAAACTCCCACCGCCCCAGCCTGCCCCAGTGATTCACCGCCGATACCCAGCGCTTCGCGGCCTGGTGCTTGGCGTCGGTATCCTCGTACTGCTTGCCTTTGATTTCGAGTACCAGATTCACCGAATTGCGCAGCCGGACGATGAAATCGGGTTCATATACCTGGGGGTTCCCGAAAAGCTCGTACGGAATATTGAATTCCAGCCGGTCGTTCCTTGCATAACAGAAGACAACACCTTCCTTCGCCAGCTTTTCGAGTTGGAAGGTCGCTGCTTGTTCCCAGGAATTCGTGTCGCAAGCGACGAAATTCAGGTGGCTCGCCCCAGTCATCTGTACTGGCTTCACGGTCTTGAAGTGCACGCTCTCTGTGCTGCCCACCGGCCGGTAACGGTTCAGTCGCGGCAATAACGGCGCCTCGCCACGCTCGTCGTCCGGTGTGCCGCGAGCAGCAAGCCAATGATGCGTTGCGCGTATGTCTGCAATCCGATCTCGCACGGGTCACAGCCCGCAAGGTCGATGCGTGTCGCGACGTACTGCTTTACGCTTCTCAGCACCTGCGGAAACAGCGCTGCCCGGCTGTGCTGGCGAAGGCCCTGCTTCCCTGGGACAGCGGTTTCCGTCAGCGCGCGGACGATCTCCTTAGCAAGCTCGAACTCGATTGTCTGTAGATGCACCGAGTCGTAGTACGCCTGCCGGTCCACAAGATCGAAACCGAATCCGGTTTGCGCGCTTGG
>JBJXGQ010000248.1:0-3356 GCA_046160525.1 Burkholderiales bacterium
AGGGGCAGATGGCGCGACTTTAGAAGTTCGCCGGGCTGAGAAGCGCCCTGGACCAAGACCATGCCTTCGGGCATTCCGCCGTTCCACACATCCACCTGCCTACCCCGAAAGTCCACACATAACAGCAACGCCGCGAGGTAGCGGCCCACGGGAAGATAGTCCTTGAGCTTCGCGTTCATCTCGCGGGCAATCTCGCCCACCGGCACGCCCTTGGCCGCCATGGCGTAGAACACTTGAAGCACGGGTAATCCGCTAATTGCAGCCGCGAGCCCATGACCGCTGGCGTCGGCAAACAGGACGTACAAACGCTCCTCGCCGTGCCGGGTGCTGGCAAAGATGTCGCCGCTGAACTTGGCCGAAGGCAGCACACACCACTCCAGCGCGCTATCCCTGAGACCATCCCGGTCGATCATGTGTTGAATGAGATTACGGGCAAGTAGGAGTTCCGCCTCCGCCTCCTGGTGGTATCGTTCCAGTCCCAGAGAGGCTTCGGAGAGTTTGGCGTGGAGGTACGCAGCATGCCGCGCGCCCCGAATCTTCGCGCTGAGCAAATCCCCGCACAGAGGCCTCACCAGAAAATCATCGGCCCCCGCATCCAATGCCCGCACCATCGTATCGTTGGATTCCCTCGCACCCACGAGCAGGATCGGAATCCAGCGTTCGCCCGCCTGGCGGCGGATCGCGGGGATCCATTCCAAGGCCTCGCCGTTGGGCAACGCAATGTCTAGGAGCACTAAATCGGGGAGCGCCTCCTCGAAATAGTGTGACGCCCCGGCCAATGCGCAAGCTTCGTGTACGCGGTGGCCCTGGAAGTGAAGCTTCGCTTCCGCCATAAGCGCTTCGCATGAGGTGACCACCCACACGCCGAGCACCCGCTGCGTGCCCGGCCGGGACAGATCCAAGGTCATTGAAATGCGCGCGCTAGCACTGGCCGCAGGCTTCCAGCGCTACGGCCACGATGTTTCCCCGCTCGCTGTATTCCATCTCACGAAATGCCAGGCTCTTGGCAAGCGCTATGCCCCGTCCGTTTGGGGCGAGCGCGCGCGACTCGTCAAATTCCAGATACTTGTTCCAGTCGAAGCCTTGCCCCTGATCGGTGATCAGCACGCGCAGGGACGCCCCGGTCCTGGATACCTCCACCTCAACGTACTTGCCGCGGTATTCGGGCAGCGCAAGCCGGGCTTCAACTTCGTCTTCCCAACACCCTTTTTCCAGTAGCCCGGATTTTTGCGCGAAATCGATACCGAGATTTCCATGCTCCACCGCATTGACGAGCAGTTCGGCCAAACCCATCCCCGCGCTGGGCGGATCCTTACAAGCGCCCGCGAGTGCCGCGGCCAAGGAGCGCGCTTCGGTAAGCGTGCGCAGCCTGAATTTTCCGCCCTGCAATAGGGTGAGCATCCCGGCGTACTCGCCGATGCGTTGCTGCAAATTCCCCAGGGCGCGAACAGCACCTAGAGCGGAGCGCACCACCGAACGCAGCGCGTCTTGGTGATAGGGTTTGGTCAGATAGTAGTACGCACCCAGCCGCAGGCCTTCGGCCACTTGTTCACGGCTGGCCGCGGCGGTCTGCATGATCACCGGAATGTTGCGATAGCGCGCATCGGACTTCATGCGCCGCAGTACTTCCATGCCGTCCATGCGGGGCATCATGCGATCCAGGATCACGCAGTCGAAATCTTCCTTCCCTAGCAGTTCCAACGCGCGCATTCCGTCCGCCGCGCAGGCGAGCCTGTAGGGCTCCTCCGCCAAGTACTCGCCTATGATCTCCAGGTTGACCGCCTCGTCGTCCACCACGAGCAGGTGCGCGCCCGCCAGATCATGCGAAACAGGTTTGTCGTTCTCCAGTGTTGTTACAGCGGCATTCACACTTAGTCTCCTGAAACCCAGTCATGGAAACCGTTAACGTCCTTTTCCATGGCATCTAAAGCGTCTGCGGATCCGCCATGCCGGCGGCGGGCGCCGTGGCAGGCGCGGGCTCGCGTCCCGGCTGTGGACCGCTGTGCAGGGCGAAGGTAAACACCGCCCCGCCGGCCGGATGGTTGGAAGCCACGATATAGCCCCCGTGCTGCTCGACGATCTCCCGCGAAATCGCCAGCCCCAGCCCCGTTCCTCCCGCGCCGCTCTTGGTCTTGCTGCTTTGCATGAACTTGCCGAAGATGAGTTCGAGCTCGTGTTCCGGAATTCCCACGCCTTCATCGGACACACTCACCTCCACACCGGGCACCACCTCGGCGTCGCCGCTTCTGCGCCCCACGGGCAACAAGGTTTGCGTCACGCGCAGCGTCACGGACTTCCCGCGGGGCGTGAATTTCAAGGCATTGGCGAGCAGGTTTCGAATAACTTGCGAAATCCGGTCCGCGTCGCAATAGGCGCTCATGTCTTTCGCTTCATATTCGCTGCGCACATTCACGCCACTTTGCGCCGCCAAGGTCTCCAACTCGGCGCTAACCCCGTCAACGATGCTCTTGACCGGGTGATGGCGAAACTCATAGCTCATCTGCCCTGCTTCGAGCTTGGACAAATCCAGTAGATCGTTGAGCAACTTCAGCAAACGCTGTCCGCTATCCCGGATGCGTTCGAAGTACTGCGGGATCTTGGGCAGCGTTGTATCCCGGGTTTTCTCCGCCCCAAGTTGCGCAAAGGACAAAATCGCATGCATCGGAGTGCGCAATTCGTGTGACATGTTGGCGAGAAACTCCGATTTCGCCATGTTGGCCTGTTCGGCGGCCTCCTTCGCGCGCACCACCTCCAGGGTGCGGGCCTCGACCAACTGCTGGAGATTGTCCCGGTGCAGGCGCAACTCTTCTTGCGTTCGAACTTGCTCCGTGACATCCCGGGTGACACCGCGGTAACCCGTGAATTTTCCGGTGTCATCGAACAAGGGCTCCCCGCTCGTTGAGAAGATCCGCTTATCTCCCGCGGCCGTCACGCACTGGTATTCGTTATCGTAAAACGGAAGGTGAGAATTAAGAGTCGTTTTAAATTTCGCGTAATCCGGGTCATTCAAGGGAGCTACCTCGGGAAGCTCCCACCTGGCCTTCCCCAAGAAGTGTTCGGCTGGGCGCCCGGTGCGCTTGGTCACGCCCTCGGAAACGAGAGCAGTCCGGTGATGGACATCGAGTTCCCAAAACCAATCCGAGGAAATGGCGGTCAAGCCCCTGAAGCGGGCTTCCTGGGCATTAAGAGCCGTTTGCGCGGCCGCCTCGCGCAGTGCAATGCGCAGATGCTCGGCGACCTCGCTCACAAAGCGGATTTCATTCTCGGCCCATGCATGGGCATGCGTGGACGACAAGTGCAACAACCCCTCCCATTCATCACCCACTTTTAGGAGAACTTGCAGGATTGCGTTCAAG
>JBJXGQ010000249.1:0-17141 GCA_046160525.1 Burkholderiales bacterium
GCCAGGCAGCTTACCGCGAAAATCTCGCTTTGCGTAGGCTAAAGCCGTTCAGCGTGGCTCCGATAACACGGGCATGCCAAGCGCCCGTTCGAGTCTTTACCTAATCCTTGCCATTTCACTGGCTGGCTGCGATGCCTTGGGGCTACCCAATCCGGCCAAGCAAGCGGAGCAAGCCGAAGCCGACGCCAAGGCCGTAGGGGCCTCGTGCCGGCATTCTGGCCGCGCCTTGGAGGATTGCTTTACCTTGAATCCTGGCCAATCGCGCGCCGCGGTGTATGCCGGATGGAAGGAGATGCACGACTACATGGCGGCGGGCAACATTGCCGTGGTGCTGCCCACCCTAACCAAGAAGCGTGCATCGGAAGACGACGAGGAAGAGTAAGAAGATATCGTCCCGCCCAAGAAACAAGCAAGCAAACACTAGCCCGCATTTCTCACAGGTCGCCCCGATACGCAATGCCTCGTTCGTTGTCCTAGGCTCACCATGACTCGGACATCACTGCCCTCGTACACAACGGGCTGCGCGGGTGTTGGCGCGTTTATGCCGGCCATTTTCGGCATGCCCGCCTTGGCCGTATGTCCAATACGGCCAAGGCGTTCGAGCCAAAACTGTCTCGCCCTAAACGCGCCATCATCCCGCGCCCCGGTGAGAAATGCGGGCTAGCCGCTAGATTGTAATTACAGCTGTAGGCCCCTCCAGGCGCAATTCGTCCGCCCAAGCTCTAACCATTACTCCTCCCGCCCCGCACAGTGACCATCCGCCATCTCGAATACTTCTTTGCGCCCAAATCCGTCGCGCTGGTCGGCGCATCGCCAAAGCCCCAATCCGTGGGGGCAACGGTGTTCGCCAATTTGCGCCAATCCTTCCGCGGAGAGTTGTTCGCGGTGAATCCGCATCACCGGAAAATTCTGGATCTTGCCTGCTATGCGGACGTTGCATCGCTGCCAAGCCCACCGGAGCTCGCGGTGATATGCACGCCGCCCGCCAGCGTGCCGAAGCTGGTGTCGCAGTTAGGCGAGAAAGGATGCAAGGCCGCAATCGTAATCACCGGAGGATTCAATGGCGCCCGGACGAACGACGGGCGGTCCCTCACCGCCGAAATGCTGAACGCGGCCCGGCCTCACGCGCTACGTATCCTGGGCCCTAACTGCCTGGGCATTCTGGTGCCCGGAATCGGGCTCAATGCCAGCTTCGCTCACACGGACGGCCTGCCCGGAAAGCTCGCATTCGTCTCCCAATCCGGCGCGTTGGCCACCGCCGTACTGGACTGGAGCAAGGCACGCGGGATCGGGTTCTCGGCCTTCATCACCATCGGCGACGCGGCGGACACGGACCTGGGCGACTTGCTCGACTACCTGGCGAGCGACCCGGGCACAGCGGCCATCTTGTTGTACATCGAATCGGTCAAGAATGCCCGCAAATTCATGTCCGCGGCGCGCGCGGCCGCACGCGGCAAACCGGTGATCGCGGTGAAATCCGGACGGGCCAGCGAAGCCTCGCGCGCGGTCGCCTCCCACACCGGCGCGCTGGCGGGAAGCGACGACGTGGTGGATTGCGCATTGCGCCGTGCCGGCGTACTCCGAGTCAGTACGCTGCAAGATCTATTCAGCGCAGCCGAAACGCTCGCTCGGGCTAAACCCCTGCGCGGCGATGCGCTCACCATTGTGACTAACGGTGGGGGCGCAGGTGTGTTGGCCACGGATGCACTGGTGCGCGGCGAGGGCACCTTGGCGCAACTTTCCAACAACACGCTTGATGCGCTGAATAAGGTACTGCCTCCCACTTGGTCCCACGGGAACCCCGTCGATATCATTGGCGATGCGCCAGCCCAACGTTACGCGCAAGCCTTGGCGGCCCTGGAGAATGATCCGGCAACCGGTGCGATTTTATTGATGCATGCGCCCACCGCCATCGTATCCAGCACGCAAATCGCCCTGGCTTGCTTGCCCGAAATCAAAGAGAGTTCCAGGACCATCCTCACCTGCTGGCTGGGAGAGAACGCCGTCCATGAGGCCAGGCAACTGTTCGCGCGCGAAAACATTCCAAGCTACGCGACGCCGGAGCAAGCCGTACGCGCCTTCTTCCAGTTGCGCGATTTCAGGCGCCACCAAGAGTTGTTGATGCAAACGCCCCCGCCCCTTCCCATCCTCCATTCGGACGCCACGCTGGCGAGGGAAACCATCTCCAAAGTGTTGGGGGAGGGACGCACCGTTGCGTCCGAAATCGAATCCAAATGCCTGCTAAGTGCCTATGGAATCCCGGTGGTCGTTACCCAAGCTGCCCGCAATACCGATGAAGCTGTCCAATGCGCTGAGCGCGCTGGGTTTCCCGTAGCGCTCAAAATCCTTTCGCCGGACATCACGCACAAGAGCGACAGCGGTGGCGTCGCCCTGGGCCTTGGCGATGCCGGGGAAGTTCGTTACACCGCGCAGCGCATGCTGGCAAACGTGAGGTCGCGCCTTCCGCAGGCGCGCATCGAGGGATTCACCGTCCAGAAAATGGTGGATCGCACCCGCGCCCATGAGCTGATTGTTGGATGTATGAACGATCCCGTCTTCGGCCCAGTGATCATGTTCGGGCAAGGTGGTACCGCCGTCGAGGTCTTGCGTGACCGGGCCTTCGCCCTTCCTCCGCTCAACGCGATCCTGGCCAAGGATCTCATATCGCATACCCGAGTATCCAAACTCCTTGCCGGCTACCGCGACCGGCCAGCCGCGAACGAAAAAGCGTTGATAGACACCCTCCTGAAGTTGTCCCAGTTGGTATGCGATCACGCACAAATTGCCGAGATCGACATCAACCCCCTCGTCGCGGACGAACACGGGGTGATCGCCCTCGATGCGCGCATTGTCCTGGCGCGTAACGACCAGCCCGCTCACCAGCGGCTCGCGATTCTTCCTTACCCGGCGCATCTGGCGGAGGAAGCCACCGTGGCTGGGCGTCCTGTCGTGCTGCGCCCCATTCGCGCGGAAGACGAGCCGCTGCACGCCGCGTTCCTGGAGCGTTTGTCCCCCGAAGATGTGCATCTGCGCTTCTTTCACTCGATGCGCTCGTGGACGCACCACCAATTGGCGCGCTTCACCCAAATCGACTATGACCGCGAAATGGCCTTCGTGGCGGTCACGGCCGGAGAACCCGCGGAAACCCTCGGTGTGGTGCGCGCCATCGGCAACCCGGACAATACACGCGCGGAGTTCGCCATCGTCGTGCGCACCGATCTGAAGGGAAAGGGATTGGGGTACCGCCTAATGCGCAAACTCATCGAGTATCAAAAAGCCAAGGGCACCGCGGAATTAGTCGGCGATGTATTGGCCAGCAATGCGCCGATGCTGAAGCTGGCGCGATCGCTGGGCTTCTCGGTGAAGCCCGGCGATCAAACCGGCGTGCTTGGGCTCTCCCTTCCTCTCAACTAGCCCGCATTTCTCACAGGGGCGCGTAGCTGGCGTACCTGCGCAGTTCGCGGAACCACAGCATGACGCTGGCTCAATTGGCTACTACTACTTCTTAATAAACAGTAACGGATTGGGGCAATTGGCCGCGACACGTGCGGCGACCGAACCCAACATGCCAGACCGGGGGGCGCCACCGCCGTGCGAGCCCAGCGCAAGAATATCGAGCTTGTTCTTCTTCGCGTACGCCGCAATCTCGTCGCCAGGGTTGTTCCCGCTCAAGCGGACTTCAGTTGCCCGCAGTCCGGTGCGCTTGAGCAGTTTTCGCGCAGGCGCCATCGCCTGCTCAAATGCCGCGAGTTGCATCGCCTCGACCTGTTCCGGTTTGAACCCAGGCACGGGGGTGTCGCCGAAGAAACCCGGTACTACCAGGTTCAACAAATCCGGCACAACGTGAATGAGCGTGACCGCTGGTGCCGCACCGAACAAGTCTTGGTGCTTGGCGACAAAACGCACCGCCGCGATCCCGTACTTGCTGCCGTCGAGCGCGATCCCCACCTTCAAGGAATCCTTCTTGGGAGCGATGCCGCCACGCAATACCAACAAGGGTGAGTCACACGACGCCAGCACCACGCTGGTCACCGAACCGAACAGGAGACTCCTTAGCCCGGTTTGGCCATGAGAGCCCATGATGATCAGATCGGCGGTGGCGTCCGCTGCGATTTGGGCGACAGCCGAACCCGGGAAGCCCACAACGTACTTCGCACGCGCGCGCACGCCCGCTCGCTTGAGCATGGCCAAGGCGGGCTTCAACACTTTGTTCGCCTCCGAGTCTTGGAAGGACTGCACCAGGTCCTTGCCCGCGCCGCGGGTGACGCGCGCCGATACGGGATACTGGACATTGAGCAACTCGACGTCCGGCTGGTGGATTATCAGCGTGGTGCGCGATGCGAGGAAGGCGATCGCGGACTTGCTGAAGCTGCTGGCGTCGACGGGGATAAGAATTCGCATGGATTATTCCTTCGGGTGATGTGGGATTCGATCAGAGTTCACCGTGACTCTCGATCGGCGTGTTTTTCACGACCGCCAGCCAGTAGGCCACTGCAAGTGCAAGCTGATCAGTGGATCATCCAGCGGAGGACTGCCTTCGGAACGCGGGGATTTCGGGTTCATGCTGGGCTGTACCTTCGATCATGAAACAGGTTGAGCAGTAGCTTTCTGCCTTCATCGAGCAGCAGGATGGATGAGGCGACCGCAAAGGCAAGCGCCCAGTCCATCGCCGACAAACCAGTGGTGTGAAAGATGTTCTGTGCTGGCGGCCAATGCACCACCAACACCTGCAGACCCAGAACCACGGATAGGGCAAGCCACAGCTTGGCGTTGCTGAAAAGCTGCCGATTGAACGCGGACGTGTGCTCGGCGCGGGCGTTGAAGACATTGAACAACTGGAACAGTACAAACGTCGTGAAGGCCATCGTCAGCGCGTAGGCCGGGCTGCTCAGCCGGGCATGGTCCAAGAGCACAAGCGTGCCCGCAGCCATGGTCAGTCCGTACATTCCCAACCGAGACAGGCGCCCCAGCGAAAGGAAGCGGGCGTCGGCGCGGCGCGGCGGTTCCCGCATGATGCCCTCGCGCGCCGGCTCCAGGCCCAGGGTCATGGCCGGTGGCCCGTCCATGATGATGGCGATCCACAGGATGTGCAGCGCCGTGAACGGCATCGGCAGCCCCAGCAACTGCGCACCGAGCACGGTGATGATGGCGCCGATGCTGGTCGACACCTGGAAGCGCACGAACTTGACGATGTTGTCGTAGATGGTGCGGCCTTCTTTCACCGCTTCGACGATGGTGGCGAAGTTGTCATCGGTGAGCACCATCGTCGCGGCCTCCTTCGTGACCTCGGTGCCGGTGATGCCCATGGCCACGCCGATGTCGGCGTTTTTCAGCGCCGGCGCGTCGTTGACACCGTCACCCGTCATCGCCACGACATGGCCCCGCGCCTTCAGCGCCTGCACGATCTTGACCTTGTGCTCGGGCGCGACGCGGGCGAACACCGCTGTGTCTTCAATGCGGTTGGACAGTTCAGCGACGTCGATCCGATCGAGCTCTGCTCCCGTCAGCACCGCGCCCTTCAGGCCCAGCTCGTGGGCGATGGCGGCCGCCGTGAGGCCGTGGTCGCCGGTGATCATCTTGACGGCGATGCCTGCATTTGCGCACAAGGCAATTGCATCGCGCGCCTCGGGCCGCGGCGGGTCGATGATGCCCACCAGCCCGATCAGCAGCAGCTTGTCGGCCCAGACCATCAGATCCCCCGAGGGGTCGAACGCCTCGGCCGGGATGTCACGCCCGGCCAATGCCATGACCCGCATCGCCCGGCTGGCCAAGGCCGCGTTCTCGGCGACGAATGCGGTGCGCGCCGCTTCAGTCAGCGGCAGTACAGCGCCGGCGGCGAGGTAGGAGTCCGCGCGCAGCAGCAACACATCGGGCGCGCCTTTCACGCACATGCGCACATGGCTGCCGTCGTGGTGAAAGGTCGCCATGAACTTGTGCGCCGAATCGAATGGAATTTCGGCGATTCGCGGGCTGTGCTCGACGGTCGTCTCGTGGGCAACGCCGCCCTTGGCAGCCAGCACGAGCAGCGCGCCTTCAGTCGGGTCCCCAATGAGCAGGCCGTCGCGGATGCGGGATTCGGAACACAGTACCGCCGGTGTCAGCAGCGGCAAGAAGTCCGGCAGCGGTTTGCCGTCGCCGCTGCCGATGACACCGCCTGCGCCGTAGCCCTCGCCGCTGACGGCGAAGCTTCGTTCACGGTAGTACACCGCGCGCGCGGTCATCTGGTTGAGCGTGAGGGTGCCGGTTTTGTCGGAGCAGATCACTGTGGTCGAACCCAGCGCTTCCACTGCTGAGAGCTTCTTGACGATGGCACGGTTGCGCGCCAGCCGGTGCATGCCGATGGCCAGCGTCACCGTGACCACGGCCGGCAGTCCTTCGGGGATCGCCGCCACCGCCAGCGCGATCGAGGTCATGATCGTCTGCAGCAATGCATCGCCGCGCGCGATGCCGATGGCGAAGATCAGCAGCACCAGGATGCCGGCCACGATCGCCAGCCGCTTGCCGAGTGCATCGAGCTGGATCTGCAGCGGCGTGGCGCTCTGCTTGGCCGCCGCCAGAAGGCCGGTGATCCGACCCATTTCCGTGGCCATGCCGGTGGCGCAGATCAACAGTTCTAACCGGCCGCGGGTGACCACGGTGTTCATGTAGGCCATGTTCGAGCGTTCGGCCAGCGGGTGCTCGCCCACCGAGAGGGTGTCAACATTTTTGCCAACGGCGTGAGACTCACCTGTCAATGCCGCTTCGGCGACTTCGACATTGTGTGCAGCCAGCACACGGCCATCGGCGGGCACACGGTCGCCTGCTTCGAGCAACACGATGTCCCCCGGCACCAGATCGTGGGCCAGGATGTTGAACACTTCGCTGCCGCGACGCACCCGGGCATGTTGAGCCAGCATGTTCTTTAGCGCGGCCAGCGTCGCCTCGGCGCGGCACTCCTGGTAGAAGCCCAAGACGGCATTGAAGACCACCACGATGAGAATGACAGCAGCGTCTTCGAGGTCTCCCACGACGCCGGCCAGCACGGCAGCGCCGGCCAGCACTCCGACCAGAAGGTTCTTGAACTGGTCAAGAAACTTGAGCCACGGCGCACGCGGCGGCTTCGCCTCGAGTTGGTTGATGCCGAAGCGCTGCAAGCGCAAACCCGCCTCCGAGGAACTCAGGCCTTTGGCAAGATCAGTCTCAAGTTGTTTGGCGCAGACCAAGATGGCCAGGCCATGCCAAGCCGGCGCTTGCGTGGTTTTCAAGAGAGTATCTGGGTACACGCCAGTGGCGAGCCGCGTCGGAGCGACAGAATCGTTCATGTCACTTGCCCCACCAGCACTCGAAGCTGCCCGGACAAAGCCGCCATCTCCTCGCGCGCCCCCGTCGCGTGGCGCGCACCGACGAGGTCGGCAAAGGCGGTGCACAGTGCCCATTGGCAAGCATGAACGAGCAGCCAATCGGGCAAGAGTTCAAGGCCACGCAGCTTCGCAGGAGTGACCGGGATGCCCTGCGCGCGCAGCGCGGCGAACCCTTGGCGGATGGTGTGCAACAGGACGATGACGCGGGGCTTGCTGCGGCCCAGCGCCTTCAGGTCACTTCCCGCGGCGTAGAACGCATCGGCGATCGGACTCACCAGGGCGACGTGGGTCTTCAGCCAGGCGTCCATATTTCTCGACAGGGCCGTGGGAAAGCCCGCCGCCTTCAGCGCAGCCGCGAGCAGCCGAAGGCGTGGCGTGAGGCGGCCGTCCAGTTCACCGAACGTGGTCATTTGCATGAGCGCGGGCAGGACCGTGGCCACAACGGTCCCGTCAGGGGATCGCTCGCCAGCCGCACCCGGGAAGCCCAGCAACACACGTTCGCGGCCAAGCGCATCAATCAATCGTTCGGGCCCGACCACGTTGTTGAACATGAACACGATGTTGGGTGTTGCCTTGCTCGCAGCGAGCGCAGGCAACACAGACTCGACCTGGTCATTGCGGACGAGCACCAATACGTAGTCGAAGGAGGCTTCTGGCTCCAGCGTTTCAATGACACTGACGCGCGCACGCTGGCAGCTCCGTCCGTGCTCCTGGACAACCAGACCATCGGCCCGAAGCTGTGAAGCCCGGCGGCCGCGGGCAAGTACCGTCACATCTTGTCCACAAGCCAGCAGCTTTACGGCATAGAAGCTGCCCAGCACACCGGCTCCGAAGATCAACAGGCGCATGGTATTTCACTCATGCGCGGTGATGCTTGTGGACTGCTTGGGCGGCATTGCATGGGCTGGCGGCGAGTCTGCCCGTCTGGGCCAATGGCCAGGCTGAGCCTTCGCCGGCAATACCTGGACACTCGCGTGTCCGAGGTTGCGATAGATTCTTCGCCTGCGCACGATCGGCCACCAGTCGTACAGGAAAATCTGCAGCGGCCGCCACATCGCAACCCAGCCTCCGATGAGCAGACTCTCCTTCAGCAGGCGAAAAAATGTATTGCTTGTATAGACTGCGAGCAGGTCGGCGCCGAGCAGGCACAGCGCCAGAAAACCGATCCCTATCATCAGGCTGGTGCGCCCCTCGATGAACAGCAAGCGCAAGTTGCGCAGCGCCAGCACCGACTTGTAATCGAAATAATTGCGCATCGCCTCGCTGACCAGTGGCGTGGGATCGTCCGGCGGAAAGTTTTCGATGTGGACGATGATGCGAAAGTGGCTTGCTGGCGCAAACTTCAACGCCCAGCTTTCCAGGTACTCCACGGCGTCGCGGTCCAGGTCGCGATGATGGAAGGGGGTTGGATCCATCGAGTTGAAGAGTTCGGGGAGCGATAAGATGCGCAACTCGATCTGGTGAATAGGGGCGTGTGATGGCTTCATGCGACGCGCGTCGGTTGACCGATGGACCTCGAAAACCTGGTTTGTGGAGACTGGGGCATCGGCGGTTTCGACATCATTACCGGGCAGCGCACCGACGTTGGACAGCCGGCAACCGCGTCGAGCACTCGATCATGAAACAACTCCGCGTTGGCGAAGATGCGCCGCCCGTCCACCCTATGGCACCAGCCCCGGCGGCGCTCATTCGCCCTGCGCAATACGCATCACGATTCGTCCGTCGATCGCCCCGCTGCGCAAGCGCCCAAACACCGCATTGATGTTGTCGAGGCTGTCTTCGCTGTTAACCGTATGCACTTTGCCTTCAGCGGCTTTCATTTTGGGCATGGATTGATCCGTGCATGGATCTCGTTGAGCGTGTGGGCGTCCGTCTGCTCGGAGCATCTTACGCTGTTCGAGCCGGGCGCGCCTACCGGCAGGGTACTCAGGCCCTTGGCAAGCTCAGCCATCAGTCGCGTGGAAGACGAGCCGCTGCACGCCGCGTTCCTGGAACATCTGCCTCCAGAAGATGTGCATCTGCGCTTCTTCCACACGATGCGCTCATGGACGCACCACCAACTGGCGCGGTTCACCCAAATCGACTACGACCGCGAAATGGCCTTCGTGGCGGTCACCCAAGGCGAGCCCGCGGAAACCCTCGGCGCGGTGCGCGCCATCGGCAACCCGGACAATACACGCGCGGAGTTCGCCATCGTCGTGCGCACCGATCTAAAGGGAAAGGGATTGGGATACCGCCTAATGCGCAAGCTCATCGAGTATCAAAAAGCCAAGGGCACCGCGGAATTGGTAGGCGATGTATTGGCCAGCAATGCGCTGATGCTTAAGCTGGCGCGAACGCTGGGCCTCTTGGTAAAGCCGGACGATCAAACTGGCGTGCTCGGGTTGTCTCTCATTCTCAGTCCTACGCCGGAGTCGGTAAACCCAACTGCCTCCAAAATCACTTGAGCCACGGAGGGCACCGAGGTCACAGAGGAAAGGAACCGCCCCTTTGCGTCTGTCCCACGGATAAAGCACTCCTTTCCTGCCGCGATTTAGCACGGACTTAGCTCTGTATTGGCCGCTAGGTGCTTAACGTGCATTGCCGCAATAGAATTGGCTGGAGTACTAATTGGAGTTGTGATCTATGGATACCGAACTAGAGAAACTTGAAGCGCAAGCGCTCAAGCTGGGCCCCGGAGAACGAGCCGCCCTTGCACAGCGGCTATTGTCCAGCCTGGATGAGGATTCAGAGATTGAGGAAGCCTGGGCCAAGGAAGTCGAACGACGAATTGCCGAGGTTGAAAGTGGTGCCGTGAAGCTAATTCCCATCGAAGAGGCGCTGGCGCGCGTTCGTGCTGCGCTGAAGTGAAGCGAGTTATCGTTCCCGCGGCGCTCGCCGAATTGCATGACGCGTCAGCCTTCTACACCGCCAGCGCCGACCTTGAGTTAGGTATGGCCTTCCTTTCCGAGTTCGAGCGTTGTGTGAATCTTCTATTGAGCAATCCAACAAGCCCATCCAGACGGATCTTCGCAAGCGTGCTTCGCCCCCTTGCTGGGCCTCTCATGGGCGACGTTAGCGGGCATAGGAAGATGGATTCATGCGTCAAGGCTTACGAAGAGGCTCGCCTTTTACTTCAAGACGGCAACAACGAGCGCGTGAGATGGATTGCGGCTGCTCGCGCTCTAGTTCATGCAAAGGGACTTTCCGACTCCAGGCTGAGGCCGTCGAAGCAATGACCAACGCGTATGCGCGCATGGAACTCCATCCCACCACCGTAGAGAGGCCCTCACCGCGATTCGTTCGTCTTTCGATACGCGATCAAAGGAGTTCTCAAAGGGCTGGTGCAAAAGCTTGCTCGGAGCATCAGTGGAGCCAAAACCCCGCGAGCCCGCCGAGCTGCTCGGTGCGGCATAAGGGGAGGACAGGCAAACCAGTGGTTTGCGAAGGAAGTAGGTTTTTGGTTTGCGGTTTTGAAGTTTCAGGTTTGGCAGTTGATGTGCCTCTCCCCCTTCTGAAGCGCCGAGTAACGCAGGAGCGATGGGGGCCGTCGCCGAGGACTGTCCGACGGCCGCGCTTGCGCGGACTAGTTCCGCAGGCGCCCATCGCTTCGAGTAACGCAGGGTACCCCGTAAGGGGCGGTTCAGTGGGACGGCCTTTCTTGGCCTACCTTCTTTGGCCGTGCAAAGAAGGTAGGTAGCCGCTGGGCTACCCCCGGCGACTTTCTCAGGAAACCGGAACTATGCGCACGGGGAAACGCCATTCTGGTCAAACCTTATTTCTCCCGCTCGTCGCGGCGCAATTCTCTGAAGGCCTGAAACTCCCACCTTCGCATGGCCAGCAGAAGCGTATAGCCGTGGCGGTCATTCTCCGAGAGCTTTTGGTCGGCCAGGTGCTGGCGAGAGAAATCTTTCGCCAGCCGTTGCATGCGCTCCGTAAACGATATGGCCATGACGTCACTGACGGAACCTTGCACGAGAAGCACGCTTTCTCCGCTTCCGTCGAAGCTCCCAGAAAAATAATCGTGCGCGACATGCTCGCGAAAGTACTCCATCACGGGACCATGGGGCCGCCAGCGAAATGCCCCAGACAGCTTGAGACGGTAGCGGTTTTGTGGCTTGAGTTCGATGATCCCTATTCGGTCCAGCCGGGTTAGATACTTGATGCACTCGGCGCGCGTTAACCGGTAATTGCTCAACATTTGTTCCATTGTCCATTGGCTCAGCACGCAAATGGCCACCAGCAGCATTTTCTTGTCCGCCACCACCGCTTTTTCTTGTGCTTGAGTCAATTCGTCCAACAACGGTTGGGCATCGGCGACGCGACGCGCCAGATCCGCGAAGTCGAGCTTGAGCGCCACGCATATCGCATCGATGCGCGACAGCGGCATATCCCCCTTGGCCAGCATGCGCTTCACGCTGGATTCGGCTTTTCCCAGCTTGCGCGCGAGGTCCGCGTAAGTCATATGCGCTGACTTGAGTTCTTGTTTCAGAGCGAAAACCAGATCGGCCGTCGTGCTCATTCGCATGGTCCCACGGGTGTGCCCGGCGAATAGTACTGTTTTTCGATACTCGCTCGCCGCTTTCGCGCTACTGCGCAAAAACCTCTGTACCGAGAAAATGCCACTGGCACACTGCGCGCCATTCCGGCGGTCTGCTCACAGGGGTGAGATTGGAACGGGCCGGAAGGTTAGCCAACAGAGGAATCGAAATGAAGAAATTAAAAGCGTTGATCTCGATCATGCTGAGCACTATTTTCCTGGTTTCCTGCGCTTCGCAAAATCAAGGCGGGCCTAGCGCGGGACATGGACTCTCCGCCGTGTTCCGGGGCATCGGGCACTTGATTCTGTCGCCATTGCAGATCGCCGCGGGTTTGGTGGAAGGTGTGGCATCCCTGCCCTACTATGCCTCGACCAGCCTCTCGGGAATCAACGACGGTTTAACCAAGGCACAAGCCAAAATCACCTTGGAGGACACCTACGACTCCGCCTATGGCAAGAACATGAGGGAAGCCGGGCCCGAAGGGGATACGGGGCAAGTGTTTCGGCGCATGAGGAATGCGTCCGAGGATTTCCAAAGAGTCTTGAAGCAGTACGGCGTACCCAATTCCGAGCGCTACATTCTGACCAGCATCGACACCGCTAACAAGGAAGGCGCCACGTTGTTCGCCGTCGTCTACAGACCAGTCAAGGAGATCACCGTCACAGACAAGTACGATGGCAAGACGGTGCGGCGGTTTGCTCCTGAAGACCGGCTCTATTACGAACCCTTCGAGAAGGACGCCAACGGCAATTCTCTCGACGTCATTATCGATTGGGCCGGGGTGCCGGCCGAGTACTACAAAACGCAAAAGCAGCAGGCAGTCCTGCTGACCCTCGCCGCCAATGCCGTAGTGGAAGGAAGAAGGCGTACCGATTACTGGGCGGCCGAGCGCGGCTGGATCGCCGGCCAGTTCGGCGAAATATTAAAGCAGCAAGATGAGAAGGTGCGGAAGTCTCTGCAAATATAAGCGCAATGCGCTAACGGAGAACAGCACTACCTAGGGTAGTGCTCCCGAGTTACCGGAACATTCCCTCCCCTGCCCCGCGGGGGAGGGAATGGGTGGGAGCAGCTCTTGTTACCGCACCTAAGGAATGCCCCCATCCCAACCTTCCCCCGCAAGCAGGGGAAGGGGCTTATTCGGGCATAGCAATGCATAAGCTCCAAACAGGAGGGAGCACTACACTAGCACGCCACGCGCCCCGTTTCCTTGGGACTCGTGGATCAGGGACGCACCCAGCGCAACCTCCACTTATACATTTCATATCCCGCCAGCCCCGCCACCGCCGCGAGGAAGCTGACCGAGAACTCGGTGGCGCTGAGCGGCGCGAAGCGAAACAAACCGCTCAATAGGGGCAGGTAGATGCATAGCACCAGGGCGCCCAGTGCCCCGCCAACGATCCATCCAAGCGCGGCATTAGGTACACGCAACATTTTTAGCGCCGGCTCCGCACCGGAGCGGTTGGACAGGATCAAGCCCACGTTTCCCAATATGATCGCGGCGAATGTCATCGCACGGGCAATGTCTTCTGGCTTGCCAGCGGCCAAAGCCCAAGCGTATAGCAATGCCACCGCGGCCAGTAGCGCGAGCCCTTGCGACAGCGATATCAAGATCGTACTGGTATCGAATAGATGGCCTCTTTTCGGCCTTGGCGGGCGCTGCATGACGCCCTTTTGTTCCGGTTCCGCCTCGAATGCGATGGCACAAGCGGGATCGATGACGAACTGCAGAAATACGATGTGCACTGGGAATAGAACCAGAGGCCATCCGAATAGGATGGGCAGCAACGACATCCCCACGGTGGGAATATGCACCGCGACGATGTAGCGCATGGCATTGCGGATGTTGTCGTAGATGCGCCGGCCCAAACGCACCGCGCTGACGATGGAGGCGAAGTCGTCGTCCAACAGCACCAGGGAAGCCGCTTCACGCGCAACGTCGGTGCCGCGCCCGCCCATGGCGATGCCGATGTGCGCGGCCTTCAGCGCCGGCGCATCGTTGACGCCATCGCCCGTCATGGCCACCACCTCGCCATCGGCCTTGAAAGCCTCCACTAGCCGCAACTTCTGCTCCGGAGACACGCGCGCGAACACGTTAACGTGGCGCACTTGCTCGCGCAACTCATGGTCCGGGAGCGCCGCCATGTCAGCACCACTAAGAACATGCTCCGCTTCGCGAAGGCCGGCTTCCCTGCCAATGGCCCGTGCAGTGATAGGGTAATCGCCCGTGATCATCACCACCCGCATGCCGGCCTCGTAGCATTGCCTAACCGCTTCTCTCACCGTTGGACGCACTGGGTCCGCCAGCGCCACCAGCCCCAGGAATTCGGAATCGAACACCTCTTGGTCCGCCGGCCAGTGCACGGAGTCGTGGCGCGTACTGGCGACTCCCAGCACACGCAGACCGTCAGCCGCCATGCCATCCACCGCCCGTTGAATTTCGGCCCATCGCTCGGAGGGAATTCGGCACAGACGTGCGATCGCTTCGGGCGCCCCTTTGGAGGTCACCCAACCCTCCCCGGAGGCAGTTCGCCAAGCGTGCGAGTGCACCAGCAGCCGCGGGGATATCGCGTACTCGCGTTCGAGCTTCAGGTCCTGCGCGAGCAATGAGTCCAAGCGTTCGAAGCGCTTGGCGGCGTCGTACAAAGCCTTTTCCATGGGATCGAAGGGCGATGCTTCGCTGGCCCTCACGGCACTCACGAGCAATCGCTCGAAGTGCTCAGGCAATGGTCCCAGGTAAGTATCGAGATCGATGCTCCCGCCGTCCACGGCCATACGCTTCAACGCCATGCGGTTCATGGTGAGGGTCCCCGTCTTGTCCACGCACAACACGGTGGCGGCACCCAAAGTCTCGATGGCCGGCACATGCCGCGTGAGTACGCGTTCCTTGGATATGCGCCACGCGCCAAGCGCCAGAAACACGGTAAGCACCACCGGGAACTCCTCCGGCAAGGTCGCCATGGCGAGCGTAATGCCCGCCAGCACACCATCCAGCCACGGTCCTCTCGTCATGCCGTAGAGAACCACCACCAGGACGCAAAAGGCCAAACCCACCCCGGCGAAGATCCGCACGATGCGCGCGGTTTCCTTTTGCAATGGCGAACGCTCTTTAGCGATGCCGCTCAACGCCCCGCCAACACGGCCGAGCTGGCTGCCGGCACCCGTGGCGATAGCTTCGGCCGTGGCGTGTCCCTGCACCACCATGGTCCCGGAGTACACGAAGGGCTGGTCGCCGCCACCGGGCTGGGTGACTTGGCGCTTGCCGTCCCATGGGATCTTGCTGACGGGCACGGACTCACCCGTCAGCAACGACTCGTCCAAGCGCAGATCGCTCAATTCCCACACAATCGCATCGGCGGGTACGCGATCGCCCTCCTGCAATACGAGTACATCGCCTCGCACCACTTCCTTGCCCGGAATGCGCAGCCGTTCCCCGTTGCGTATGACCAAGGCGCGCGGGCTCGACAAGTCTCGCAGCGCCTCCAGCGCGCGCTCGGTGCGCCGCTCCTGAAAAATGGTGATGACGAGAATCACGCCCACTGACAAGAGCAAGACCAAGGCTTCGTGGACGTCGCCCAACATCAGGTAGACGGCCCCGCCCGCGATCAGCAACATGAACATGGGTTCGCGCAGAACATCGAGGGAAATGTCGCGCAGCGTTCTGCCTTGGGAGACCGCAAGCTCGTTCGGCCCCTCGGCAAGCAATCGCTCGCGCGCTTCCTGGTGCGTCAGGCCGCTATGAATGGCCGGATTTGAGGGAGACATCTCGGGCGAATGGCACTCACTTAAGGGACGGAGGGTTCCCTTCTCCCGCAGGGAGAAGGGAAGGGATGAGGGCAGGTAGTGAATGCTCTGCGTTGTCTGGTCTTCGCGCGCACCCCCTTTGCCCCCACCCTCGCCCTCCCCCGCGAGCAGGGGAGGGAATGGATCCCGCTCGTTTTGCGATGCCGTTCTTCGCTTGCTACCGGCTAAGTCCGAAAGTCGTTCGGGGCGAGCCTTTCCGGTTTCGGCGCGTGCATAGGCACCAGCACCACCGGTATGTTGGCTCCATGCAGTACCTTGGTCGCCACCGATCCCAGAAACAAGTTGGCGAAGCCACCCATGCCGCGCGTGCCCATCCAGATCATGTCGTAGTGTTCGCCGGCCGCGATCCGGCAGATTTCCTCGGCCACCTCTCCCAGCGCCCTCTGATGAGAGAACGCTGTCTTGGCTTGCTCCAAGAGTGCCTTCGCGCTTTCTGTAGAAAGAGCAGCGTCGCGCTCGTAGTACTTTTCGGCCATTTCGGCGTCCATGGATACGCCGTGAATCGTTGGCGCGGGGCGAATGGGATTCATCACGTAGAGCAACCGTATTTGAGGAGGTTCACGCAGTTTCGGAATATAGGCGATCAATTCGGCAATGGCGTGATCGGACGCCTTCGATCCATCCACCGGAACTAGAATTTTCATGATGAACTCCTTTCGGATTACGCATGGAGGATCGCATACCGGCAGCCGGCGCGTTTTGATCCGGATCAAGATTCTCGGCGCCGCCGCCCGCTCAGCGCTTATCGAAATGCTGCAACGTAATTCCAGTCAATTCGGCCACGATCCCCAAGGCAAGCAACCCCACCCAGGGCCACACAGAGGGCGCAAGCCACATCATCACGCCGCCCAATACAACCAATATGATGGCGGCCGGCCTGCGCACGCGCTCGTTTCTCAATATTCCGGGGGATATCATGTTCGCTCCTTATTGGGCTCCGCGTTTTCCCGACAAATAGTCCACGAGCGCGTTCAGCGTCGCGACTTTCTGGTAATCGGCTTCCGGGATATCCACTCCCAGCCGCCGGTGAATACCGGTCAGAATATTTAGAAAGTCGAAGGAATCGATATCGAGCTGGTCGCGCCACGGCCGGCTAGGATGCAAGCGGCCGAAATCC
The DNA here is from genome assembly GCA_046160525.1 of Burkholderiales bacterium. GTDB lineage: Bacteria > Pseudomonadota > Gammaproteobacteria > Burkholderiales > SHXO01 > SHXO01. The sequence goes on from JBJXGQ010000249.1 coordinate 16,779, forward strand.
GCTTCCGGCGCGATATCGAGCACGCATTCCTTGACCTGCTTCAGGATTTCATCCGGGCTCATGGCGTTCAGAGATCCTCCGGGCGTGAAAGTTTCTCCTCAAGGCGCGCGAGAAAGCGTGCTCCGGTCGTCCCATCGGTTACCCGGTGGTCCGCGCTCAAGGTGGCGTGAACGACGCGTGCGGCAACGATGCTGCCCTGGTCCACCCAAGGCTTGGTGGCCACGCGGCCGAAACCCACGAGCGCCACTTGCGGTGGGTAGATCACACCGTAGAGGGTTTGCGCCCCCAACTCACCGAGATTGGAAACGGTAATGGTCGCATCGGTGTACTCCGAACTGCGCAATTGCCCGCTGCGAGCGCGCT
>JBJXGQ010000250.1:0-6406 GCA_046160525.1 Burkholderiales bacterium
GCGTACTCGAAAAACCCGCGGGAAAGACACACTATTCCACCGGCAACGCGCCTCGGTCAAGCCAGGCTCGCGGCCCGTAGCCCAACCTAGCGAGCGATCAACACCGTCGCCAAATATTCCAGCACGCAATCTTCGCGCTGGTTCAGCACTCGCACCCGCACGGTGAGAATACCGCGCGTGGCATCGCTAGTTTCCTTTTTCTTTTCTATCGTGACTTCCGCGCCCAGTGTATCGCCGGGGCGCACGGCGGCGTTGAAACGAAACTCGTCCATCCCCAAACCCGCCAAGGTGTTCTCGCCCAGCACGCTCTCCAACATTCCGGCCGAAAGGGATGCTGTAAGAAATCCCGGCGCGATACGCCCGCCGTGAGTGGATTGCCTGGCGCGCTCCTCGTCGATGAAGATCGGCAGGCGTAATCCCGCGAATTGGGTGAAGTTCACGAGGTCGGCTTCCGTCACGGTGCGGCGATAGGTTTCATAGACTTGGCCCACTTCGAAGTCGCCGAAGCGCCGGTGGGTTTGCGCGGGGATCGCCATTAGTCCGCCTTCAATCCAATCTTCTTGATGAGCTTCGCCCACTTCTGCGACTCGGTGCGCATTTGTTGGGCAAACTCTTCGCCGCCACCCAATACAGTCTCCGCACCCATCCCCGCGATGCGATCCTTGAATTCCTTGCTTTGCACGGCTTTACCTGTTTCGGCACGCAGCCGGTTCAGAACCTCCGCCGGCGTACCCGCCACCACGACCAACCCATACCAGGTGTAGGACTCGTAACCCGGCGCATCAAGGGCTTGGGCCATGGTGGGAACCTCGGGTGCGGAAGGAGAACGCTTGGCACCTCCAACGGCCAGCGCGCGCGCCCGTCCGGACTTGATGTGCGGCATGGCCGCCGCCAAGGTGCAATAGAACATGCTGACCTCGCCTGCAATCAAATCCGTCATGCCCTGCCCGATATTTTTGTAGGCCACTTCCGTCATCTCCAGGCCGTAGTTTGCCTTGAGTAATTCGGTTTCCAGTTGGCTCGGCGTGCCTTTACCCGAGGAAGCGAAATTCAACTTTCCCGGATTCGCCTTGGCGTAGGCGATAAATTCCTTCATGCTATGCGCGGGAAGTCCCGCCGTCACCAGCACCACGTTGGGCACCATTGCTACCTTGCCTAGGGGAATGAAGTCGGTGACTGGATCGTAGGGCGGCTTTCCATAGAGCAACGGGCTGATGACGAAGGGGCTCGCCGCCAGCATGAGGGTATAGCCATCGGCGGGATGGGAGAGTGTGAGCTTGGCGGCGATCAAGCCCGCAGCGCCTTCGCGGTTTTCCACGGTCACTGTTTGCCCGAACTGTTCCCCAAGTTTCGCCGCAAGCGCGCGCCCGACTACGTCGCTGCCCGATCCCGGTGCGAAGGGAACGATCAACCGCAGTCCGCGGCTGGGAAAATTCTCCGCGTGAATGAGCGGCGCCATCAGCATTAAGAATAGACTGAGCAAGACCTTCATGTCGTTTTCGTTCCAGAAGGAGTGATCTGTAATGCCGCGATTTCAGCAGCGGAGAAGCCGTAATCCCTGAGTACCTCCCCGGAATGCTCGCCGGTGCGCGGCCAAGCCTGTGCGTCGCGTCCCAACACGCCACCAGCGGGAATCGTGGCGATGGGCACCTCGCCCATGCCTGGCACCGCAGCCAGGGCGTAGCTCTTGGTTGCCTGTACGTGGGGGTCCGCCAGCCAGTCCGCAATGTCGTGAACGCGATTGCACAGCACGTCGTGCTGTTCCAGGCGTTCGATCCATTCGTCAGTGCCACGCTCAAGCAAGGCTTCCTGCATCAGGGGCACTAACTTGGCGTTGTGATCCGCGCGCGCTTCGAAGGTGGCAAACCGCGCATCGTCCATCAACGGTTCGCGCGACAATGCGCGGCACAGGGAGCGAAAATGTTCTTCCTTACTGAGCGTGATGGCGATCCAGCCATCGGCCGTGCGGTAAGTACCCGCTGGAGCGTTAAGAAGGCGCGGGCTACCGCCTTCCAGCACGTCTTGCATGAGCTTGAAACTCAGGAAGGCCGCGGAGGATTGCATCAAGCTGACATCGAGGTAGGCGCCCTGCCCGCTCTCGCGCTTGGCATAGAGCGCCACGGACACGGCTTGAAAAGCGTAGAGCGCGGTGCAGGTATCGGCCACCAGGAAACCGACGCGATTGGGTTTACCAACGGCATCGCGATTGAGGGACATCACGCCGGAGAAGGCTTGGATCACTGTGTCCGTGGCGGGCCGGTGCGCGTAGGGCCCATGCTGGCCGAAGCCGCTCACCGAGAGGTAGATCACTTGCGCGTTTTGTTTTGCCACTTCTTCGTAGCCCAACCCAAGCTTCGCCGCCACACCTGGCCGAAAACCTTCGATCACCACGTCGCAACGCGCGGCGATGCGTTGAGCGGCCGCTTTGCCTTGCGGCGTCTTCAAGTCCAACACAAGGCTACGCTTGCCGCCATTGCAAGCCACATCGAGCGCCGTATGATCGCCGTAGCGCGTACCCATCTGGCGTGACCAATCCCCGCCCGGGGGTTCCAGCTTCACCACGTCCGCGCCATAGTGCGCGAGCAGCATGGCGCAGTAGGGACCGGCCATTCCCTGGCTCAGGTCGAGAACACGCAGATTTTTGTAGGGCAAGGCAGTTGTCATAGGTCAGCGATAATACACAGACTTTCTTGAGGGGGCGCGGTGCCGAACACATTGCTAGCGACGATCGAAGGAACGACCTTGTACTTCGAGGATTTGAGCGCGGGCGAGCGCTTTGAAACCAGCGGGCGCACCATTACCGAGGCGGATATCGTGGGCTTCGCGGGCCTGTCGGGAGACTTCAATTCCTTGCACATGGATGCGCAGTTCGCGGGGCAAACTCCCCACGGGCAACGCATCGCTCACGGCCTGCTGGTGCTGGCCATGACTTCCGGACTCGCCACGCGCCTGCCCCTCATGAAACTGATCGAGAAGGCCATCCTCGGGCTTGCCGGGCTGGAGTGCAAATGGCTCAAGCCCGCTTTCATCGGCGACACCTTGCACGCGGTGGTGGAAATCTCGTCCAAGGAACCAGGAAAAAAACCGGACCGTGGCACTCTGGTGATGAAGCGCTTCGCCGTCAATCAAAGAGGCGAAACCGTCATGGAAAGTTCGTGGCGCATCGTTCTCAAAACAAGACCCGCACAGCCATGAGCGCCAAGACACACATCGCCCATCACACCAACGAAGCCATTTACGTGCGCGACACGGACTTGGTGAAGGATCTTATCGGCAAGGTGAGCTTCACGGAAATGATGTTCTTGCAAATCACGGGAAAACGACCCACGTCCGCGCAAGTCGTGCTGCTGGATGCCGCCATGGTCACGTTGATGGAGCACGGACTCACCCCAAGCGTGATCGCCACCCGCATGGTCTATATCTCCGCGCCCGAGGCCATGCAGTCCGCGGTGGCTGCGGGCCTGCTGGCCGTGGGCAGCACCTTCGTGGGCACCATGGAGTTGGCCATCAAACTCATCGAGGAAATACTCGCGGCACCAGAAGGTGAAGCAACGCGCGCCCTGGCCATTGCGAAACGCCACCGCGAAAGCAAGAAACCCCTACCCGGCTTCGGCCATCACATGCATAAGCCAGACGATCCGCGCTCCGCATGCCTGCTCGGCCTTGCCCAAGAACAAGGCACGCCTGGGCATCACGTGCGCGCGCTGCGCACCCTCTCCAGCGCCATCGACGAGGTCTATGGCCGCCACTTCACCATTAACGCGACCGGTGCGGTCGCCGCGATACTAGGCGAGATCGGCTTTCCGCAAGAGGTGATGCGCGGTGTGGCGGTGGTGAGCCGTGCCGCCGGCTTGGTGGGACATATCCTGGAAGAGCAGCGCGAACCGGCGGCCCGGCAGATGTGGGAAGCCATCGAAAACGAAGTCCCCTACGAACCCGGCTAGGATTACTTCCCGGCCCCGATCTCCCCACCCCTAACCCTGGAGTTTTGCGCATGAGCGATTCAGCCCCCTACACACCGCCCAAGATCTGGACCTGGAACAAGCCCAACGGTGGCAAGTTCGCCAGCATCAATCGTCCCATCGCGGGGCCCACCCATGAAAAGGAACTCCCGGTAGGCCGCCATCCGCTGCAGCTTTACTCGCGGGCCACGCCCAACGGCGTGAAGGTGACGGTGATGCTGGAAGAGCTGCTGGCATTGGGGCACAAGGGAGCTGAGTACGACGCGTGGATGATCGCCATCAGCGATGGCGAACAGTTCGGCAGCGGTTTTGTGGAGGCCAACCCAAACTCCAAGATTCCCGTATTGGTGGACCGCAGCGGTGCAAAACCGGTTCGGGTATTCGAATCCGGTTCGATCCTGGTACATCTGGCCGAAAGATTTGGCGCGCTCCTCCCGGAGAAGGGGTCCGCGCGCACCGAGTGTATGTCGTGGCTATTCTGGCAAATGGGCAGCGCGCCCTATCTAGGTGGTGGCTTCGGCCACTTTTACGCCTACGCGCCCTTCAAGATCGAGTACGCAATCGACCGCTTCGCGATGGAAGTCAAGCGCCAGCTCGACGTACTCGACCGGCATCTCGCACACAACCTCTACCTGGCGGGCAACGAATACACCATCGCCGACATCGCCGTCTGGCCGTGGTATGGCGCGCTGGTCCAGGGCCTGCTCTACGAGGCCGGGGAATTTTTGCAGGTTCAGGAATACGCCCACGTGCAGCGCTGGACCAACTTGATTGCCCAACGCCCGGCGGTCAAGCGGGGCCGCATGGTCAACCGCAGCTGGGGAGACCCCGCCAGCCAGTTGCACGAGCGTCATGAGGCCAGCGACTTCGATACCAAGACCCAGGACAGAATCAGCGTTGCGGGTTAGTGCGCCAGCCATGCCTTATATTGGCGGCTAATTTCCAGTAACCGATAACCAAGGAGTGAGACGATGGACTTAGGCATCACGGGCAAGAAAGCGATCGTGTGCGCCGCAAGTAAAGGCTTGGGCAAGGCGTGTGCGATGTCCCTGGCGCGTAACGGCGCCGATTTGGTGATCAATTCGCGCACACCCGCCGAACTCCAAGCCACTGCCGCGGAAATTCGCGCAGCGACGGGGCGTTCGGTCACGGCGGTTGCCGCCGATATCACCACGCCAGAAGGCCGCGCGAAGGTGCTGGCTGCCTGTCCAGCCCCAGACATTCTGGTGAATAACGCCGGCGGACCGCCGCGCGGTGACTTTCGCGATTGGAGCGAGGAGGATTGGATGAAGGCGGTAAACGGCAACATGATTACCCCCATCATGCTTATCAAAGCGGTGGTCGATGGCATGATCGCGCGCAAATTCGGCCGCATCGTGAACATCACTTCGGGCTCGGTGAAGTCCCCGATTCCCGAACTCGGCATGTCCAACGGCGCTCGCGCGGGGCTTACCGGGTTCATCGGCGGTCTCGCGCGGCAGGTGGCGCGGCACAACGTTACGATCAATGGCCTGCTCCCTGGCCCGTTCCTCACCGACCGGCTGCGCGCGGGAATGCTCGATGCCGCGCGCAAAGCCAACCGCCCGGTGGACGAACTGTTGGCCGAGCGCGCAAAGGCCAATCCGGCTGGCCGCGTCGGTGACCCGTTCGAATTCGGCGAGGCCTGCGCCTTTCTGTGCGCGGCATCCTCGGGCTTCATCGTGGGGCAAAACTTGCTGCTCGATGGCGGGGCCTTCAACTCCACTATGGGGTAGTGGCAGAACCAAGCTAAAGCGCAAAAGGCTATCAACGCAAAGACGCGAAGGGCGCAAAGAAAATCTCCAAGGGGGTTCTTCGCGTCCTTTGCGACCTTTGCGTCTTTGCGTTAAGAGAGGTTGGGTGTTGTATTGCGAAGTTCGCCCTCTACCAGCGGGCTGCCCCCGGAGACTTTCTATTGCGGAATAACGTGCACTTGTTTGAGCGCGGCGACATATCCGCGATTCCACGTTGGCGTAATCCACACTTCGTTGAGGCATACATGGGCGGGCAAGGCCGCCACATACAGAATCAAATCCGCGACATCCTCGGATTGCAGCATCCGCGCGCGGTCTTGGGCGCTGACGGGAACGGGCCGTCGATCCAGGATCGGGGTAGCAACTTCGCCGGGGCACACAACGGTGGAGCGGATGCCGTTGACGCACTCCTCGCAGTTGATGCTGTGGCTCATGGCCACCACGGCGTGTTTGGCGGCGGTATAGGCTGGCCCAGACAACAGGCCGATGGAACGCCCGGCCATCGACGCCGTATGGATTAACACGCCATCCTTCTGGGTGCGCATGAGTGGGAGCGCCGCCAGTACGCAATAAAAGGCGCTGGAAAGATTGCCGTCCAGAACTTGATCAGCGCCGGAGGCATCAAGCTCCGCCCAGCGGCGCCGGGAGATATTGACCCCTGCATTGTTGACC
>JBJXGQ010000251.1:0-23190 GCA_046160525.1 Burkholderiales bacterium
AGCGCTCGCATTTAATGCAGGTGGTGTTCGCGACGGAGTCTGTCTTGCGAGCGGTGCTCCAGCCCGACAAGATGAATCTGGCGAGCTTTGGAAACGTGGTGCCGCACCTTCATTGGCACGTGATTCCGCGCTTTACCGACGATGCTTATTTCCCCAACCCCTTTGGCGGGCTCAAGCAGCGCGAATCGAACCGAACGCTTCCGGCGGACTTCGCGGCGGTGGTCAGGCGCGAGTTGGCGGTAGCACTCGCCTAGTGGGCAGTGACCTGCGCGGGTGAGTCCGCTTCTATAACCACCGAACGCGCCGCCGGAAACACGGCGGAGAATTGGCTTCCGCGGCCCAGGGTGCTTTGAATGCGCAATTCTCCCTGATGGCGGTTAAGGATGTGCTTGACTATGGCCAGCCCCAATCCCGTTCCGCCACTGGCTCGCGAACGAGCGCGGTCCACCCGGAAGAAGCGTTCCGTTAGCCGGGGAATGTGCTTGGGATCTATCCCGATTCCCGTGTCCTTCACCGTAAAGACGGGCTGTGCATCTTTTTCCCACCAAATCACCGTCACCTCGCCGGCCTCGGGCGTGTAGCGTAGGGCGTTGGTCATGAGGTTGCTAAAGACGCTGCGCAGTTCGGCGGCGCTGCCTCTTAACCCGGCGTTGTAGTCCATCTGAATAACAAGTTTGTGGCGGCCGCCACTGATGGACTGCGCTTCCCGGTATACGTCGCGGATCAATGCGGGTACATCCACGGTATCTTCCTTCAGGGGGTTCCCGGCTGACTCGAGCCTGGAGAGTGTGAGCAGGTCCTCCACCAGTTCCAGCATGCGCGCGGCCTGCTCGCTCATCAATTGCAGCGAGCGGCGGGCCATTTCAGGATCGGGCTTCTTCAAGTCCAGGAGGGTTTCCAAGAAGCCCGTGATCACCGTCAAGGGCGTGCGAATCTCATGGGACACATTGGCCACGAAATCCCGCCGGACGATTTCCACCTGCTCAAGCTGGGTGATGTCCCGGCACAACACCAAGCGCTTTTGGTCGCCGTAGGGTGTAGCCTGAACGGCGAGCACCTGCTCCATCTCACCGTGCCACACACGCAAGGTCAAAGGCTCCGTGGCTTCTTGTTGTTGCAAGTAATCCGCGAATTGGGGCTGGCGCACGATGTTGGTGATCTGCTGGCTGCGGTCGCGGTCAAGCTCCAAACCCAGATAGGCCGCGGCCTTGGGGTTGAGCCATTCGATGTGATCGGATTTGTCCAGCAAGATGACCCCATCGGGCATGGCGGCACTGGCGCGCTCGAACCGGCCTAGCGCATTACTCAAGCGCGATTGGATCTGCGTTTGCTGGCGCAAGAACCGGTACAGGGCAGCGAACACTTCCTCCCAATGCCCGGCCGGCCTGGGGATGTTGTCCACGCTCGCATTGGGCAGCCAGTCCATCAGGAGCGTGAGCCTATGAACGTGGCGGATGATGATCGCAAGCAGCGACAGCGACAACAGCAGCAGCGATCCCGTGGCGCCCAGAACAGGCCAGAGAACCAGCGCGACCACCAGACTAACCGCTACAGGAATAAGGGGACGTCCCCAGAGTTGCATCGGCCTTCGTTGATTGAACTTGGGACGGTGAAATTATGGCAGATCCACATCCGCGGAAAGCCGGTAACCGGCACCGCGTACGGTTTGCACTAAGCTCTCTTGTTTGGTGGGTTCCAGCGCCTTGCGCAGGCGGCGGATATGGACATCGACGGTGCGCTCTTCCACGAATACGTGATCGCCCCACACTTGATCGAGCAACTGGCTGCGCGAATGCACGCGTTCGGCGTGTGTCATCAGGTAATGCAGGAGCCGAAACTCGGTGGGACCCAGATGTACCGAGGTACCGGCCCCGGCGACGCGGTGCGTGCTGGGGTCCAGGCTCAGCTCGCCGATCTGCACGATGTCATCGGTCATCTGGGGCGCGCGGCGCCGTAGCACGGCCTTCACCCGCGCCAGCAGCTCGCGGGGAGAAAAAGGCTTGGTGATGTAATCGTCCGCGCCCGTGTCCAGGCCAAGCAACTTGTCGCGCTCGTCGGCACGCGCTGTCAGCATGATGAGCGGAATAGTCTTCATACGGCGGTCGGCGCGTATGCGCCGCGCCAATTCGATGCCCGAAAGGCCCGGCAGCATCCAATCCACCAACACCAGATCGGGCAAGGCGTCCGACATCAAACGCAGGGCTTGTTCGGCGTCGTTCGCGCGCAGCGGATGATGCCCCGCCTGCTTCAGATTGAAGGCGATCAATTCCTGGATAGCGGGTTCGTCTTCGACGATGAGTACCGTGGCGGCCATGTGTGTGCGAAGCTAGCTTGAGGAGCCAAGGAGGATATGACGTTCATGTTACCGCTAAGTTACAGTGCACATAGGCGCTAGCCGCATACGATAGACTGCGCCCATTCCTAGCAACGTTCTCCCTTGTTCCGTTAAGCGCTCATGAGTGTTCCGCATCCCATTCCCACCGAGATCAAGCTGCATAAAGTTTCACGCATGCTCGAACTCACCTTCTCCGATGGCGAAGTCTTCAAGCTCCCCGCCGAGTTCCTGCGCGTTTATTCACCCTCGGCGGAAGTTCGCGGCCATGGGCCTGGCCAGGAAGTGTTGCAGCTCGGCAAGCAGAATGTGGAAATCTCCAACGTCGAACCCGTCGGCAGTTACGCCGTGAAGCTGGTGTTCTCCGACGGTCACGACACCGGTCTTTACTCCTGGGATTACCTTCACGAAATTGGGCGTGAACAAGACAAGTTATGGAAGCAATATCTAAAGCGCTTGAAGGAAGCCGGTATACAGCGTGAGCCGGAGGCCATGCCGGTCTCGGGCACAAAATGGAAATCCATCTGATGGATAAAACCACGCACTTCGGTTACGAGAAAGTCCCGGAATCGGAGAAAGCTGGCCGGGTCGCCAAGGTATTCGAGTCCGTGGCCGGAAGCTATGACGTGATGAACGATATCATGTCCGCGGGGATGCACCGCCTGTGGAAGCGCTTCGCGCTGGCCTTAAGCGGGGTGCGAGAAGGCGGCCGGGTGCTCGACGTCGCCTCCGGCACGGGCGACCTCGCCAAGCTCTTCAGCCAGCGCGTGGGTCCTCTCGGCCAAGTGGTGATGACGGATATCAACGGTGCCATGCTGCGCCGCGGCCGTGACCGCATGCTCGATGCCGGCATCGTGGCGCCGGCGTTGCAATGCGATGCCGAACGACTCCCCTTCGCGGACAGCGTGTTCGATTGCGTGAGTATCGCCTTTGGCCTGCGCAACGTCACCCACAAGGAACTTGCCCTCAAGGAAATGCATCGCGTGCTGCGCCCCGGCGGCCGCTTGCTGGTGCTGGAGTTCTCGCGCGTATGGAAGCCCCTGCAAGCGGCCTATGACTTGTACTCCTTCCAGGTTTTGCCACGGCTTGGCCAATGGGTGGCGAAGGACGCCGAAAGCTACCGCTATCTCGCCGAATCCATCCGCATGCATCCCAATCAAGAGGCGTTGAAGGCCATGCTGGAGGAAGCGGGGCTGCGAGAGGTGCAGTATTTCAACCTGAGCGCGGGCGTGGTGGCGGTACATCGCGGCGTAAAGATCTAGGGCCCGTCATGCGGCGGATGCTAAGGCTGCTCAAGATTCTGAGCGTGGCGCTTCGCTTCGGGCTCGACGAGATCATGCTCGACCGCGACCGGCTGCAAGGCGTGCGCGCGCTCTCCATCCGGTTGCTCTTCTGGCGCGACTTGTCCTCGCCGCGCGGGCAGCGCTTGCGCCAAGCGCTGGAAACCCTGGGCCCCATCTTCGTCAAGTTCGGCCAAGTGCTTTCCACAAGGCGCGACCTGTTGCCCCCGGATATCGCCGACGAACTCGCCAAGTTGCAAGACCGGGTGCCACCCTTCGATTCGCGCCAAGTGGTGGCCAGCCTGGAATCCGTGCACGGCAAGCCTTTATCGGAGATTTTCCAGCACTTCGACGCCACGCCCGTCGCCAGCGCGTCGGTGGCGCAAGTTCATCTCGCCGTTCTTCCAGACGGGCGCGAAGCAGCGGTGAAAGTGCTACGCCCGGGAATCGCCCAGGTGATCCGCCACGACGTCAGCCTCATGCACAGCGCGGCCTCGCTGTTTCAATTCCTGTGGAAAGAGGCGCGCAGGCTCAAGCCCCACGAAGTCATCGGCGAATTCGAGAAACATCTCTACGACGAACTCGACTTGATGCGCGAGGCCGCCAGCGCCAGCCAGTTGCGGCGCAATTTCCTCGGGTCCCCCATGCTGCGCGTCCCCGAGGTGTATTGGGATTTCTGCTCGAACCAAGCCATGGTCATGGAGCGCATGCGCGGCACGCCCATCAACCAACTGGCCACACTGCGCGAGCAAGGAGTGGACATCAAGCAACTGGCGCGTAACGGCGTGGAAATATTCTTCACCCAAGTATTTCGGGATGGTTTTTTTCACGCCGACATGCATCCGGGCAATATTCTGGTGGACGAGCAAGGCCGCTACATCGCTCTGGATTTCGGCATCATGGGTACCTTGACCGAGGCGGACAAAAGCTATCTCGCGCAGAACTTCCTGGCATTTTTCCGGCGCGACTATCGCGGTGTCGCCCTGGCCCATGTGGATGCTGGCTGGGTACCGAAGGAAACCCGGGTCGATGAATTCGAATCGGCCATTCGTGCGGTGTGCGAACCTATCTTCGACAAATCGTTGAAAGAGATTTCCTTCGGCCGCTTGCTGTTGCGCTTGTTTCAGACCTCGCGCCGTTTCAACGTCGAGATACAGCCCCAGTTGGTGCTGTTGCAAAAGACGCTGCTTAACATCGAAGGGCTCGGGCGCGAACTGGATCCCGATTTGGATCTATGGAAAACCGCCAAGCCTTATCTGGAGCGGTGGATGTCCGAACAAATCGGCTGGCGTGGGTTGGTACGCAAGATCAAGGACGAAGCCCCTCAGTGGGCGCTCATGTTTCCTCAATTCCCGCGCCTTTTGCACCGCGCCCTATCGGATCTTAAGTCGCAGAACACTACCCAAATCTGGGCAAAGGTACTGTTGGAACAAAGACGCCAGACTCGTTTGCTTGTCCTGCTAACAGGATTGATCGCCTCCTTGGCCGCCTTGGTATTGTTCAAACTTCTTGGCTAGCTCTTATTTCCTAGCCATGTATCTTCTGGCGGTCATCTTTCTGTCACATTACATCGTCACAATTCTCCGGGTTCAAGGTGCTGGCGAGTCATGCAACTGTCTTCCTTCGCCGCCACCAACGCTTATCTAACCGCGAAATGGAGACTGTCCCGATGCGTAATGTTCGAAAACCCACCTTCAACCGCCGGAGTATTGCGGCCTCGCTCCTCGGCGTAGTGCTCTCGGCGGGTGCCGCGCCAGTGTTAGCCGACACGGAAACCTTGCTCGATAAGCTCCGTGAGAAGGGGGTGCTAAGCGAAGAGGAGTACCAGGAGATGCGTACCGGTGTGCGCGCCGAGCGCCGCGCACAAGCGCTGAAATCCGCGCAGGGCGCGGAAAAATCCGAGAAAGCGTTGACGAGCTGGGGCAAGGTAAAGGGAAATGGTCTTGGTTTGGAATCCGCCGATGGGCAGAACGCCATCAACTTGACCGGCCGCGTGCATTTCGATATCCGCGACTATTCTCACGATATGTTCGATGGCTCCGACGACCGCGATACCGCATCGGTGGCGAATGGCTTCGAGATGCGACGTGCTCGCATCGGGTTTAACGGCTATGTGTTCAAGGACCTCGGCTTCGAGGTCGTCGCCAACGCAGTGGGTAGCAGCGCGAACCTTATCGATACGGCATGGGTGAATCTGGGATACGTAAAGCCCGCCCAGCTTCGGTTTGGCCGCTTTAAACAGCCCTTCAGCCTGGAAGAATTGACCAGTTCGAATAATATCGATTTCATGGAACGCTCTTACGTCAACCAAGTCGTACCCGCCAAGAAACTGGGCGCGATGGTGCACGGCGAACTCACGCCGGGGCTTACCTACGGTGTATCCCTGTTTCAGGAGGGGTTCAACCAGGAATCGGCCAACGACGGGATCCAGACCGCCGCTCGAATCACAGGCAACATCGCGCAGTTCGCCGGCTGGAACAATGCTGTACTCCACCTTGGTATAGCGGGAACAAAAGGTCATTATCAGGTCCGGCCTGCGGTGTCCACGCAAACGACCAGTGGGGCGTCCGGCACTACGCGGGCAACCATTATCGGATTCCGCAGCGAGAACCGAGGACTCAATAACGTCTACCGCGCTCAGATCAATGGCACAACCCTCGCTACGGCAGGCCAGTTCGCCGGCGCTTTGGACGAGATAGGGGCGGACGTGGACAAGAATCTGAGTGGCCTCGAGATTGCCGCGGCCTATGGGCCATTCAAGCTACAGATGGAGTACGTGAACGCCGGCTTCGACGCGACTCATCCCGCTGCCGCCGCCAATACCGTTGCTGGCGACGTGAAGACACAATACATGGAAGCGATTTGGAATATCACTGGCGAGAAATGGGCTGACGCCTATAGGACCGGAGTATTCTCTGGCGTCAGGCCCCTCAACAATTTCAATGCCGGCGCCGGCGCATGGCAGCTCGCGTTGAGGCTCTCCGAATATGACGCCAGCGACGTAACCGTAGGGAACACGACTGCAAGGCAACAAAACAACAACAAGGCTGAGACATTGACCTTGGGCGTGAACTGGCTACTCAATCCCAATGCCAGAATCATGCTTAATTATGCCAAGACGGATTTCAAGGGCACCTGCTTTAGCGGCAGCGGCAACACCACGAGCACTACGGCTTGTATAAAAGCACTCGATGTGACCAGTCCCGCCACCCAAACCGCCATCGACTCGGAAACGGTCGTGAGTTTGCGCGCGCAGGTCAACTTCTAACGCGTATTGGATGACCGGGGGCGGAACCGGCGTTCGCGCTTGGATTCGCCCTCGCTCCTTCACGGGCCTTGCTCCTTAGGACCGGTAGAATGCTTCGCAACGGGCTGGCGATCTACGTCGCGACCCTGGCGAAGATGTTTCAGCGAAGGAGAAAGCAATGCGGCGGTACTTTGTCTTGCGCCTGGCAGTTCTCGGGCTATCGTTATTAAGCGGTTTTACAGCTCAAGCTCAGACCGGCACTCCCATCAAAATCGGCGCTGTGGTCGCCCTGACGGGCCCCGGCGCAGGCCTCGGCAATCCGGAGCGAAACGGCATGCTGCTGGCGGAGAAGCTGATCAATGAACGCGGCGGCATCAAGGGGCGGCCCATCAAAATCCTCATCGAGGACGACGGCTCCAAGCCGGATATCGCGAAGAGCAAAGCCGAACGCCTGATCTACGACGAGAAAGTGGTGGCGCTATTGGGGCCTTCGCTCACGGCGAGCACGGGCGCGGTGGGTGGCATCACCAACGGCATCCCGATGGTGCATATCGTGTTCACGGGCCTGGGACCGCAAGTGGAGCACAGCTACAAATCCATGTTCCACGTGCTACCGCCGCACTCCTTGAATGCGCGTGCCTTGATGGAATACGCGACCAAAGCCTTGGGCGCCAAGCGCATCGGCGTGCTGCACGATTCTGGCTACGGTAGCGTGGTGATGGGCGCGATGAAAACCGTGGCCGGTGACTATCAAGCCGAGTTCGTGGCGACGGAAAAATTCGAGGTCGGCGCCAATGACGTCACCACGCAAGCAGCCAAGGTCAAGGCGGCGAATCCCGACGTCGTATTCGTGATTGCCACATCTCCCATTCCTTTCCGCAACGCCAAACAACTCGGGATCAAGGCGCCGTTGCTGGCAGCCATCGGCTCGGCCACTTACGAGTACGTCAAGGGCATGGGCGAGTTTGGCGACGACATCGTCTTCGCGGAGTTTCTGGTGTCGGAAGACCCGCTGCCCCATCAGAAAGAGTTCGTGGAGCTATACCGCAAAACTTATAACACCATGCCCAAGGCCTTCGATGCCGCCGGCTGGGACGCGGTTCACATCCTGGCCAAGGGACTCACCAAGGCAGGGCCGGATGCCAAGCCCGATGACCTGGCCGCCGCCATACGCGGCCCGCACCAGGGCGTGCTCGCGGCCTACAACTTCGCGGCGCCGGACATGACGGGCATTGCCCTATCCAGCTACACCTATTCCAAGTTGGTGAAAGGCCGCTTCACACGCTTGCCATTCACCAATCCCTAGGCCAGAACCAGGCGATCGGGCGAGGGCGCGAGGTAGGACTCGAACTGCTCCACGGATTTTTCCCAGGCGAAACCTTCGGCGTAGCGCCTCGCCGCGTCGCGCGATATGTGGAGCGCGGCTAGGCATGCGCCGCGCAAATCGTTGTCGAGCACTCCCACCGGCGCCGAGCCGATCACGTCGATGGGCCCCGCCACCGGAAAGGCGGCGACGGGCGTGCCACAGGCAAGCGCCTCAAGGATGACCAAGCCGAAGGTGTCGGTCAGGCTGGGAAACACGAACACGTCGGCCGCCCGGTAGTAAGCCGCCAGCTCCGCAGGGGTTTTGATGCCAGCGAAGTGAACTTCGGGATAGGCTTTCTCGATCTTGGCGCGTTGTGGCCCCTCGCCCACCACCCACTTTGAACCAGGCAGATCGAGTTTTAGAAATGCTTCGATGTTTTTCTCCACGGCTACCCGGCCCACGTAGAGAAACACCGGGCGGTCCGTCTTAAGCTTAGTGCGATCACCAGGACAAAAGGTTTTGGTGTCCACGCCTCGCGTCCACAGCACCGTGTTATCGAAACCCCGGCGCGCTAAATCGTCGCGAATGGCCGGCGTGGGCACCATCACCGCCCGCGAAGGGCCGTGAAAGTGGCGCAGCCAGCGGTAAGTCACGCTCACCGGAAGCCGGGTACGGGCATGCACGTATTCTGGAAACCGCGTGTGATAGGCCGTGGTGAAGGCGATGCGATTGCGCAGGCAGTACCGGCGTGCCGCGATCCCCAGCGGGCCTTCGGTGGCGATATGAATGGCACGTGGTTGCGAGTGTTCGATGCGCCGTGCCACCCGCCCATAGGGGAACAGGCTCAGGCGAATCTCGGGATAGGTGGGGCAGGGCATGGAGGTGAATTCCGCCGGGGTCAAGAAATCCGTCTCGTGCCCGCGCGCTTCCAGTCCGCTACGTATTTTGCCGAGCGTGGTCACAACGCCATTGACTTGCGGGGACCAGGCATCGGTGACGACCATCACTTTCATAACGAAAACTCCTCTTCGGCGAGCATATGCGAGGAATGCTCCGGGGTACCCAACAGCTTTTGCCAATGAATCAGTTTCAACTCGCCCTCGTAGGTTTCCACCAAGGCGGAAAGGCTCTCCACCCAATCTCCGTCGTTGCAGTACAAAATCCCATCGATCATCCGGATGACCGGCTTGTGAATATGCCCGCACACCACGCCTTGCACGCCGCGAATCTTCGCCTCCCGCGCCACGGCCACCTCGAAATCCGAAATGAAATTCACCGCGTTCTTGGCCTTGTGTTTTAGATACTGCGATAACGACCAGTAATCCAAGCCCAGCCGCGCCCTTGCGTAGTTGAACCAGCGGTTGAGTTTCAAAATGAAGTTGTAGAGGTTGTCACCCACTACGGCCAGCCACTTGGCTTGCTGGATCACTCCGTCGTAGAGATCGCCATGGATGACCAATAGCTTGCGCCCATCCGCCAGCGCATGAATGGCTTCGCCGGCGATCTTGATCTCGCCGAAGGAATAGCCCAAAACGTGGCGCAAGCCCTCGTCGTGGTTGCCCGCGATGTATGTGACTTGGGTACCCTTGCGCGCCTTGCGCAGGATCTTCTGCACCACGTCGTTATGGGCTTGCGTCCAATACCAGGAGCGCTTGATCTGCCAGCCATCGACGATGTCGCCCACCAAGTAAAGATGATCGGACTCGTTATGGCGCAGGAAATCCAGTAAATACTCCGCCTGGCAACCTGGCGTGCCGAGGTGGATGTCGGAGATCCATATGGTCCGGTAGCGCAGGTTTGGGCGCTCGGCCGCTTGGGCTGGCTTCAGTGAGAACGCTTCTGGTTTGGCATGCTGCCTATGAGACCATGCTGGCGTGAAAGCTTCATGGCAGTTTCCTTGCGGTTTGATGACGGCCCGTCGCGATGCACCCCCTGTACTCCCTTGGGCAGGCAGGACCCGGTGCTTAGCGCCTCGAAGGCGGGCCAGTACTTAGCTCCGGTGCCTTCCCAGGGAGCCCTACGCGGCACCCTTGCTAGAATCCGCCCGCACGCAACTTCAGGGCAGGGATGGCACTACTAGAAATCAAGAACGTCACGCGGCGCTTTGGTGGCTTTAGCGCCGTGGATAACGTCAGTCTGTCCATCGAAGCGGGAGAATTCTTCTGTTTGCTTGGGCCTTCGGGATGCGGCAAGACCACACTGCTGCGCATGATCGCGGGGTTCGACCAGCCCGATGCCGGAGAATTGTGGATCGACGGCCGGGACATGACCGGCATGGCGCCCGAGCACCGTAATGTGCACACGGTGTTCCAGAGCTACGCGCTGTTTCCCCACATGAGCGTGTTCGACAACATCGCCTTTCCCCTGCGCATGGCGAAGGTGGCACCCGCGGAAATGCGCGCCCGGGTGGACGAGGCGTTGGAGGATGTGCGGCTCACGGGCATGAGCAGGCGCTACCCCAACGAACTCTCCGGCGGCCAGCGCCAGCGGGTGGCCGTTGCCCGGGCTCTTGTCAACCGCCCGAAGATTCTGCTGCTCGACGAGCCCTTGGCCGCTCTGGACGCCAAACTCAAGGAGCAGATGCAACTTGAGTTGATCACTTTGCAGAAAGAGGTCGGCGTAACCTTCATCTACGTCACCCACGACCAGCAAGAAGCCCTGGCGCTCGCCCATCGCATCGCGGTGATGAATCATGGCCGCATCGAGCAGTTGGATGAGCCCTCCAAGATTTACGGCAACCCGCGCAACCGGTTCGTGGCGGATTTCATCGGCACCTGCAATCTTCTCGATGCACAGGTCACGGGCACGCAAGGAGACCAGCTCTCCCTCACCATCGACGGGCTGGGAGCCGTGCGTTCGCAACAATCCGAGGGCGCTTCGGTGGGCTCCAAGGGTGTGCTGGCCCTTCGCCCCGAGAAGATTTCCATCGGCTACTCCGTGCCCGGCGATGGCGAGCTGAATCACTTTCGGGGCAAGGTGTTCGATTTTCTCTACCTGGGCGATGTCACCATCTACGTGGTGGAGATGGACAACGGCAAGCGAGTGGAGGCCATGCTGCCTAACTCCGCGCCAGGACGCGCCAAGTTTTTCGAACCGGGCGATGCGGTGGAAGTGAGCTGGCGCGCCGATGCCGGCAGCTTCTTGCTCGAGTAGAGGGCAGATGACGCAAGACATCCGGCCGTGAAGATCACGCGCACCCAAAGATGGCTGGTGGGCGGGCCGCCACTTATCTACCTATTGATCTTTTTCGCCATCCCCACCCTCATCATGGTGCTGGCCTCCTTCCGGCAGCCAGGCGAGTATGGCGGTTTGGCGCCGTTGTTCCTGGAAGGCGAGGACGGGCGGCGGCACCTCGACCTCACGCTGGAGAGTTACCGGCTCTTCTTCAGCGATTCGCTCTACGCGGAACTGTTTCTCAAGTCCTTCGGTTACGCGGTGGTCACCACGCTGGCGTGTTTGCTCATCGCCTATCCGCTAGCGCTCCTCATCGCGCGTAGCCCCTCGAAGATCCGCGATCTGTTGGTGTTGCTGGTGATCTTGCCCTTCTGGAGCAACTTCCTCATCCGTGTTTACGCATGGATGATCATCCTCGGACCGCAGTCGGCCTTTACGCTGGGGCTCAACGCCCTGTCCGCGTGGATGGGCTTAGGCGCGGTGGAACTGCTATATACGCCGCTGGCCGTGGTGATCGGACTGGTGTACGTGCACCTGCCTTTCATGGTATTGCCTTTGTACGCCAATCTCGAAAAGCACGACCCCAGTTTGCTCGACGCCGCCCAAGACCTAGGGGCTAACGCTTGGCAACGCTTCTGGCGCGTGACCTTTCCTCTTTCGTTACCGGGCGTCTATGCAGGCGCGGCCTTGGTATTCATCCCGGCCTTTGGCATATTCGCCATTCCCGACATACTGGGCGGAACCAGCGGCATCATGATCGGCAACGTGATCAAGCAACAATTTCTGGAGACCCGAGACTGGCCCTTTGGCAGCGTGCTCTCCATGATTCTCACCGCCATCGCCATCGCTGCCGCTGGACTTGCCGCTTGGTTCGCGCGGAGATCGCGCTTGTGAGACGCTCAAAAACCTTGTGGGCGGCGGGAATCGCCGCTTACATTTTTCTCTACGCCCCTCTCGCCGTAGTGGTGGCCTACTCCTTTAACGACTCCACCATGAACGCGCAGTGGGTGGGATTCACCTTCAAGTGGTATGAAGTCTTGTTCCACGACGAGGAAATGCTGCACGCGGCGTGGAATTCCCTAGTAATAGGGTTGGTGGCGAGTGCAGCCTCCACGCTTCTTGGGACCATGGCCGGGTTCGCACTGTACAAATTCAAACCCAAGGTCTTACCCATCCTGGTGGTGGCTCCCATCGCCATCCCCGAGATTCTGATGGGTGTGAGCTTGCTCATCTTTTTCGTGACTATCAACTTGACGCTGGGACTGGTCTCCATCACTCTGGCTCATATTGCTTTCTGCGTGGGGTTTGTGGCCATCGTGGTGCGCTCGCGCTTGGCGGGTATGGACGAGAGCTTGGTGGAAGCCGCCCGCGACCTGGGCGCCTCGCCGTGGAAGGCTTTTCGGCTGGTGACCCTGCCGCTCATCATGCCGGGGGTGATCGCTGGGGCCCTGATGGCGTTCACCCTTTCCATCGACGATTTTGTCATCACCTACTTCACCGCCGGGGCCGACGCCATGACTCTTCCGTTGAAGATATACACCATGGTCAAAGCCACTGTCACCCCCGAAGTCAATGCTGTGTCGACCCTCTTGATGTTGGTGACGTTGATGCTGATACTAATCGCCTCGAAGCTTTCACCCAACGTGCTCCGGCAAACGGATTGATTCAACCCATGGTACCCCTAGGAGAAAAATGAAGCGACTACTGGTCCTCTTCCTGTCCCTCGCCAGCACTTGTGTCCTCGCCAAAGACGACGTGCTGCACCTCTACAACTGGAATCAGTACATCGATCCGCAAACGGTGGCACGCTTCGAGAAAGCCTGCGGGTGCAAGGTCAAGCAGAGTTACTTTAGCGACAACGAGGAACTGGTGGCCAAGCTGGCCGCCGGCGCCAAAGGCTACGACATCTTGGTACCCACCTCGAACTACATCCAGGGGATGGCCAAGAGCCAGCAGATTCAGCCATTGGACAAGGCCAAGATCACAAACCTGAAGAGCATCGCGCCCGCCTACCTCAATACGCCCTTCGACCCGGAAAACAAATTCTCGGTCCCCTACGCCTACAGCATCACCATGCTCGGGTATAACGAACAGAAAATGAAGGAGCTTGGCATCACGGTGGATTCCTGGGCGGCGATCTTCGATCCCAAGATCCTGGAGAAGATCAAGAAGAAGGTCACGGTTCTGGACAGCCAGAATGAGTTGATGGCAGCTGCTCTGCGCTATCTGGGCTACTCGGTGAACGAGCGCGACCCCAAGAAGTGGGACGAGGCGAAGGCGGTGATTCTGAAGGCGAAGCCCTATTGGTCCGCCTTCAAGGCCACGGGCTATATCGAGGATCTCGCCGCGGGACGCTCATGGCTGGTGCATGGATATTCGACGGACATCTACCAGGCCGACTTGGGCGCGCAACAAGCGAAACAAAAATTCCGTATCCGCCATGCTCTACCCAAGGAAGGTGCCGTGCTCGCCCTGGATGCCATGGTCATCACCAAGACCGCACCGCGCCCGGATATCGCGCATCAGTTCATCAACTTTCTTCTGGAGGGCCAAAACTCGGCCGGTCTCACGAATATGATGGGGGCGGGCAATCCCAACACCCAAGCTCAAGCCTTTATCAAACCCGAGATCAAGGAAATGACGGCCATTTTCCCCGATGCCGAGACCGCCAAGAGGCTGGAAATGCTGACTGACATGACCTCCGCACAGCGCCGCACGCTTAACCGCTTGTGGACTCAGATCAAGGCGAAGAAGTAAGGCTAAAACGCAGCCTCGAATTGCGCCAGGAACCGCTTGAGTTCTTCGCTCGGGAGCAAGTTGATACCGCCGGCTCCCGAGCGTCCTCCGCCCGTGGGAAATTTTCTGCAGAAGACATCCGCGCCCTTCGGTTTGTGGGCGGGCGCGCGCACGCTCACCAAGTAGCCGCCTTGCTTGGGAATCAAGATGGCATGGGCGCGCTGGGGATGTTCTTGCGCCAGCCGGTTGGCCAGCACACCATTGATTCGCCGCGTCCAGGGCTCATTGGGTAGCGCCATCGCAAAGTGCGTGGCGGTGGAAAGTAAAGGGGATTGCTGGGAAGCGAGTTGCAGATCCTGCCGGTATCCGGTGCGAAGCCGCGTGAAAGCCGGATCCCCTTGGGCGAAGTCCCGCGGGTCGAGAAAAGGCTGAATACACTCATACAGCGCGGCAGGATGAAAATGCAGATCCTCGAGGGATTCCCCGTAGGCGTTGTAGTTCAAGGCCTCGCCCAACTCGCGCAGCGTCTCGCGATCGGGATCGTTCACGCCAAAGTCGCGGCATAGCTGCTGCGCCACCGGTGCGAGGCCGTCTCCGAAGGCGGCCGTGATGGCCCACAGGCGATACTCGCCTTCCAGATACTCGTCTACCAAGAGGCTCGTGCATACGTCCGGGTCCGTTCGGATATGCACTCGCAGGGCGGGATGTTCGGGAATATCGCCCGGGAAATGATGATCGAAATAGCGGCAGCTGGCTCCCGCCGCCAGCGCCTTCTCAAGCCCCGCGCGATTCTGGTCCAGTCCGATGTCCAGGACCGTAAGCTGGTCGCCCGCGGCGGCTTGAGCGCGCTCCACCAGCACGGTGTCCCTCTTGACACCGGTGATCCTGACGGAAGGCCGCGGGTCGGCCAGGCGCAATTGGTGCAAGGCGCACAGTCCGTCCGCGTCGCCGTTGAAGATATCGAAATAGGTCATGGGTGTCATCCAAGTAAATAAGCCGCTGGAACACAGCGAACACAGGTGGCATGATGCCACGCACATCATGAGCACCCCCCCCCAAGCCACCGGCCCATCCTCAGCCGCGCAGGCGAGATCCCAGCTTCTCCCCTTTCTCATGGGCGCCTATGCGCTGCTCATCGTCAACGCCAGCCTCTATCCCTTCTCAGGTTGGCGAGCGCCCGCGGAAGGGCTCTGGGCCTACCTTGCAAGCGGCTGGCCACGCTACCTCAATACCTGGGAGATTCCGCTCAACGTCGCCGGATATGTTCCGTTGGGATTTGCGCTGGCATTGCATTTTCTGCGCCGCCATCCGTGGCCCTGGGCGTTGTCTCTTGCCACCTTGGCCGGAACCGGACTGAGTTTTTGTTTGGAGTCCCTGCAAAGCTACCTTCCCGCACGCATCGCTTCCAATCTCGATCTCGCCAGCAACGGGGCAGGTGCCTTTATCGGTGCTGCCTGCGGTTGCTTCCTGGACAAAGCATGGTCGCTGCGCGAGCGGCTACACGCGTTTCGGTCACGGCGGGTGCCGCACGGGGTGACGGCGGACTTTGCCATCACTCTCACGTTGGTCTGGCTCTTCGTGCAACTCAATCCCGAGCTTGGCTTTCTTGGCACGGCCGATCTGGGAACCCTGCTGGGCCACGAGTACGGACTGCCCTACAGCGCACGGACTTACCTCCTATTGGAAACGTTGCAAACCACGCTGAACTTGGCGGGCATCGGCGCCTTCCTGGGTATTCTTGCGTTGTCGCGAAGGTCATGGATAGGAGGCGCGGCGATTTTGTTGGGTTGCGGCGCGCTGCTCAAGGCATTGGCCGGGCATGCTCTGCTCAAAACTCCCCAGCCCTGGGTGTGGCTAACCCCGAGTCTTGCCGTGGGCGTGCTGGCAGGCGCTCTTCTCCTGGGTCTGTGGTATTCGGCGGGGGCCTCCATGAAGACGCTGGGTTTGAGCGCACTTCTTGGTGCCTGCGTCCTCTCGTGGGTAGTGCCTGTTAACCCCTATCTGGCCATCATGGTGCGGCCTATCGCCCATGGACACGTATCCAGCATCAACGGGGCTACGTGGTGGGTGGCGCAGTTGTGGCCCTGGATGGCCATGTTATGCCTGCTCAAGCTGCCTCAAGCCCGGCACGCAAGCGCGCGCCACCCATGAGCGCCAAGCGGCGCCAGCCAGGCGCGGCAAGGCTTCTCGGTTCCCTGATCGCCCTGGCACTGCCATGGATGAACGCGACCGGGGCAGACACGCTGAGTTTCGAAACCGTAGTGGAAAGCGTGCGCACGTGCCAGATCGATACCCGCCTTTACCAGGCCTTCTTGGCGCGTTCTGACGCAATTCTGATTAACCTGCCGTCCTCGGGCGCCCTGTCGGGCATTCTGGTCACCCAGTTCTACTTCGCGCCGGGGCGCAACGGCAAGCACGACGATTACGGTGTCGTCTTCAACGCCCCGCTCCCTCATGTGGCCAGCGCGCTCCCGGAGCTCGCCGCGCAAGTCATCCTCGGCACGCATGAGCGAGAACTCGTCTCCTTGGCACGAGAAACCGGAAACCCCCGCAACAACAGCCAGACTTTGCTCATCTGCCGCGGCGGCGTCGCTCTCTAGATTGTCAAACCGGGCTTATTAAACACGCGCATCGCGCACGCTTGTCAGTTTGCTATTCAGCATATTGGCATATGCGCCGATATCAGCGGCAAGCCAGTACAACAAGGGAATAGGCAGGTATGCAAGAGTGTTCGCGCTTTCTAGGTGAGGTGAACGGGAGCGATTATTTCGCGCTGCTTGGATTGCGCCCCGGCTGCTAATCCATGCGCGGGCAATCCAATCCCTCCGGGCAAGCGCTTGCACGAGTGCTGGTGGCCGACGATAACGCCGATCTGCGAGAACTCGTCGCTCACCAAATCCGTAAGCTCGGGGTGGAAGTGTTGCTCGCCTGTAATGGCCAAGAAGCGATGGATTTAGCGCTCATGCATGACCCGCAGATAGTACTCATGGATTTGGAAATGCCTGTATTGAACGGATTGGATGCGGTTGCGCAATTGCGCGACCGTGGCTTCACGGGGCTCATCGTGGCTTTTACTGGCCACGAAGACGGTCCTCGAACGGAAGGTGCGCTAGCCAAGGGTTGCAATGCGGTATTGAAGAAACCATTACCCGCGGCGAAGCTGCGCGCCCGCATGGCGGAGTTCCTCGCCGCGAGCGCCAGTAGCGCGGCAGCTTAGGTGTTGAGGCTCCCCTGATGCCCGCCACTCAAACGGCCAGCCGCCACCCGGAAATTTGCGTCGTCGATCACGATGTTTTCGGCCTCGCGAAAAAGTTTCTCGACCGCCAAGCCCGCGCCGTGCGCGGGCTTTGGATCGCAATACGCAAGAAGGATTTCGAACGCATTAGAAAGACAGGTCACGATCTCAAAGGCTCTGGTGGGGCCTACGGACTGGATGGGCTGTCGAACCTTGGTACGGCACTAGAGGCCGCCGCCGGCGAAAAGGATGGAGACCTGATCGAGCAGTTGCTCGCGAGCTTGGAAGAGAAACTCGCCTCCGTGGAGTTGAGGGCCTCTTCCCCCGAGCATCAAGATACCGCCGCCAAGAAGGCGGCGGGTATTACAACGTAGGGCGGCACTCAAGCGCGAAGGGGAAAAGGAAAGTCATGCTTGCACTCGGAAGATCGACTATGCGGGTTGCGTTGTTGGAGGACGATCCCAACCAATCTGAACTCTTGGCTCGTTGGCTTGAGATGGCGGGACACCGCTGCCACGCCTTCGATAAAGGTGCTGAGTTGTTAAGGGAGCTCGAGCACGAAACCTATGACGCACTCATCCTCGACTGGGGCGTAGCCGACGTATCCGGCGTCGATGTGCTGCGCCGGCTGCGCCAGAAGCTTCGCCATCACACACCCGTGATCTTCGTCACGGCCCGCCAGCAGGAGGAAGATATCGTCAGCACCTTGAAGCAAGGCGCCGACGACTACATGGTGAAGCCCGTGCGGCGCCATGAATTTCTTGCACGCGTGGAAGCTGTCGCCCGCCGCACCCGCGCCGTGACGCCGGAGAACAGCAGCTTCGAGGCGGAGAATTTCAAAGTCGATATGCAGACTCGCACGCTGAGCAAGGACGACAAGCCCTTGGAACTCACCACCAAGGATTTCGAGCTCGCCACCTTGTTTCTACGCAACATCGGCCGTCTCATGTCGCGCGGCCATATCCGCGAAATGGTGTGGGGATTGGATGCGAACGTCACTTCGCGCACCCTGGATACCCACGTGAGCCGCGTGCGCAACAAACTAGGACTCACGCCCGAAACGGGCTGGCGCCTGGCGGCCATATACCGCTACGGTTACCGCCTGGAGCAACTGACCAAGCCGCGCCCGCATATTCCAGACGGCGAGTAATCCCGCCCGGATTTCACCGGGAGCCCCACCGCTATAATCGGCCGCATCTGCAACTCAGGTGCGGCCGATGTCTTTTGACTCCCCCCCCTACTACCAGCGGCATGTCTTCTTCTGTTGCAACCAGCGCGACGATCCGGCGCGCGCTTGCTGCAACAACCACGGCGCGCAAGAAGTTCGCGACTACGCGAAATCTCGCGTGAAAGCCTTGGGCCTAAGCGGCAAAGGCAAAGTACGCGTGAATCAAGCAGGTTGCCTTGACCGCTGCGAGGAAGGCCCGGTCATCGTGATCTATCCCGAGGAGATCTGGTACACCTACGTCGATCGCGGCGATATCGACGAGATTATCGATGAACATCTCGTCCATGGCCGCATCGTCGAGCGCTTGCGCATCTAGTGCACGCCGAACGCGTTCGCACCGGCGGGCCCGCGGGCAATCTCGAAATCGCCGTCAACGACCCAGGGGAGCACCGGCGCGCCATTGCGCTGGTTGCGCACCCGCACCCGCTCCATGGCGGGACATTAGATAACAAGGTGGTGCAAACGCTTGCGAAGGCCATGGTGGCACGCGGGTGTGTGGCACTGCGGCCAAATTTTCGCGGCGTGGGGGCAAGCGATGGGGTATACGACGAGGGCCGTGGCGAAGCGCAAGATCTGCTTGCCGTCATCGATTACGCCCGCGCCCGCTATGGGAATCTGCCGCTGGTTCTGGCTGGCTTCTCCTTCGGGGCCTTCGTGCAATCGAAGATCGCGGCCCAGTTAGATCCGCAATGGATGGTCCTTGTGGGTCCCGCCGTGGGCCGTTTCCAAGTCAGCCACGTACCTGCCGGTACGCTGGTCATCCATGGCGAGATTGACGATGTAGTGCCGCTCAAGGATGTCTTCGAATGGGCGCGCCCCCAACAACTTCCCGTCGTGGTTTTCCCAGGGGCCGGACATTTTTTTCACGGCGCCCTCGGGGAGCTGCAACGAGTGGTCAGCACCGCCTTCCCATGCTTTGGTTAAAGTCCCTGCACATCATCTTCATGGTGACTTGGTTCGCGGGATTGTTCTATCTACCACGGCTCTTCGTGTATCACGCCATGAGCGAAGATTCCGTGAGCACCGAGCGCTTCAAGATCATGGAAAGAAAGCTCTACTTCGGCATCATGACACCCGGCGCGGTATTGACCTTGGTCTTCGGCCTGTGGCTCTGGCTTGGTTACGGTTTCGGCGGCCACTGGCTACAGGCCAAACTGGCCTTGGTGGCCGTGCTGGTGGCCTATCATCTCTACTGCGGCAAGCTGGTTGCGGATTTCAAGAAGAACCGCAACCTGCACACCCATGTGTACTACCGCTGGTTCAATGAAATCCCCGTGCTCATACTCGTGGCCATCGTCTTTCTCGTCGTACTGAAGCCATAATGAGGATCCAAACGCTCCTCCTGTTGTTGTGCATTATCGCGGCGCCCGCCGCTGCGCAAGAACGAGCCAACGCGCGCATCACCTTGCAAAGCGTACTCACGGCAGGACTGAGGCATCACGATGCGAAGGCGGTGTGGGACGAACTGAAAGTAGGCGATCCCCTACTCTTGGTACGCGAGGCCTCCAACCCTCACGATGGCAATGCCGTACGAGTGGATTGGAAAGACAAGGTTCTGGGATATCTACCCAAAACGGAAAACGGTTTCGTGGCGCGGCAATTGGATCGCGGTAACCGCCTGGAAGCGCGCATCGCCGCGCTGGGAAAATTCCGCAATCACCGGCGCAAGCTGGAAATCGAAATCTACGCGCCGCTGTAAACCTACAAACGCCGGTTAACCACGAAGGACACGAGGGTACACGAAGGACATCAAGACAAAGCGAACCGCGCTGCACATGGTGTTTCGCTTGCACTAGCTGCAAAACTCGATTGGGACGCCGCGCTGGTTTGGGTTGATGATCGTTTCGAGTACGAGGAGTTGAGGCTGATCGCACTCGCTCCGGAGACCAATATCTTGTACTACGTAGCTTTTGTTGAACGTGGCCGTTCGAGGAGAATCATCAGCCTGCGCCGCGCCACCCGCCGCGAGGTAAAGCACTATGCCGAAAACTTCTAAACGTTCCGTCGTTATCATGCCCTCCGCGAAGGAGGACAAAGTGATCGTCGCGGCAGCAAAGGCGGACCCCGATGCACCGCCACTCACACCCAAGCAACTCAAGGCCATGGTCCCGATGCGGACTCTGCGTGGGCGCCCCAAGTCCGCGAATCCGAAGCAATTGGTTTCAGTGCGCTATGGCCCGGAAGTCTTGGAATTTCTCAAGGCCACTGGCGAAGGATGGCAATCTCGAATGGACGGAGTGCTACGTCAGTATGTGCCGCGTTGGTCTCGCCAGGCGTGAAAAGGGGCCGAAAGTATTAGCCGCACCGCGCATACTCTACGCGCCGGTGAGTTCCGTGGTTGAGGCCTGCTAAATTCTTCGTGTATCTTCAGAAGAGAAGGGTCGGTGACGCTTTTTCCCGCCTTGCTTGATCACACAGGCTGAGCAGGCATAGAAAGCCGGGGGCAGCCCGGCGACCTTCCGGTCCCCAGCAAATCGCATGGGCGAAATAGAAGACCTTAGATCACTGCACTTCAAAGCCTGTCGTGGCGCCCACCGCATATGCCTAAGCGTAGAATTCCCCTTCGAAGAAAATAAGCTCGCTTGGCCGCGGCCAAGAACGAACCCGCGCAAGCGCCAAAACCACTCTCCACGGAGACCGAAGCGGTGACCATAGACATCGACAAATTGACCGAAGCACAACTCATCGATTTGAACAACCGCGTGGTGGCGCGGTTGAAGTTCTTGAGCGAGATGCGGGCTCATGCCTCCATGCTCAAGTTCAGGATTGGCGAGCGGGTTGCGTTTCAGCCGGATGACCGGCCTGAAGTCGTGGGCGTTATCACAAAGTACAACCGCAAGTCTGTAACCGTCATTACCGATAGCGGGCAGCAATGGAATGTTGCCCCCACATTTCTGCGCAGCGCGAGTTCGCAATACGGTGCGGCGCCTACGCGCGGCCGCGTGATCGACCTGGCGAAGAGATGACCGTTCGTAACGCAGACGGGGCGCCTTGAGCCCTGCGCTTTCGTAGGCCGAAGAATTAACCGCCAATTCTCGACAAAGGAGCGTTCCCCATGCTCAAGAAAATGAAAGACCTGGGTAGCCAGGTGGCAAGCAAGGCAAACGATGCCATGGGGGGAATCGCCGCATCGGTGAAGGAAGGTGCCGAGTCGCTGAAGAACTCGGCGGCCGGCATGAGCGATGCGCTTAATGAGAAGGCGGTACGGGCTTCGACCGCGCAGATGTGTACGATTCTCGAAATCGCCCTGGAGGAACTTAAGACGCGCCCCTTGGCTAGGGCGGTTACCCTCACGGCGAGCGTGAATATCGGGATTGCGGCGCTTGAAATGCAAATTCATCTGCCTCCCTCCGGCGCCGGGCAAGAAGACGGGCCCCCTGCTTCCCAAGTAGCGCGCCCGGCCGGGTAACTCCTTTCAAACTCAAGTTCTGCTTCCCGTGCATACCTCTATTACCACGACCGAAATCTTCCTGATCGCCATCGGGATCATCTTCACTGTCCCGTATCTCATCTGGCGTCTGGGCAAGACGGACTTTTACGCGCCCTTGGTAGTGGTGCAAATCGTCACGGGGATTTTGCTTGGGCCCGGAGTGCTGGGGCGAGTGTTCCCGGATTACTACGCCTTCGTTTTCACCCAGCCGGTAGTCCAATCCTTGAACGGAATCGCCTGGTGGGCGGTAATGATCTTCGTGTGGATCGCCGGCATTGAACTCGACTTGAAAAAGGCTTGGGTGCATCGCAGGGAGAGCA
The DNA here is from genome assembly GCA_046160525.1 of Burkholderiales bacterium. GTDB lineage: Bacteria > Pseudomonadota > Gammaproteobacteria > Burkholderiales > SHXO01 > SHXO01. The sequence continues at coordinate 22,289 of JBJXGQ010000251.1, forward strand.
CGATCACCTCGGGCCTCGCGCTCGTGGTCCCACTGCTATTTGGGGGCGCTGTTGCCCTGGGTATGTTGCGCTACGACGGCTGGAATGGGCCAGCGGCAATGCACTGGCAATTCGTCCTTGGTGTGGGCATGGCGTGCGCCGTTACCGCGCTCCCCATCCTGATATTGCTCATGGAGAAACTGGAGATCTTGCGCCAGCCTATCGGCCAGCGCATTTTGCGCTACGCAAGCCTGGACGATATCGCGATCTGGGGCGTGCTGGCACTTATCCTCATGGACTGGCAGCGCGTAGGCAAGCAAGCGGTGTTTTTAGCCGCCTTCGCGGTATGTAGTTACGCCTTTCGAAAACTCATGGTGCGGCTCCCCGAGAAGGACCGTTGGTATGTGGGTTTGATCTGGCTTGCGCTTTGCGCCTTTGGAGCGGATTGGTCCGGGCTGCATTTCATGGTGGGCGCTTTCCTTTCGGGCGCGGTCATGGATGGCGATTGGTTCGACCAGAAGCAAATGGACCAGTTGCGCCACCACGTTCTGCTGGTGGTGATGCCGGTCTTTTTCCTGAGCACGGGCTTGCGAACAAACTGGAACGTGGGAGGCGAGGCCGTATTCTTCACTGCCGCCGTGTTGCTGGCGGCATCCGTCGCGGGCAAGTTGCTCGGCCTTCAGATCGCCGGGAAGGTTCTGCGCTGGCAACCCGGCGAGGCTTCGGTCATCGGCTGGTTACTGCAGACGAAGGCGCTCATCATGATCATCTTCGCCAACATCCTCATGGATAAGCGCATCATCACCAGCGAGACTTTCACGGCGCTGCTGTTGATGGCCATCGCGAGTACCATGCTCACGGTGCCCGTGGTATCCGCGAAGTTGCAACGCCTGAAAAGTCTCGTGACGCAAGCCGCTTGATCC